>JAHHRG010000160.1 GCA_020025965.1 Sutterella sp.
GGAGCAATAACGCATACTTGTCGCGGGCATAGTCCAAGACCTGCGGCACGAGCTTAGGCGTTTGTTTAGAGGCCTTCAGGAACCAGACGGTCTTTTGATCCTTCGGGTTCGTTTCCTTCTCTAATGAATACTTCACGAAGACGTTTTCGTTCGGGGCATCCGTGAGTTTGAATTCACCCTTCTCTGTCCCCACAAAGACGAGCTTGGTGCCATCGGCACGTTCATCGTCAGGACGCTTATCAAAGGCGATGTAGTGCGTACCGGTATGTTCGCCATGAACCCAGAATTGATCCGACTTATCCTTCTGAGTGGGGTCGATATGCATGACCAAGGTGCCGCCCTCTAAGTTCTTCTCTGTCGACTTCAAGTCATGATGCACGACGATCTTTTTAAAGCCCCCCGTCGGACGATCGAAAATAACCTGACTCCCCGCATTTAACGTGAGGGTATTTAACTGCGAAGCAATGGCTTCTTTGGAGTCCCCATTGGTTAAGCGCCACGTAGCACCGTTAGAAAGTTCTAACTTAGTCCCCTCATCCTTTGTTAAAGGCGGGAAGAAGTAATCAATAATCTGCCCCTCTAAAAACGACTCTTTGGTCGTCATACGAACTAAAACCTGATTGTCACGACCGCGGTTAGAGTTGTTCGTCGCAATCGTGCCCTTGATCTGTACGGTCGGATTGTTCTTGTCGATTTGATTAATGTGGATCGCGTTCTTTTCTCCACGGTAGAACATCCCGCCTACGTCATTTAACACGTCCTTCTTCTTGGACTTAAAGTCATAGCCCAAGGCGACACCATTGCCAATGTTGCCGTTAATCACGATGGAGTCAGTGGCTTCGACATTGATCTGGTTTTGTTGAGAAATCGCGTCGGCCTCACCATAAAAGCCCAAAACATTACGCCCCTTCGCCTTATCGTCAGCCGGAAGACTTTCTAAATGAATTTTCTTGGCGTAGAGGTTGACTTGACTACCTTGGGAGAGTTGAAGCGCTAAGACAGCAGTGGTTTTATTTTGGGCAACGCTCTTAATGGTTAGGCTCTCTAAAGGCGTCTGTTCCGTCCCCAAAAAGACTTTGATGTCTTTAGCGCCGTTATCCATCAATAGGACGGATGCGGCGACATCATTGTTCGTTAACGTCACGTTTTTTGCCTGGATTGTGAATTGTTTAGGCTTGTCACTTTTTAACGCCTGTTGATCCGTGGCATCAAAACGCAGTAAGGCGTTGTTCTTGGGGTCATCCTTAGTCGCCGTCGAAGATAACGATGCATTGATGTTTTCAAACCTCGACAAATACTTGTCATTGGCATCACCTTTCGGCAACGGATCAAAAAATCCACTGAGTTCCGTATTAACTTCATTCAAGTCAACCCCTTGCTTCGGCGCATCCGCCGCCTGCGCCGGAGAAA
>JAHHRG010000161.1 GCA_020025965.1 Sutterella sp.
TAACGCGATTCTTTGATCAAGTTTCCGCCATCAATCAGGAAGAATTGGCGAAACACGAAGTTTGTGAACGTCTGAATGATCCGGCACTTTGGGCCCTTTATAACGACTACCAAGACGCTTTAGAAACGTTTAACCTGCGAGACCGAGACAATACCATTCAAGGGAGCATTGCACTGCTGCGCCAATGCGACCGCGGTGCGTGGGCGGATCGCGTACGCTGGCCGCTTTTCTACGTGTTCGAAGCCGACAAGTTAACCAGCGCCGACTATACGTTTTTGTACCTTATTCGCGGCATTAACCCGTTGGATAAACATGAAATGGTCATGGTGGGAGAACGTCATAGCGAAGAGGGGAGTCCCGACGCTGGAGAGTCGCCGTTTGAGCAGACCTTTAAGCGCGACTTCAATCCTAAAGTTTTTGAATTCACACAGTCGCTCGACGTTTCGCAAGCGGTAGTCGATGCGGCCGCAGCCTTGCACCCGAACATTGAAGCGAAATACCCTCCGCTCTTTAAAGGGGAGGTGTCGGTGCACGCCTTAAACGATGAAGCGGAAGAGGTCCAATGGATCCTCGACGAAATTGCTCGGCTCCAAGCGTTAGAGCCGTCCATAGAGTTCGGGGGAGCGTTACAGCCTAAGCAAATCGCCATTCTGGCTCGAAATAAAACGAGCTTACAGAAAATGCTCTCAAGACTCGATGCTGAAGGTTTCTCGCTTCAGATTGCGAGCCAACTCGGCGACTTCGAGCCGGACAGCCCCGTCGGTAAAGCGATTCTCTACACCACGCGAATTATCGCGTTAGAGAGCTACGACAAAGAGCGCAAACGTTTAGTTCATGAATTGGGGCTCGACATTGACATCACGCCGAGAGAGACCTTCTTTGAGCGCCTCATCGAAGCGTTGCAATCGTCGACCGACGAGAGGCTTACAGGGTGTCTCACGGCCATTAAGGAAACGCTCAGCATCAAGGACGGGGAGTTTGACCTGCAACCGATGCTCGCCAACGTGGAGCGTGAGCTCATTGAAGCTGCAGAGCGTAAGCCTCTAACGACTGACGAACGATTCTTCTTCGCCAGGGCGTTAGACGACATTACGTCATTACGTAAGGCGAATAACCTTTTCCTGAATGAGGGGTGGAATAAAACCTTCTTTAAATTCCGTGATTACTTCTATATGAACGGATTGCATGAATCTGTCCCCAATAAAATCTTCCTTTCTACGTTCCCGACGCAGGACCTTTTAAAACGTGATGTCGTCTTCGTAATGGGGATGACCGAAGGGGAGTGCCCGAGTAACCTTGCCAAAGATGAGCATGCGTTAGAAAAGGAAAAGCAGTACCTTATCCGTACGATTCTCACATCTCGACGCCGTCTTTATTTCACGTACCCGAAGACCCGCC
>JAHHRG010000162.1 GCA_020025965.1 Sutterella sp.
AAATGTGAAGTCGTCCACGATATGTGCGATCCAGTCATTGACCTCGTGCGGGTGGATGTCCAACGTGCTTTCGCCTTCCTCCATTTTACGCAAGTCCAGCACCATGTTGAGCAGGTTTTTCATGCGTTCCGTCTGCCTGTACACCTTGCACAGCGTGCCGTAAATCGAGGAGGAAGCGGGCATCGTACGGATGATGCGCTGCAACGGACCGTTGATCAGCGTGAGCGGCGTACGGAGTTCGTGGTTGATGTTGATGAGGAAGGTGACTTTCTTGGCATAGACCTCTTTTTCCTTCTCTTTCAACTGGAACTGCATTTGCTCTTCGGCGCGTCGCAGAATATTTCTGAGAATGAAGAAAGCGGCAAGCAGGAGGACCGCCACGACCAGGAGGTAGAACCACGTGGTCTGATACCACGGCGTGAGGAAATCGATTTCAGCCAGTTTGACCGGCGTGCCCCATTTGCCTTCTTTCGTACCGCACGACAGGTAGACCTCGCTTTCGCCCGGCACAAACGAATGGAAACGCAGCACGGGGGAATACGTGATGACCGTCTGCTCGTTCGCGCCCTTGATCTCGTACTTGTAGATTTTCGGACGGAGGATATCGTCGAAAATGGCTTCGACTTTGAGTTCCACGGTCTTGCTTCCGCTCGGCACTTCGATCGAAGGCACCTCGTCCTCGCCCTGCACCGGCAGAAATTCATCGTCGATGCGGACTTCTTTCAGCTCGACCTGTGGTTGGTCGATGTTGTCAAGTTCATAAGACTTGTCGATCATCAGGATGCTGCGGTTACCGCCCAGAAGCACATCGCCCTGTCGGGTAACGAGACCCGAATTCTTCAGATAACGGTCGGGAATGACGCCGTCGGACTCCCCGAACAGAGCAAATTGGTTCTTCGCGATGAAATAGGCAAAGAACTTGTTGCCCGCTCCGATCCACACGCGGCCTTTCGTATCAGGAAGAACAGCCGTGACTTCCTTGAACAGATCAGAGGGCACGGGATGCAGTTCCGCCTTACCGAAGTCGGCATAAGCCAGTCCCTGTACAGTGCCCAACCAGACGCGTCCGTCAGAAGCGACATAGGCGGAGTTCACCGTCACGCCACGGGGCATCTTGATCCACAACTGGAAATTCTGGTCGCCTTTGCGCAGGCGGTAGATGCTCCTGTCGTTATAGAAGATCATGTACGGGCCGTAGTCTCCCGCCCAAATGAGGTTGTCCACGCCGTTCTGCACATCGAATCCCAACGGCTCCACCTGCATCGTCCGGGTGTCCAGACGGTAGCCCTGATTGGTGAGCATGAGAATGGTGGAAGGCGTCTCATTATATAAATGGAGGGAACGGGTGCCGTAGAAAAGCTGGAACTCCAGATCACTGCC
>JAHHRG010000163.1 GCA_020025965.1 Sutterella sp.
TCGCGACGGCTTCCAGCACCGGCAGCATTTCGCGGATGTTGGAGATCTTCTTGTCAGCCAGCAGGATGAACGGGCTTTCCAGTTCTACGGCGCCAGTTTCCGGCTTGTTGATGAAGTACGGAGAGAGGTAGCCGCGATCGAACTGCATACCTTCAACCACATCCAGCTCGTCTTGCAGACCGGTGCCTTCTTCAACGGTGATAACGCCTTCTTTACCAACTTTTTCCATCGCTTCAGCGATCAGCTGGCCAACGGTATCATCGGCGTTAGCGGAGATGGTGCCAACCTGAGCGATAGCTTTAGAGTCGGAGCACGGTACAGACAGCGCTTTCAGCTCTTCAACGGCAGCGGTAACCGCTTTGTCGATACCGCGCTTCAGATCCATCGGGTTCATACCGGCGGCAACAGCCTTCAGACCTTCGTTAACGATGGCTTGTGCCAATACGGTTGCGGTGGTGGTGCCGTCACCGGCGGCGTCGTTAGCCTTGGAGGCAACTTCTTTCACCATCTGGGCACCCATGTTCTCGAACTTGTCTTCCAGCTCGATCTCACGTGCAACGGATACGCCGTCTTTGGTGATGGTCGGAGAGCCGAAGGACTTGTCCAGAACCACGTTACGACCTTTCGGCCCCAGGGTGACCTTCACTGCGTCTGCCAGTACGTTTACGCCACGCAGCATTTTTACGCGGGCGTCGTTACCAAATTTTACGTCTTTAGCTGCCATTATCTTTGTCCCTTAAATTCGTTCAAATTGGATATTGCGAGCGCTTGCCAATGCGGCGATTACGCCTCGACGATGGCCAGAATGTCACTTTCGGACATGATCAACACTTCTTCATTGTCGATCTTCTCGGCCTTCACGCCATAACCATCGTTGAAAATCACGGTATCACCGACCTTCACGTCCAGTGGCTTCACATCGCCATTCTCGAGAATGCGACCATGGCCCACGGCGATCACTTCACCGCGCGTGGATTTGCCCGCTGCGGAACCGGTCAGGACAATACCGCCAGCTGACTTAGATTCGACTTCTTTACGCTTGACGATCACACGGTCGTGCAATGGACGAATTTTCATTGATAGCTCTCCTTTGAGAAAGTCCATATCGTTTTAGGGTTGAAAGCCGGGCACGGGTATTTACACCGTGTTCCGGACTCATGTCTTGCTAGATTGGGGCGCCGTTTTCCACCTTCAAGGGGGCCACGACAAAAAAATTCGCTTTTTTTTAACCTGCAAAGGTCAAAGATGCAACCGGGACGTGATAGTGGCCTGCCTCGACGACAGGCCATAGAAAAAGAGAAGAGCGAGAAGCTAACGAGTATGCCTGCCGCGGGTTACTTATGATCCAGATGGCGATGATCGTCATCCTTGCGCTCGAAC
>JAHHRG010000164.1 GCA_020025965.1 Sutterella sp.
GACGACGCTGAAAGCGCTCAATAACGACGCACTTTAAGTGGGCGTAACGCCCACCCAAAAGAAGAAAGAAACGCACTGTTTCCGTTTAGTTTCCCTAGAGACAAAAACGGGCGGTGCGTTTTTTTGCAGTCGTTGCTTGAGTAAATATTGCGTGGGAAAATCGCTTTGCGATACGCTAATAAGATCGTTTTTCACTCATTGTGGTCAATGTTATGCCTCCTGTTAGTTTTGCCATCTCGAATATTCTCGTACTGTGCGAACGTTACAATATCGCGATTTCCAACCTAGCTGACGCCGCAGGCATCTCACAATCCACATTGACACGAGCGGTCAAAAACGAGCAAACGGGGAGTTCTGAACGGACGCTTTCACTTCGAACCTTTGATCGTATCGCCAGCTTCTTCAACATCTCGACGAACTTACTGATTTCCCACGAGTTAACACCGCTGGATGCTGACGCCATCGCCAAGGCTAATGGGCTTGAAGAGCGTCCCGATCGAATGATCCGCAAGCTAATCAACAATAAGATGCCACTTCCGTTCTGCACAGGGGATAATTCTGAGGGGCGTATCACGTCACTCTCAGAACTCGCTCAAAATCCTCCCAGAATGGCGACGAATCTTGGTAAAGCACCCCTCCCTCATAGGAGCGCTCTGGGGCAACCAGCCTTTATCTCCATGTACTCGACCGACGCACTCGTCAACGCAGTCAAAGAAAACACCACTTTCGAAGAGGTGGTCTGCGATCAGGAGTCAGTACTTCCTAACCCAGTCCCTCCATCTGAATGCTGGACCAAGGATGTCGTATTTGCGTACACCGTCACTGGCGAGGGGCTCCCGCCTAAAGTCAATCAAGGGGATGTGATCGTTGTTCGACGATTACGCGCGGGTGAACTCGTAGCGTTGAAGCCAGACACCGTCGTCCTAGCCTGTACCCAATACTCTCAAACGGCGCCCAATCCGGAAGAGTATGGCTTATCGTTACGCTATGTCCAAGAGGGCGAATGGGGCACTAGCATGCTGTCGTCCGTGCCTCGGGATCAACTCCCTAATGGCATCACTTCGGTCATTGCACCGGACGGTCGCAACATTCTCGGGATTGTTCTCTACAGCATCACAAAACTGTAAGTGAACGCCTCGTTTCTAATGTTCTCAATGGATCCCTAATGACTCGCAATCAAACTAACACAATAAGTGTGTACGGCTGCGCACTGGTCTGCGCCCTATTCCTTTTCGTTTGTGGGGTTAATCATGCGTGGGCATTGGACCTCTCGCCCGAAACTCGTCAGAAGGCGCACGACCTGGTCGCGGGGCTTGAACAACAGAACCCCAACGCACAACGAGAATTAGCCCACTGGTTTGAGGCGTTTCCTGAAGAAG
>JAHHRG010000165.1 GCA_020025965.1 Sutterella sp.
CGGTTTCACCCTGTTTCCAAACGGTTTTTTAACGGTTACAGCTCTTTTCCCCTCCTCTCCCTTTTCAGATACCGGCACAAAAAGGGCGGCAGAATCAGAACCGACCCCACCGCCCCAATCACACAAAAAAGAAAATAGACTTTCAACAGAGTTTACATACATTCATCTCCGTTCCGCACCCCGCATTAAGGGAAACTCAGCCCGCGCTGACGGAACTGTATTTCGTCCTCCTCCCGAAGTCCGATGTCGGAATAAGACCGCGGCTCGTTGTGGTCGTCTATGTAATAGCGGTGCGTCAGACGATACCCGTCCGAAGCGACCGACAGAGAGTCCGCGCGGTAAGGGGTGAAAATGCCCGCAAGCTGCAGGGCTGTATAAGCGAAGGAAAGATTGGACGAAACGGGACGGTGACTGTTCTCCTTCAAATACCCCGGTATTTCAGGATAGTTTTCCACATACGGTTCGGACAGCCAGACCAGGAACGGCACATGCAGCTGATAATAGCTGGGCACGGGTGAGGAATGCAGGAACAGACGGCGGTCGTCGTCGAAGATATCCTCACCGTGGTCGGAAGTGTAGACCAGAGCCGACACCGCACGCGAACGCTCCAGACGCCGAATCAGTTCGGACAGCAGACGGTCGGTCTGCACAATCGTATTGTCGTAGGCATTGAGCAATGCCTTGCGGTTACGCACTCCGGCATCGGTATATTTATCCGGCACATAGACCGCCGCCGATGAGGGATAACGCTCACGGTAGTTGAAATGCGAGCCGTAAGTATGCAGCACCACCAAGAGTTTGCGGTGTCCGTCCCGCATCACGCCGTCCACACAGGTCAGAAGATCCAGATCGTTGTAGTCACGTTTCGGCCCGCCCTGCTCTTTCAGAAAGAGCGTCGTATCGGCTTCCTGACCGAAGATATCGACAAACGAGTGATTGTATTTCTGATTGGAGAAATAAGCGGTATAGAATCCGGCTTCCTTGAACGCCGTGATGACGCTCCGTTCCTTATAGATGCGGTCATAATTCTCCGCCGAAGCGAGCGACAACAGCATCGGCACACTTTTGTGCGTGGCATTCGCCTGAGTCAGTACATCGGTAAAATGGACCAGATTCTTCTGTTTCTGCAAACGGGGCGTCGTCAGCCGTTCATAGCCATACAGTCCCCAGTTGCAGGCACGCGAGGTCTCTCCCACTACGAGGACATAGACTTCGTTCATCGCGTCGGGATGCGTCGGTCGCGCCTGATAGCTGAATCCTGCCGAAGTCTCGTCGTAATGCGCCACATCAACGGAACGTTCGTATGCCAGATACGCATTGTAGCAGGCATTGAGCGGGAACACATCATTTTGTAC
>JAHHRG010000166.1 GCA_020025965.1 Sutterella sp.
GGCTTGTTCTGAGCGAAAATTGCAGCGATGTCAAAGAGGCGATCATCTTTCATAATTGTTCACGATATTTTCGATTTCGGCGAGATCTCGCTTGTGCTGCTCTAACCGGTGTTTGCGATCAATGATCAAATGGGGTTTGTCGCCAGACTCGATTTGTTTCGCCAATCTCCAGATCGCTTTCTGAAGATTCGTTTTTTTCCGGAACAGATCCTTCACCGTCAGGTGAAGAAGTTCTGCTCGGTCCTGCATCTCTTTGAATATGGGATGTTTTCCGAGCACTGAATGGTTCTCGGAATAGTACGCAAATTCGGAATAGATCTTCCGATTTTCGACATAATTTTCTATAACCGTTCGCGCGGTCTCAAGACACATATCAAGAGAGGTGCAGTCGAAAAGCCGTTGATGTGCCTCCACATAATTGTGGTAGGCCGTGATCTTTTCGGAAGCAAGGACCTTCAATTCCATCGGACACTGAGTCTCTCGCAAGAACGGCCAATTTTCTCTGAATTTCGGGTACGTTTTATCGGTGGATTCTTTCGAGGGTAGTTCGGGGGGTGGTGTGCCACAAATCCTCGAAAGGCTCTTAATAAGCAGGGACTTGTACCGAGTTGGATTTAATTTCACCAACCGTTCGAGATGAGGGTTGGGGGCATAATGATTCAAGAGCCGAAGCCCTTGCTGGACTTCGGCTCCCGAACCTAACCATATACGAAAATCAGAACCCATTTACTTGAGCAAATGCGTTTCCAAGATGTTCTCAATCGCCGCGAATCCCTCTTTATTCGTAGTGAGGTACTTGCGACGAACGAGACCCTCAATCACGACATTTTCGCAGGGATTGTTGCGGAGAACGGGCGTAACGTAGTTGCCGAACGAAAATCCCACCTGTACAGGGCGAGTGCGGTATCGAGTCATGTACTCTTTAATGAGTTCTTCTCCATCAGCCTTGCTGGAGGCAAGCAATTCGACCAGCTTGTCTTTCGAGAAAAACATCGGAAGTCGATGGTTGTAATGCTCGGTGCCGTCTGCATCCACATACACCACAGGCTGTATGAGCTCATCGAAGGTAATCTTTGAGCAAGGGACGGTATTGGGAGAGATGAATGCGAACTCATCCGCGATAATCGGATTGGCGATGCAATCTTCCAAGATCTCGCGAATGTTAATCTCGCCATCGCAGGGGATAACACATGCAATCTCGTTGCATTCTTTCGCCCAAATCTCTGTCATAAGAGGTTCTGTGCCGGCAAACGCGGCCAAAACTAAACGGCAGGTCTCTCCCGGCTGAATCTCATTGCCTTCTGCATCGTAAATGGGTTCGAGGGCCTCCGATGCGGGGGTGGGGTCAGGGGAG
>JAHHRG010000019.1 GCA_020025965.1 Sutterella sp.
ACCCCGATATCGAAAGATGTCGGGGTTTTGTCTTTTCCGGGGTCGGTGCTTGTGCTCCGGCCCTTTTTTCATGGTAACGATATCCTGAAAGAGTTTTGCAACTCCTATTTTTCTTCGCTTTTTTGGTACAGTTACTCTCATGAGTACCGATCTTTTTGGCGACGAACTTCTGCCGCCTGAACCACAACATAAGAAGGCTTCTGTTTCGCACCAGCCGCAGCCCATCATGCAGCCGCTGGCCGAACGCATGCGTCCGCAAACTTTGGACGAAGTGGTGGGACAGACCCACTTACTGGGGCCCGGCGCACCGCTTCGCGTTGCCTTTGAAAACCACCGACCGCACTCCATGATCCTTTGGGGGCCTCCGGGCGTGGGAAAAACGACGCTTGCCCGTTTGATGTCGTCTGCTTTTGATTTGCCTTTCATTGCCATCTCGGCTGTTCTAGGAGGCGTCAAAGATATTCGTGAAGCCGTTGATGCGGCTAAAGAAACCATGCGTATGTCGGGGCGACCGACGCTTCTCTTTGTGGACGAGGTTCATCGTTTCAGTAAGAGTCAGCAGGATGCCTTCCTCCCGCATGTTGAATCCGGTCTCTTCGTTTTCGTCGGTGCTACGACCGAAAATCCCTCTTTTGAGGTGAACGGCGCTCTGCTGAGCCGCTCGACCGTTTATCAGTTAAAGAGTCTTACGGCTGAAGAGTCCTCTCTTTTGCTTGAACGTACACTCCATAAAGAGTTCCCCGATCTGGCAATCGAAGAGGGTGCTCGAGGTGTGCTCGTTGAATTGGCTGATGGTGACGCTCGTCGTCTCTTGAATGCCCTTGACGTTAGCTGCACGATGGCACGCGAACGCCATATGGAAAAGATTGACGCGGGCTTTTTGCGTAAGACCTTGCCTGCGACGCTTCGCCGTTTCGATAAGGGCGGTGACAATTTCTATGATCAGATCAGTGCGATGCACAAGTCCGTTCGCGGTTCGGATCCTGACGCTGCGCTCTACTGGATGTGCCGCATGTTGGACGGCGGATGTGATCCGCGTTATATCGCCCGACGTTTGGTCCGCATGGCAGTGGAAGACGTGTCTTTGGCTGACCCGCGAGCCACGCAGCTCGCCGTGGAGGCCGCTGAAATTTACGAACGACTAGGTTCGCCAGAAGGTGAATTGGCGTTAGCTCAGGCGGCTGTTTATCTTGCCTGCGCTCCGAAGAGCAATGCCGTTTACAAAGCCTATAACGAAGTTCGCGCTTTCGTGAAGCAGGATCGAAGCCGTCCGGTGCCGATGCATCTGAGGAATGCGCCCACGAAGCTCATGAAAGATCTTGGATATCACCAGGGCTACCGCTATGCGCACGACGAACCCGGTGCTTTTGCTGCCGGTGAAGAATATTTGCCGGAGGGCCTCGAAGGCATGCGTTGGTATCGTCCTGTCGAACGCGGGATGGAAATCAAGATCGGAGAAAAACTCCGTGCGCTTGAGGCCCTCAATGTGGAAGCACGTCGTCAGGGAAAAGGCCGTCGTCGCGGACAAGATCTCAAATAGGTTTTACTTCAAGGAAAATCCCTTGCTTTGATGCTTGAAATTTGCCTTTTTCTCTTGCAAAGGCGAAAATTATTAGATTGATTCTAAACAAGAGAGTCGACTTTGCTTTAAGCAAAGGCCGACACTCGATAAGATTTTTTTAAAGGCTGGAAACATGCTTGACCTCACGATGCTGCGTAAGCAGCTCCCCGAAGTGGTTGCGCGCCTCAAGACGCGCGGTTTCGATTTCCCGGAACAGGAATTTAATGAACTTGAAGCTGCTCGTAAGGACGTGCAGAAGAAGACCGAAGAACTGCAGAACAAGCGCAATACGCTCTCCAAGCAGATCGGTATGGCCAAGCGTTCCGGTGAAGATGCCACCGCTCTCATGGAAGAAGCCGGCAAGATTCCCGCCGAATTAACCGGTCTTGAAAAGGAACTCGACGATATTCGTGCCCGTTTGACGGACATGATGCTTCGCATTCCCAACCTCCCGCACGAAAGCTGCCCGATCGGCAAGGATGAAACGGAAAACGTTGAAGTCCGTCGTTGGGGTACGCCGCGCACGTTCGACTTTGAAGTGAAGGACCACGTTGATATCGGTGCTGCTCTTGGTATGGACTTTGACACGGCCGGTAAGCTTTCTGGGTCCCGTTTCTGCTTCATGCGCGGTCAGATTGCTCGTATGCACCGTGCACTTGCGCAGTTCATGCTCGACACGCACACGCGTGAAAACGGCTACATCGAATGCTATACGCCGTACGTTGTGACCGCTTCCACGATGCAGGGTACGGGTCAGCTTCCGAAGTTTAAGGACGACCTTTTCGCTGCGAAGAAGGGCGGTGCCGATTCCGACCAGGAACAGATGTACCTCGTTCCGACCGCAGAAGTTACCTTGACGAATCAGGTGGCTGGCATGATCCTCAACTATAAGGATCTCCCCCTGAAGGTGACGGCTCACACGCCTTGCTTCCGTTCCGAAGCCGGCTCCTACGGCCGCGACACGCGCGGTATGATTCGTCAGCACCAGTTCGACAAAGTTGAAATGGTTCGCATCGTTCGTCCGGAAAACTCCTATGAACATCTCGAAGAAATGACCGCCAACGCCGAAGGCATCCTCCAGAAATTGGGACTTCCGTACCGCGTCGTTGCTCTCTCGACGGGTGATATGGGTTTTGGTGCTACGAAGACTTATGACTTGGAAGTCTGGATTCCGGCTCAGAATACCTATCGTGAAATTTCGTCCTGCTCCAATTGCGAAGCTTTCCAGGCTCGCCGTATGGGGGCCCGCTTTAAGGATGAAAACGGCAAGGTTCAGTACGTTCATACGCTGAACGGTTCCGGTCTCGCTGTCGGTCGTACGCTCGTTGCCGTTCTCGAAAACTACCAGAACGCAGACGGTACGGTGACGGTTCCGGAAGCTCTTCGTCCGTATATGAACGGCGTTGAAGTGCTTCGCCCGACGGAAGACGGTGCTTTCCCTCACTAAGAGGATGAGCTCGGTCTGATACCGACAAAAAAAGGATCGCTTCATAAAAGCGGTCCTTTTTTTTGTTCGCGGTTTGACAAAAAACCGCTCGTTCGGTAAGATTCATCGTCTCATCGTGAGATGAACGGAAGGATGGCAGAGAGGTCGAATGCGCCGGACTCGAAATCCGGTATACGGTTATACCGTATCGTGGGTTCAAATCCCACTCCTTCCGCCAGAATACAGAGATCCCGCAAGGCGAAAAGCCGGGCGGGATTTCGCGTCTTTGGGCTCCGATTTTTGTACAATGAGCCCCGATGCCCTTTCTCCGTCGATTCGACATGCCGATCCCCGATCCTCAGTTTGTGCTTGAAGCCGCTTTGCTCGCTGCGACGAGACCTATGACGGTTAGAGAGTTGCGACGTCTTTTTGACGATCGCCTGAGTGCAAAGATCATACGGGGACATTTGGAAAATCTGCAGGCTTTCTGGTCGAATCGTGCGATGCGATTGGTCGAACTCTCCAACGGTTGGCGCTTTCAGACGGCCGTAGAAGTCTCGCCTTATCTCCAACGACTCGAAGAAGAGAAACCTCAGCGTTATTCGCGTGCCGCCATGGAAACGCTGGCGATCATTGCTTATCGGCAACCGGTCACTCGCGGCGACATTGAAGAGTTGCGCGGTGTGGCAGTCAATTCCGCTACCCTGAAGGCTTTTGAGGAACGCGGTTGGATCGAACAGGTTGGCCACCGTGAGACACCGGGGCGTCCTGCCCTCATAGGGACAACGAAACATTTTTTAAACGATCTCGGACTCAAAAGTTTGGATGAGCTTCCGAGCCTCGACTCAGAAAATATGCCGGACTTTCTCTTGACGTCCGAGCGCAATGCACTTGATGTGGTGAGTGCCGGAGACGGGGAACTACCTCTCCAGAAGGAGATTCATTTTGAGAAAAACGAACAATAACGGTCGTCGTCAGGGCGGTCGTCCGCAGTTTTCCGAAGGTAAGCGCACGCCGTTCCGTCGTGCCGCACCGAATCGTCCCGCCCGTCCGCGTCGTGACGAAGAAGCTCCGTTCTCCGAACGCGCTTCTCTTTCCTCGCCCGACCGCGTTTTCCAGGAAATGGAAAACGATACCGACGGTTATAAGGGGCTCGGTCAGCATCATATGGCGCTCGATATCCTCGAACGTGCTCGCAAACAGAAACAACCGGCAGATCTTCCGACCGACAAGCTTCAGAAGGCCTTGGCCGAAGCCGGTCTCGGTTCTCGCCGTGACATGGAAACCCTGATTTCAAAGGGCGTCGTGACGATCAACGGTCAGACTGCCAAGTTGGGCGATCGTGTGAACGCTGAAGATATGATTCGTGTTGAAGGTCGCTTGATCCGACGCGATCAGGCCTCTTCAACGCCGCGCGTGTTGATGTATCACAAGATGGCCGGAGAAATCGTCTCTCGCGATGACCCGGAAGGCCGTCCGTCCGTCTTTTTCCATCTGCCGCGTCTTCAGGGGGCCCGTTGGGTTGCTGTCGGCCGTCTCGACTTCAATACCGAAGGTTTGCTCCTCTTTACGACCTCAGGTGAACTTGCCAACCGTCTGATGCACCCGCGCTATGAAATCGAACGCGAATACGCCGTCCGTATCTGCGGCGAACTCGACGCCGAACATATTCTGAAGTTGCAGCAGGGTGTCGAACTTGACGACGGCATTGCCAAATTCTCTAAGCTCGAAGATCAGGGCGGTACGGGACAGAATCACTGGTACCTTGTTCAGATTAACGAAGGCCGCAACCGCGAAGTGCGTCGTATGTTCGAAGCTGTGGGCTTTACGGTTTCTCGTCTTATCCGCGTTCGTTACGGTGCCGTATCTCTTCCGAAGAGTCTCCCGCGCGGCAAGCGCATGGAATTGACGCCGGAAGAAGTTCGCGCTTGGATGCTTGATTTGAAGGACGCTGAGAAGAAGGCTGCGCCGATGGCTGCTACCAAGGCCGAAGCCAAAAAGGCTGAAAAGGCCGCCGCTCGCGAAAAGGCTCGCGCCCGTGCTCGCGCCGAAGCGCAGGAAGAAGCTCGTGCCGAACGTAAGGGCGGTCGTTTTAAGGAAGGCCGTTCCGATCGCACCGGCGTACCGATGTGGGAAGCGCGCGATATGAGCGACCGACGCACGCAGCGTCATCGCGGCAATCGCAAGGCCTAATCTTTAGTCACATGATTGATAAAGGGAAATTGCCTCTTTTCAGTTGCATGAAGCGGTAATTTCCCCTACAATCATGGACGTTCGTGAAAACTGAGTGCGGGCTCTCTCCCGTGGCTTTTTCGCTCTGCAAACGACGAGAAAGACGTTTTCCCGATTTGTTCAGACGAGCCGATCTTTTTTTGATTGTCTCGTTACCCTGTCGAAGGGCTCCTAGGAGTCCTGTGCGCGAACTTCGGTTTGAACCCGCACATGTCGACGAGAGGGTCTCGAATGGGCGTTTGCCCATTTTTTTTTGTTTTTTTTCGCCTCGCGGTTTTATTCCGAGGAAGCGAAATAAAAGGTTTTTCCTTCGGGGAGAACCGATTTTCCCGGCATTGCCGGTTCATTTTTTCCTAGAGGAAGTTTGATCAATGACCAATTCCGGAGCGCTTAACGAGCTCGTTGAACGAACCGTCGAAGGGATGGGCTACGAATTCGTCGATTGCGAACGTCTTGCTCGCGGTCTCATTCGAGCCACGATCGATACGACTGCAGAAGGCGGAATTTCGCTTGAAGACTGCGAACGCGTGAGCGATCAGTTGAGCCATCTCTTTACGGTGGAAGACATTCCCTACGAGCGTCTCGAAGTCTCTTCTCCCGGTGTGGAACGCCCCTTGAAGCGTGCCCGTGACTGGGATCGTTTCACGGGTGAACTCGCCTATGTGGAACTGTTTGCTCCGTTGAAGGCCGAAGGCTTCCCGGAAGCAGGCCGTCGTAAGCTCGAAGGTCGCATCCTCGGTATCGAGGGTGAGTCCGGTGCCGAACAGATCACTTTCGACTATTTTGAGGTGGACATCGCTCGTACCCCGGGTATGGCCGCCATGCGAAGCCGTCGCAAGAAGACGCCTGTCGCCGATCCCGTCCGCGTTGTTTTCCCGCTTTCCGATGTGGATCACGCGAATCTCCTTGCCGAACTGAACTTTAAGGGTTGATTTTCCATGAATTGCCGTGAAATGCTCGCGCTTGTCGATGTGCTCGCAAGCGAAAAGAATGTTGCGAAGGACACCGTTTTCGGCGTTCTCGAAGTGGCGCTTGCTAGCGCTGTGAAAAAGGCCCAGTTCCCGGGCGAAGATGCCGACGTTGTCGTGCACGTTGACCGTGTGACGGGCGAATTCAAGGCTGCCCGCCGCTGGCTTGTTGTGGCCGACGAAGAAGGTCTGCAGGAACCCGATCGTCAGGAAATGTTCTCCGACATTACGGACGAATATCCGGATGTCGCCGTGGGTGACTACATTGAACGCGAAATCGAAGTGATCGATGTCGATACGACGGGTCGTCGCTTTGCTCAGGATGCCAAGCAGGTTATCCTGCAGCGTCTTCGCGATGCCGAACGCGAACAGATCCTCAACGAATTCCTTGCTCGTCAGGAAAGCATCATCTCCGGTACGATCAAGCGTATGGACAAGGGCGACGCCATTGTCGAAATCGGTCGTCTCGAAGCCCGCCTGCCGCGCAATCAGATGATCCCACGTGAAAATCTCCGTACGGGCGACCGCGTTCGCGCTTACGTCGACCATATCGGCGAATCCAACAAGGGCCAGCAGGTCATTCTTTCCCGTACGTCTCCGGAATTCATCAAGAAGCTCTTCGAACTCGAAGTGCCGGAAATCGAACAGGGTCTCCTTGAAATCAAGTCCGCCGCTCGCGATCCAGGCGTGCGCGCCAAGATCGCCGTCTACACCAAGGACGAACGTATCGATCCGATCGGTACTTGCGTCGGTATGCGCGGTTCTCGCGTCAACGCCGTGACGAACGAATTGGGCGGCGAACGTGTCGATATCGTGCCTTGGAACGAAGACGCGGCTCAGTTTGTGGTCGGCGCTCTCGAACCTGCCAAGGTTCGCTCCATCGTGATGCTTGAAGAAAGCCACGCCATGGATGTCGTTGTGGATGAAGACAACCTCGCCATCGCCATCGGTCGTGCCGGTCAGAACGTCCGTCTTGCTTCGGAACTGACGGGCTGGCAGATCAACATCATGACCGAAACGGAAGCCACGCAGAAGCGTGACGAAGAAATGGCGAAGACCCGCGTCGAATTCATGGACAACCTCGACATTGACGAAGCCGCCGCCGACGTTCTCGTCGCCGAAGGCTTCTCCTCGATCGAAGAAATCGCCTATGTTCCGGAAAAGGAACTCTACGCCATCGATGCTTTTGACCACGAAACCATCGACGAGCTCCGTCAGCGTGCCCGTAACAAGTTGCTCGCCGACGCGATTACGCGTGAAGAAAATCTGCGCAAGGCCGACGAACCTCTCCTCGCTCTCGACGGGATGGACAACGACCTCGCCAGCAAGCTCGTCGGTCAGGGCGTGAGCACGCTCGACGACCTTGGCGAACTTGCCACCGACGACCTCGTCGAAATGACGGGTATCGATGCCGAGCGTGCCAGCCGCCTCATTATGGCTGCTCGCGAACACTGGTTCGAATAATCGTCGAGGTTAGCGCGATGAGGTAAGGCGGGGACCGCGCACAACAAATGGTCCCCGACCGCTAACGAACAACGTTTCTCGGCGTGATACGTGAAGAAGATTGAAATCTTCTCGCCGCGAGAGAGAAACCGATGCGACGACGAATTCGTTTCGTCCCGAAAAAATACGTAAACGGGGGCGTCGGATGCATCAAGGAGAAGAAATTTATGGCCAGCAAAACCGTTCAAGAATTTGCGCAGGAACTGAAGGTAGCCGCCAAGACCCTTTTGTCGCAGCTTCGTGCTGCGGGTGTTGACAAGCGCAACGAAACCGATGTTCTGAGCGAAAACGATAAGGCTCGTCTTTTGGACAGCCTGCGCGTTGAACGTACGAGTACCGCCCAGCGAAAGATCACGGTCGTTCGTAAGGAATCGTCCGTTGTGAAGCAGCAGGATGGCTCGGGGCGCGCCCGCGCAATTCCCGTTGAAGTTCGTCGTAAGCGCGTCTTCGTGAAGAATCCGCAGATTCTCGCTGAAGAAGCTGCTCTTGCAGAAGAAGCCAAGGCGAGCATCGAAGCCGCCGAAAAGGAAAAGGCCGAAGCGCTTGCCCGCGCTCGTGAAGAAGCTGAAGCCCGTGCTCGTGAAGAAGCCGAGGCTCGTGCTCGCGAAGAAGCTCGCAAGAAGGCTGAGGAAGAAAAGGCCCGTGTGGAAGCCGAGCGAAAGGCCGCTCAGGAACGCGCTGAGGCCGCTCGTCGTGAGGCGGAAAACGCCCGTGCCCGTGAGGAAGCATTGAAGAAAGAAAAGGAAAAGGACGAGGCCGCTATCAAGGCCGCCCGTCGTGAAGCCGAAAAGGCCAATTTGGACGCCGAAGTGGCCGCTGCGACCGCCAAGCGTATGGAAGCTGAAGCTGCCGCTCGCGCTCGCCGCGATGCCGCTCGCAAAAAGGCTGAAGAAGAAGCCCGTAATATCCGCGAAATGATGTCCCGCAGTTCTTCTGTGATGACGGCCAAGAAGGCTCAGAAGGCCGCAGCTGAACAGCAGAAGGAAGAAGCGCCGACGAAAGCCACTCCCGCTGCCGACAAGAAGAAGGACGACGCCAAGAAGTCGACCAATAAGGATCGTCGCAATCAGTCGCGCCAGGATGCCAACAAGGGTCAGAGTGTTCAGACCGAAAATGTCGGCAATAACGAAGGTAAGAAGGGCGGCCGTTCCGGCGAAAAGAAGAAGGGTAAGGGTGCCAATTCTGGCGGCGATCGCTGGAATGATGAAGGTCAGCACCGTCGTACCATCAAGACGCGCGGTCAGGACGACGGTTCCGGCAACGGCTATCGTACCGCCCGCGGCCGTCGTAGCCAGGACAAGAATAATCGTCACGCTCAGGCTCAGCAGCCGGTGCAGGAAACCATCGTGCGCGAAGTGCAGGTTCCTGAAACGATCAGCGTTGCCGATCTCGCCCACAAAATGGCGGTGAAGGCTACCGAAGTGATTAAGGCTCTCATGAAGATGGGCCAGATGGTCACGATCAACCAGATGCTTGATCAGGATACGGCCATGTTGATCGTCGAAGAAATGGGCCACACGGCTATTGCCGCCAAGCCTGACGATCCCGAAGCTATGCTCGGCGAACTCATGAGCGAAACCTACCCGGATCTGCCGCGTCCGCCGGTTGTGACCATCATGGGTCACGTCGACCACGGTAAGACCTCCCTGCTCGACTACATCCGTCGTGCCAAGGTAGCTGCCGGTGAAGCCGGTGGTATTACGCAGCATATCGGTGCTTATCACGTCAAGACGCCGCGCGGCATCGTGACCTTCCTTGATACCCCGGGCCACGAAGCCTTTACGGCCATGCGTGCTCGCGGTGCCAAGTCGACCGACGTTGTCATTCTCGTTGTTGCCGCCGATGACGGTGTGATGCCGCAAACGAAGGAAGCTATCGCTCACTCTCGCGCTGCCGGTGTGCCGCTCGTTGTTGCTATCAACAAGATCGACAAGCCCGAAGCCAATCCGGAACGTGTTAAGCAGGAATTGGTTTCGAACGGTGTGATGCCTGAAGAATGGGGCGGCGACGTTCCCTTCTGCCCGGTGTCTGCCAAGTCCGGCGAAGGCGTTGACGAATTGCTCGAAAACGTGCTTCTCCAGGCCGAAATGCTTGAATTGAAGGCTCCGGTTGAAGGTCCCGCCCGCGGTATCGTGATCGAATCCCGTCTCGACAAGGGTCGCGGTCCGGTCGCTTCCATCCTCGTTCAGGCCGGTACGTTGCATCGCGGCGACATCGTCCTCGTGGGTAACGAATTCGGCCGCGTTCGTGCCATGATCAACGAATTGGGCAAGGCTCAGCAGTCAGCCGGTCCTTCGATTCCTGTGGAAATCCAGGGTCTCTCCGGCGTTCCGACGGCCGGTGACGAAGTCTTCGTTCTCAACGACGAACGCAAGGCTCGTGAAATTTCCCTCTTCCGTCAGGGCAAGTACCGTGATCAGAAGCTTGCCAAACAGCATGCTACGAACCTCGCCAACCTCTTCTCCGACGTAACCGACGGCGAAGTGAAGACGCTTCCCTTGATTATCAAGGCCGACGTCCAGGGTTCTCAGGAAGCTTTGATCCACGCTTTGACGCAGCTCTCTACGGAAGAAGTCCGCGTTCAGGTGGTTCATGCTGCCGTTGGCGGTATTTCCGAATCCGACGTTAACTTGGCCGCCGCTTCGCAGGCTGTGATTCTGGGCTTCAATGTTCGTGCTGACGCTCAGGCTCGCAAGGTTTCCGAAGCCGAAGGTATCGACATCCGCTACTACAACATCATTTACGATGCTGTGGATGAAGTGAAGGCTGCCATGAGCGGCATGCTCACGCCGGAACGTCGCGAAACCGCTTTGGGTCTCGTCGAAATTCGCCAGATCATCCGTGTGCCGAAGGTCGGCAACATTGCCGGCTGCCGTGTACTCGAAGGTTTGGTGAAGCGCAACGCCTCTGTCCGCCTCCTGCGCGACAACGTCGTCATCTGGACGGGCGAACTCGCCAGCTTGAAGCACTTCAAGGATGACGTCCGCGAAGTCAAGGCTGGTCAGGAATGCGGTCTCTCCTTGAAGGGTTACGACGACATCAAGGAACTCGATCAGCTCGAAGTCTTCGAAGTGACCGAAATCGCCCGTACCCTCTAAAGAAACAGAATCGAAGGGAAGCCGACATCAAGATTCGGACTTCCCTTCCTTTCCCTTCAAACGAACGAGGTTTTGATTTGAAACCAAAGAAACCCGGCCGCTCCTTGCGAGTGGCAGACCAGATTGCCCGCGATCTCGCTGTTCTGATTCCTCAGGAAGTGCGCGATCCTCGCGTCGGCCTCGTCACCGTGACGGGTTGCGAAATTACGCCCGACTACGCGCATGCCAAGGTTTTTTTCACGGTCTTGGGAAGTGATCCCGCCGTCTGTGAAGAAGGTCTTAACGCTGCCGCCGGCATGCTTCGCAATCATTTGTTCCGTCGTCTCACCATTCATACGGTGCCGACTCTGCATTTTGCTCATGACGACAGCGTTAATCGCGGTTTCGCGATGGATGCTCTCATCAAGAAGGCGATTGCCGATACGCCCGCTCGAGGAGACGAGTAAGTGGCCAAGCGAGGTGATCCCATTGACGGTGTGATGATGCTTGACAAGCCCCTGGGGATGTCGAGCAACGCTGCGCTTCAAACCGTTCGCCGACTGGTGAACGCGAGAAAGGCAGGACACACCGGTACGCTTGATCCGCTGGCTACAGGACTTCTGCCGCTTTGCTTTGGCAATGCGACGAAGTTCTCCGCTGACCTTCTTCATGCGAAGAAGGGATACAGCGCCCGCGTAAAGCTGGGCGTCGTGACGACGACGGGCGATGCCGAAGGCGATATTGTCGAAGAGCATCCCGTCAACGTGACGGAAGAAGAAGTGCGAGCCGCATGCGAACGCTTCTTGGGCGAAATCGAACAGATTCCGCCGATGTACTCCGCGCTCAAGAGAAACGGCCAGTGTTTGTATGAACTGGCTCGACAGGGCGAAACCGTAGAACGCGAACCGCGTCGCGTGACGATCGAGGAAATCTCGATGCGCGACTTTGACGGCGAGAGTTTCACGATCGACTGTCTCGTGAGCAAGGGGACCTATATTCGTGTTTTGGGTGAAGATATCGGTCGCGCTCTCGGTTGCGGCGCTCATTTGAGCGCTCTGCGCCGTACGCGTGTCGGAGATTTGACCCTGGACAATGCTGTCAGCCTCATTGATCTCGAAAAGGCTGATAGTATCGAGGCCGCCCGTGCGAAGTTGTTGGGAGCCGATTCGCTCCTCTCGACTTTCCCTCGAGTTGACCTTAACGACGGCGAGACGTCCCGTTTCATGAACGGACAGCGTCTTGCGATGGGCCTCGACTTACGCGGACGCGTCCGCGTTTACGGTCCGAACCAAACACTGCTCGGGACGGCGCAGGTCAATGACCGCGGCGTTCTCGAACCCGAAAGACTTATTGCACACTAACGAGAAAACACATGACTCGAGCGATCCGTAATATTGCGATCATTGCCCACGTTGACCACGGTAAGACCACGATGGTCGACCGCCTTCTGCAGTGTGCCGGTACCTTCCGCGACAACCAGCAGGTTGCCGAACGCGTGATGGACTCCGGCGACATTGAAAAGGAACGCGGCATTACCATTCTTTCCAAGAACTGCGCCGTCGAATACGAAGGTTGCCACATCAACATCATCGACACCCCGGGCCATGCCGACTTCGGCGGTGAAGTCGAACGCGTCCTCTCCATGGTCGACGGCGTGTTGCTTCTCGTTGACGCTGTAGAAGGTCCGATGCCGCAGACGCGCTTCGTGACCCGTAAGGCCTTGGCCGCCGGTCTGAAGCCGATTGTCGTTGTCAATAAGATCGACCGTCCGGGCGCCCGTCCGGATTGGGTCATCAACCAGACTTTCGACCTTTTTGACAAGCTCGGTGCTACCGAAGACCAGCTCGACTTCCCGGTTATCTATGCTTCCGCTTTGAACGGCTTTGCCGGCACGACGGAAGACGTTGAAGAATTGAAGAAGATCGGCAACATGCGTGCCGTTTTCGACGCCGTGATCGAAAACGTTCCGGTTCGTGACGACGACCCCGACGGTCCGCTCATGCTCCAGATCTGCTCCTTGGACTACTCCAGCTACGTCGGTAAGATCGGTATCGGTCGCGTTCACCGCGGTCGCCTGCGTCCCAACATGGACGTCGCCATCATGAACGGCCCCGAAGACACCCCGAAGCGTGTGAAGATCAATCAGATCCTCAAGTTCGAAGGTCTCGATCGTATGCTCGTTGACGAAGCCGAAGCCGGCGACATCGTTCTCGTGAACGGTATCGAAGAACTCGCCATCGGTACGACGATTACCGATCTGCAGCAGCCTGAAGCTCTTCCGATGCTGAAGGTTGACGAACCGACGCTTACCATGAACTTCCAGGTGAACTCTTCCCCGCTCGCCGGCCGTGAAGGCAAGTTCGTTACCTCCCGTCAGATTCGCGAACGTCTCGAACGCGAACTGAAGTCCAACGTTGCCATGCGCGTTCGCAGCACCGACGACGAAACCGTTTGGGAAGTGGCCGGTCGCGGCGAACTTCACCTCACGATTCTTCTCGAAAATATGCGTCGCGAAGGCTTCGAATTGGCCGTTTCCCGTCCGCGCGTTCTTCTGAAGGAAATCGACGGTGTCAAGATGGAACCGTACGAACTCTTGACGATTGACGTTGAAGAAGAACATCAGGGCGGCGTCATGGAAGAACTCGGCCGCCGTAAGGGCGAACTGCAGGATATGCAGCCGGACGGCAAGGGTCGCGTGCGTCTCGAATACCGCATCCCGGCTCGCGGCCTGATCGGTTTCCAGAGCCTCTTCATGACGATGTGCCGCGGCACGGGTATCATGAGCCACGTTTTCGACGACTACGGTCCCATCTCTCGCGGCCAGGTCGGCGAACGTCGTTCGGGCGTCATCATCTCTCAGGACGACGGTGATGCCGTGGCCTACGCTCTCTGGAAGATCCAGGAACGCGGTCGCCTCTTCGTCAACCCGGGCGACAAGCTCTACGAAGGTATGATCATCGGCGAACACTCTCGTGAAAACGATATCGTTGTGAACCCGATCCGCGGCAAGCAGCTCACGAACATTCGTGCTTCCGGTACTGACGAAGCCATCCGCTTGGTTCCGCCCGTCAAGCTCACGCTTGAAGCCGCCGTTGAATTCATCAACGACGACGAATTGGTCGAAATCACGCCGCACACGATCCGTCTGCGTAAGCGTTACCTGAAGGACTTCGAACGCAAGCGTGCCGCTCGTGCCATTCAGAACGAATTCGCCGAAATCGACGAATAATGAGTAAAAAGCAAGGAAAGAAAGGCGGTCAATGCCCTTGCGACAGCGGCCTCCTTTTCGACGCCTGCTGCGGGCGATACCTGTCAGGTTCGCCCGCCCCGACGCCCGAGGCGTTGATGCGAAGCCGTTATACGGCTTATGCAACGGGGAACGATGACTACGTTCTTTCAACCTGGGCCGAAGAAACCCGTCCTGCCGTGCTTTTTGAAGCGGGCGAGGCGCGTCCCAAATGGATTTCTTTGGAAATCCTTTCCGCGGACGAGGAGGGCGACATCGGTCACGTTCATTTTGTGGCACGTGCCCGCACGTCGGCGGGTGCCATGAAGCTGGAAGAAAAGAGCCGTTTTCGCCGTGAGAAAGACGGTCGTTGGCTTTATGTCGACGGCGATCTTTCCTAAGACGCTTCCATCGTCACAAAGACCGCTCCTCGGGGCGGTCTTTTCATCTCTATCAATCGAATCCTAATCATGACCACACTCAATCCCGAAGACTGGCGCTATAGCGTTGCCCCGATGCTCGATTGGACCGATCGTCACTGCCGCTATTTTCATCGTCTCCTGACGGCGAAAACGCGACTTTATACCGAAATGGTGACAACGGGTGCCATTCAATACGGTGACCGCGATCGTCTGCTTGCTTTTGACAAGGCCGAACACCCGGTGGCTTTACAGCTCGGCGGTTCAGACCCCGCAGCCTTGGCCGATTGTGTCAAAGTGGCCGAAACCTACGGTTACGACGAATACAACCTCAATTGCGGATGCCCTTCTGAGCGCGTGCAGAAGGGGAGTTTCGGCGCCTGTTTGATGCTTGAACCCAAGACGGTGGCCGATTGCGTGCGCGCCATGATGGACGTCACCGACAAGCCCGTGACGGTGAAGCACCGCATCGGTGTCGACGATCGCAACGACTACGGTTTTGTTCGTGACTTTGTGGGAGAAGTCTACGATGCGGGGTGTCGCGTCTTTATCGTGCACACGCGTTCCGCATGGTTAAAGGGCTTGAGCCCGCGTGAAAATCGCGAGATTCCGCCTTTGAAACGCGAAGTCGCTCTGCAGTTGAAGAAGGATTTCCCTGACTGCATTATGGTGACAAACGGACGCATCGAAACGATCGACGAAGCTCGTGAAGTGATCGACTCGGGCATGGACGGTGTGATGGTGGGCCGTGCGGCTTATCAAACTCCGTGGATGCTGACGCGCGTCGATGAAGAAATCTACGGTGTCGAGCATGAAACGACACGTATTGATGTGGTCCGCGCCATGACGGCGTATCTGAACGAACACTTCCCCGAAGACATTCAGGCCTGGCGAGCTACTGCGCGTCACGTGAATGGGCTTACTTTGGGACTTCCCGGAGCACGACGCTGGCGTCAGCTCCTGTCGGATCCCGCGAGTTTCAAGAATTGGGGACCCGACGTTCTTTTAAAGGCTTGGACCTCGGTCTACGGCGAATAACAAGACTGTTAAAACGCAAACGCTCGGCTGTTTAGGCAGTCGAGCGTTTTTGCTTTTAAGCGTTGGAAGGTCAGAGACGGCGGGCGTGGCCCGAGGCCTTTTTCGCCTGCAGTGCACGGGCGCGTTTCGTGACTTCACTTTCGTTTTCGCTTTCCCATTGCTCGCGTCGGTGGCGTGACGCGGTAATGGCCGCTTCAATGGCTCGCGCAGCTTTTTCATTAAAGCGGAACTGAGCGTCGCGAATTTTGCAGTTTTTCTTCCATAGATAGGTTGGAATCACCTGACGCGTACGGCGCTGGCCCGACCCTTTTCGTTCTTCAGAGAAGGCGGGCAAGAGACAGTGACGATTGGATTCCGACATGCCGAAACTCAGCGCATCAAGCTCATCGGGAATCTCCACGGAGAGCGTACGGGTGCCGTTAACCCAACCCAATCGCCAACGAGCATCGCCCAGCTTCTCGGGGGCAGATTTTTGGCAGAAAATCGTGCCGCGTTTGGTGGCATAAACCTTGAAATTTCCGGTTTGAGCTTCTTCCAACCAACGGCCGCGACGACGAACCTTTATCGCATTGATTGGTTTTTCGAAGAGAACGCCGATCGCCTGCACATCGCGTCCCGGCAGAGAGCGCATGCACATCGGGGTGTCCTTCATGTAGCGTCGGGAGAAATCTTCGAGGGTTTCGGAACCGGTGAAGGCCGTACGAGAGGGCGACAAAATTTCATCCTGTTCCACCCAGAGCGTCGCCGCGTAAGCGATCGAACCTTCGGGGAACTGTTCGGCTCCCATAAAGAGAGCAGCCGTCGTAGGCATATTGGCGCGTGTGCGAAGGTATTCTCGAATAGGACGGCCTGAGACATCGTAAGCTTCAAGCTTTACGTGAAGTTCCAACGTGCGATCGTCAGTAAAGGCAATGACGGCATGACCGTCCGGGGCAATCTTGATCACCGACGGGCGTTCGGGCTGAATGCGGCGAGCGTTTTTCAGAATGGCGACGGCACCTGAGCCCCAGGAAAAACCGTGTTCTTCGCCTTTTTCGAATTTTTCTTCGATGAGATAGGTGTTCTTTTGGCGACCTTGGCCTTTCACACGAAATTGTGCACCGTGATCGTCACTAAAGAAGAAAAGCCCCTCTCCTGAGAGAGCATCGAGCGTGGAACAGGCAATCGGTTTGGCAGAGTCGGGTGTTGCGGGCAGTACACGGGAGCCGAGATTCGTAAAGCGTGGAAATATCCACTTCTCTTCGGTTTTTTGGGATACAGCGGAAACACACCCTGTGAGGGCAAGCGTAGAAGCTGCGCCGAAGCCGGTCAAGAAAAGGCGACGGGTCAAACGAAAAGACATAACTTCCCCTACAGAAGACAAAAAACTTTTAATATCATAAGACGCTAAAAAGAGACAGAAAACCCGTGAAAACACTCATCGGACGTTTTTCACGGGTAGCGGGTGGCTTGCGTTTGTCTCGCGCCGCAGTCGGCAACGATCAGAAGCGCGTCAAAAAGCGACGATGTCCACTCGACGGTCGGTAATGCATCAGAGGGCTTTAACAATGCAATTTCAGCCTCGGCTCGAAAGCGTCCAGACCATTCGTGTTCGAGTAGCTTCCAGGTTTTTATGATCTCGTCCCTAGCCGCATAGAAGCAGTCCGCAGACGGAATGCGGTCGGACTTTTTGCCGTTCACGGAGGTGAGTGCGGGAACGAGATTCCACAAGTCGTTCGAATGAAATCTCGCCCATGGAAGCATATGGTCGACGGCGAGCGTGTCGGTATGAAGCGGGCGTTTTGACCAAACGCAACGAAGCGAACGGTGCCTTATTTCGTCAAGGAAAAGGTTACGGGCGAGTAGCGTATCGCGCGTGTCGGGCTCCGGCATCATCCGTTCGACAATTGAGGCGAGCGACAGCGCTTCGTGATTTTCGTCAGCCGCAAGCGTTTCGAATCGTGCCGAGACGCGGGCCCATTCGAGGACTATCGAGTCTTCGAGCCAGGGGGCAATGCGGTTGAGCTCCTGCCAAAGTTCTGCGGGAAACGCAATGTGACCGTAGTGTTCGCGAATGTTCAGACGGTCGATCGACGGCAGTTTATCGCCCGTTTCGGGGTAGGTGAAAATCTGACGGTCGTCGCGATCGGTGATGTAGGTGAGCGGTCCCACTTTAATTGTGTGGCGAACCTTGTTCAGAAGGGCCGACACGGCTTTCTTTGTTGCGGGATCTTCGGGCCCCGTTGCCAGCATTCGGTTAAAGGTGGACCAATTGTTGCCGCAAAGCGAGCGGACGGCTTGAAGTTGAGGCAAAAAGGCGATATCGCGAAGTCGTCCGTCCTTCATGGAACGACGCATCTGCAAGGGCATGCGTCCGCCGCCTGCAAGCTGCCAGTAATATTCGATCCACTTTTCCATCACAAGCCCCATTGGAAGGAGGGCTTGGCCGTTTGTAAAACGAACGGCACGCGGCATGCTGCGGTTAATGGCGCAGAGGGATCTCAACAGAGCGAGTTTGTAGGTAGCGGTTTTCTTATCATCTTCGATAATAGTGCGAAATCGCTTTGTGGCTTCATCGTTCTTGTCGGCGCGTAAAAAAACGAGCGTTGCCCATTGGCAGTGAAAGCCCGGTGCGCCCACATCGCTTTTGATGTCTCGAGCGGCTTCACGAAAGCCCATGCGCTCAAAGAGCGTGATGTAGTCGAGCACGTCTCGGGTATGTGTTTTGCGGCCGGCACTTCCCGGATGATTCAAAGGGACAATCACGATCAGCGTCGTTTTCTCATTTGCCCATCGATCAATATCGGCGGCCGTTTGATAGAGCTCGTTGTCGTCAAGATGCTGAAGCATGCCGCTGGTGAAGATGACATCCCAACCTGCGTTGACGGCTTTCACAAAATCCGGTTCGTCGTCTTTAACGGGAAGGATCAATGGTTGCCAGTCGATGGGGATCCCGCTGATCTTGAGCGCGATTTCCTTTTCTTTCGCCAAGGAGAGAAGACCGGGCGAACCGTCTGTGGCGGTTACAATCGCCCCTTTCTCTTTCATATGACGTGCATCGCGACCCGAGCCGCAGCCTAATTCCAAGACTCGGGCGTTCGCCGGCACCCATCGGTCGAGCACCTCAAAGATGTCTTTTGCATTGATGGCTTCATAGCGGTCAAAGAACTCATTGGCCTTTTCGTTATATACCGTCGGGCAGCCCATTTTTGCTACTCCTCCAGTCGAACGATGCGACCCGGATTTAAGCGGTTCTGCGGATCGAAGGCTCGCTTCAAAGCACGCATGGCGGCAATCTCTTCGGGGGCTTTGGTGCGAACGAGTTCGTCCGTCTTGAGACTCCCGACGCCGTGTTCGGCGGCAATTGAGCCTTTGGCCGCGATGACGCGATCGTGAACCAACCGGTGAATGGCTTCTTCGTGCGGAAAGGCGACGGAACCGGGACCTACGTTGAAGTGAAGATTCCCGTCACCGTAGTGGCCGAATACGGACGGTTCGACACCGGGGAAAGCGGTTTGAAGAGCCGCAAAGGTGTCGACAATAAAGGTCGACAAGACGGATCGCGGTACGCTGATGTCGTGCTTTACATTGCCGCCCTGACGCTTGACGGACGAGGGAATGGTTTCGCGGCATCGCCAGAAGGCCTCTCGATCGCTGTCGGATTGACTCACGGCACCGTTGGTCAAGACGCCTTCTTCCATCAAGTCGCCTAAAAGGGCTTCAAGGCGTTCTCGCGTCTCTTCGTCGTCGTTTTGCCAGACGCTGATATCGAGAAGCACCTGCCAGTCGGCGGCTGGTACCGGAGGCTTCATGCCGGTGACTGCGGTTAGCGAAGTCAGGGGCGAACGGCCGATCAATTCAAAAGCCGTGAGCGACGGACCGAACTGGGCTTCGAGTCGGGCAAAGAGTACGTCGACAGAGCGTACTTCGGCCAAAGTCACCCAGGCCGAGAGCATTCGTTGCGGCAAGGGTTCGAGCGCGAGGACGGCTTCGGTCACAATTCCGAGCGTGCCTTCGCTTCCGATGAAAATTTCTTTCAGAGCATAACCCGCATTGTCTTTTCTCAGTGAACGCATTAAGTCAAGAATGTCGCCCGATGCGAGCACTACTTTCAGCCCCAGCACCATGCGTCTGGCCATCCCGTAACGGAGTACGTGAACGCCGCCCGCGTTCGTTGCAATTACACCGCCGATGACGGCACTGCCTTCGGCAGCAAGCGATAGGGGAAAGAGGCGGTTGACGTTTCTCGCCGCTTCCTGAACATTTTGAAGTACAACGCCCGCTTCGACCGTCACGGTGTTGTTGATCGGATCGACATTGAGAATGCGGCGCATACGCGAGGTTTGCAGAATAATCGTACGGTTGACGGCTTCGGACGGAAGGCCGGGTTCGGGAGTTGAGCCGCCGACATTCCCTGTGTTACCGCCTTGGGCAATGACGGCTAAGTCGAATTCATTGGCGACGCGCATCACAGCGGCCGTTTCTTCTGTCGATGCCGGTCTCACAACGGCCAAGGCATTGCCCTGTCGTCGACCGCGTCCATCCAAGGCTGCGGCGCGCACGTCGACCGGATCGGTCAAAACATGATCGGTCCCCACGACACGGCGAAGGGCATTGAGAATGGCGGACGTCTCTTCTCGCATAGGTCGTTCCCGAAGAAATAAATGGTCAATGAATCAATTGTACTCGTCAGAGAAAAAACACAAAAAACAGGTAAAAAAACCGCCCTTTAGAAAAAGAGCGGTTTTTTAGGGAACCGGTGACCGGATTCAATCTCAATTACTTGAGAGCTTCGAAGACCTTAGCCGTGATATCGGCAATGGCACCGAGGCCGGAGACGGAACGGTACTGCGGAGCGGTCTTGTCGCCGGACTGGGCGAGATCGCGATAGAAGCCGACCAAGGCTTCGGTCTGATCGTGATAAACGCTGAGGCGCTTCAAGACAACTTCTTCACGGTCGTCGTCACGCTGGATGAGCGGATCACCGGTGACGTCGTCCTTACCTTCAACCTTAGGCGGGTTGTACTTGATGTGGTAGGTGCGACCGGAGACCGGATCAACGCGGCGACCGGACATACGTTCGACGATTTCGGCATCGGGAACCTGGATTTCGAGAACGAAATCAATGGGGATGCCGGCATCCTGAAGAGCCTGAGCCTGAGGAATCGTACGCGGGAAGCCGTCGAAGAGCGCGCCGTTGGCGGCGTCGGGCTGCGTGAGACGATCCTTGACGAGACCGATGATGATGTCGTCGGAGACAAGCTGACCCTTGTCCATCACGGCCTTGGCGGCAAGACCGAGGGGCGTACCGGCCTTGACGGCGGCGCGAAGCATGTCACCCGTGGAAATCTGGGGAATACCGAACTTTTCGCAGATGAACTTGGCTTGCGTGCCCTTACCGGCACCGGGAGGCCCAATCAAAATCAGACGCATGGGATTGCTCCTTGTATTTGTAATGTTAATGCCTCTCCTGAGTAACAAAACACAGGGCGGCGAAATCGTACGATGCTCTTTTATGGAGAGCATCTCTTGTTAATCCGATATTTTAGCCCAGAAACGAGAAGTCAACCGAGTGTCGTCGGGTTAACCGAACGCTTCTCAGCGGTTTTTCGTTTCTTCGGCAAAAACGCGGCGAACGCGTTCGAGATCTTCCTGAGTATCAACGCCTGCGGGAAGGGCTGCATCGAGCACCATAACGGCGATGCGCTCGCCGTAATAAAGGGCACGTAGCTGTTCGAGGCTTTCGAGCTTTTCCAAGGGGGCCTGAGGTAAGGTCGGGAAACGGCGAAGGAATCCTGCACGGTAGGCGTAAAGGCCTAAATGGTGCAAGGGTGCAAAACCTTCGGGGAGCGTGTCTTTCGTAACGCGGAAGTGGTCGCGCGGCCAGGGAATCGGGGCGCGGGAGAAGGTAAGCGCGGTATTGCGTTCGTCGAGAACGACCTTGACGACGTTCGGATTGAAGAAACTTTCCGTATCGTGAATGGTGTGAGCAGCTGTTGCCATGGCGCAGTCGGGACGCGATTCGAGAAGCGCGGCCACGTTCTGAATGACATCGAGCGGCATCAGGGGTTCGTCCCCCTGGAGATTGACGACGATTTCGTCGTCGGCCAACCCGATTTTTTCGACGGCTTCGGCAAGACGGTCGGTACCTGTCGGGCAGGCGTGCGAGGTAAGAACGACATCAAAGCCGGCTTCGCGGCAGGGAACGGCCACGGACTCGTCGTCAACGGCAATCACAATGCGAGAAGCACCGCATTGGGCGGCGCGTTCCGCCACGCGGACAACCATAGGCTTGCCGCCGATGTCGGCCAAGGGCTTGTCAGGCAAACGGGAAGATTTTAGGCGGGCGGGAATGATGACGGTAAAAGACATGAGAAGTTCAACAGGAAAAATCAAAGATCGGCGGGTTTGACCTTGGCAGCCGCATCGCGATAGCTGCGGGCTTCCTCTTCGGAAAGTTCGCGCGCGAGCGAGCGCAACATTACCGGAATGTCATTGCGAACTTCGTAAGCGAGTCGGCAAGTGGGGCAGACTATTTCTTTTCGGTCGGAGAGCGAAGCAAAAAGCGAACGTTTGCAAACGGGACAAACCAGAATGTCGGACAAGATGGAGGCCATGTGTGTCTTCCTTTCGTTGAGTTAGTTGATGATCATCTTATCCATTTTAATCGTGAGCGAGCAAAAAAGCCCCGACGCGGGTCGGGGCTTTTTTAAATGATAGTCGGCTCGAGAAAAAATTATCGATTGCCGTTTATTTTGGATTGAGCTTTTTGTGCCGCCTGATCGATGAAGTCGATCAGATACGGGTCCAGTCGCACTTCCAGACCGATGACCCAGATGCGATCGTCTTTGGAAAGTTCCGGATGCGTAGCACACTTCACGGCGTCCTTTCCGGTAATGAAGATAATGTCTTCATCGCGATCGGCAAAGGGGTTCGTCGAAAAGTCGAAATGATCGCCCAATTCCAGGGATTCGCATTCGATGTCGTGACCGCGGACCATGGCAAAAAAACGCCCCGGGGCAGCAATGCCGGCAGCGGCTAAGGGACGGAGTCGTTCTGCCTTGATTCTCTCCGACAGTTCGTCAACGCGAGCGGTGGCTCCCGTTGTTAGCTGCGTGCAAAGACCGAAGCAGCTCGAGGCGGCAAAGCGCGGCGTACGGCTTTCAACGACGGCTTCGTTCGTCGTATTGAGAACAATGGCGTCTACCGTATCGAGGCGGGAAGGCGGTTCGCGAAGAGGACCTGCTGGAAGCACCCAGCCGTTACCGAGACCGCGAGCACCGACAACGGCAATTTCCACATCACGGGCGAGCTGCAGATGCTGCAACCCGTCGTCACTTACGATCAAATTGATTTCCGGATGCGCAGCCAAGAGTTCCATCCCGGCACGATGACGATCCTGACCTACGGCTACGGGCACGCCCGTTTCACGGTAGATCAGCAGCGGTTCGTCACCGACTTCGGCCGCGTTCGAATCGGTACCAACAATGGCGGGGGCTTCACCCTTGCGGCCGAAACCGCGGGAGACAATCCCGGGACGCCAGCCGCGAGCCTGCAGTTCGCGGACGAGCGCGATGGTGACGGGCGTTTTCCCGGTGCCCCCGACATAAATATTGCCGACGACCACCACGGGGACGTTCAAACGGCGCGGTTGGATGCCCTTTTTACGCGAGCGGGTGATACTCAGAAAAAGGAGCGAGAGGGGAGAGAGAAGCCAGGCAAAGAGACCGCGGTGGGACCACTGACGGTGAGCCCATGCTTCGATATTGGCGTGAAAGGCGCTCATCGGCAGACCTCCGTCAGAGTGCGGACCGGTGCCGAAAGAGTAGAGAAGATAAACGCTAGAGGAGGTTTGTCGGACATAACCGTATGTAACAGCGTCCCCAACGGACGCTGATGAATGAATGGCGGACTCCTCGCAAAGACGGTCGCAGGAGTTCACCGCGCAGAAGTTGCGCTGTGAAGAAAAATCGCAAAACGATCGTCTATCACGGGAAAGCGAAAAACCGTTCGATTAGGGTTTCGCTGGATAACCAAATTTGAATTTTATCAAGAAAGAGCCCACTTTTGAGGTGAAATACGGAAAGATTCTTGCGTTTTTAGGGCTGTTTTCGTTGAAAAGTTCGAATTCGGCCGATATTCGGGCGGCGAATGGCGATCTGGTGAAGGAAGGTGGCGAACGTCTCCAAAAGTTATGCAAAAGCCTGTGGATAACAACGTGGATAAGTCATAATTTTCCTTATTTCATCGGTGGAAAAGTGGATGTTCGGAAAAAGTTTACTCTGTGTTTGATGCCTCAAAACCCTTCTCTTGCAAGGTTCTTGGCTGAGGATACCTGTGGATAATTTGGGAGTAAACCGAAAAAATACCGTGAAATGAACAAATTCGAGCAATTGTGGAAAAGCATGGAATATTTGCGGTATCCCGTCTTGACAAAGAGACGCCGGTGTGCAGTGTCGATCGAGGTTTTCATCGGGTTTTCCCCATCTTTTGTGAATAGCCTTGTGGATAAGTAGGGGAGAAAAGGTCTAAGTTATTAAAAGTAAAGAGAAAAACTATAATTGCCTATTTTTTAGGCAAACGAGTATATGTGGATAAACACGGTGACTAAGTCACGTGCGATCGGGATAAATGTGCCGTCCGACCTTTTTTTGCAGAAAAGGCGAAAAGTGAGCAAAATGTTTTGAGACATTCCTCTTTATTGATGCCCGAAGCATGCCGAACTTTTCCGACTATGACGCTCTATTTAATGAGAGCGACGATCTCTTTGCTCCCGAACCTGCTCGTTCTCAGGCGCGGGGTTATCAGCGTCGTCCTGCGACGGGTTGGTCTTCGCCGCGGCAGTCGACTTCTTCTTATACGGCTAAGTCTGCGAAAACGGTCCCCGAAGGCAATGTGATTTCCGTTTCTACCGCCATTATCCGTATGCAGGGAGTCTTGGGGAATATGTTTGCCGGCCTCTGGATTTCCGGGGAGGTGAGCGAAATTTCGCGTCCCGTTTCCGGGCACGTCTATTTCACGATTAAAGAAGGGGAATCACAGATTGCCTGCGTCTATTTTCGGGGCCAGGCGTTGCGTCATCCGGCGAATTTCAAAATCGGCGATCGGGTGGAGATTGCGGCAGCTCCTGATATTTACCCCAAGAGCGGCCGTCTTCAGCTTCGCGTGAGCGACTGGCGTCATGCGGGGATGGGCGAACTTTATGAAGCTTATTTGCGCTTGAAGAAAAAGTTAACGGACGAAGGTCTCTTTCGAGCGGAGAGGAAGCGTCGCCTGCCGACTTTTATCCGTCGCGCCGCCGTTGTGACGAGTGCTCAAGCAGCTGCGCTTCAGGACGTGATTCGAACGGTCAAACGCCGTACCCCTTGGATTCGCCTGACTTTGGTGCCAGCTTTGGTGCAGGGACGTGATGCGCCGGAAACTCTGTCGCGTGCTTTGCGACGCGCCGATCGGCTTGACGTTGATGTCGTGCTTCTCGTTCGAGGAGGCGGCTCTTTTGAAGACTTGAACGGCTTTAACGACGAAGGGCTTGTGCGAACGGTCGCTTCGATGGTGAAACCCGTGATTGCCGGGATCGGTCATGAAACGGACGAAACCTTGGCGTCGCTCGCCGCCGACTGTAATACCTCGACCCCGACGGCTGCGGCAGAACATTTGGGTGATGACCGTGAGGTGTGGCTCGAGAAAATCGACGATTTGGCGGACGAGCTCTACGAATCGCTTGATCGCTATTTGTTAAATCGCGAGCAGGCGCTTGACGAAGAGAGTGCGGCATTGACTAATTGGATGCATATCGCACTCGAACGGAAAGACACCAAACTCAAGGGTGAGGGGACACGGCTCGCGCTTCTCTCACGTTCGGCATTGAAAGAAGCGGATGCGGCCTTGAGGAACGTGAATTTGACGCAAACGGTTCTCACCGCTCTTCGTCAGAAAGAAGCGAGACTCGACTGGTGTGCCCGTTCGCTTACGGCACTGACACTCTTGGACCGCCGTGATGCCGATCTTTTGCGAGCTGGGAAAGACCTGCGCCGAGCGATGACGGACAAACTTCGTCGCGATGAAGAGCGTGTGCTTTTCTGTGCGCGTACTTTCAGAAGCCCCGACGATGCGCTGCGCTCCCATACGGAACGCATGGCACGTGCCGCGCAGGGGCTTCGTCTCCGCGTGAGCGACAAGGTGGCGAAGAGTTGGCAAGAAACCGATCGCGCCGCCTCGAGATTTTTGCCGATTGCCGATCGTGAGATCGGCAGAAAAGAGCGCGATCTTTTGCGTATTGCCCGGCATCTGCCCGATCCTCTTCGTCGTTTGTCGGAATATGACCTTCGCTTATCGCTTATCGGTCAAACGCTCGCCGCTCTGGACCCCAAGCGTCCTTTGACCTGCGGTTATGCACTGGTGTCGAAAAACGGCGAAACGGTGGTTCGAGCAGAGGAGCTCAACGTTGGCGACCGTATTGAGCTGACTTTTGCAGATGACAAACTCGATGCTACGATTGTTTGATGTCGCAGAATCTAAAATGTAAAAAATATTAGAATCCGTGTATTGAGGGTCTTTATGTGATAGATTTTCTGTACGCAAATAAAATTCCTCTTTAGGAGAACCACATCATGGCTTTTACGCTTCCTGCCCTGCCTTTCGAACTTGACGCGCTCGAACCCGTCATGAGCCGCGAAACGCTTGAATACCATTGGGGCAAGCATCACAACTCTTACGTTCAGAACCTCAACGGTCTGATCGCCGGAACCGAATTCGAAGGCAAGTCCCTCGAAGAGATCATCAAGACGGCCAAGGGCGGCATTTTCAACAACGCCGCTCAGGTTTGGAATCACACCTTCTTCTGGAACTGCCTCTGCGCTCAGGGCGGCGGCGAACCGACCGGCGCGCTTTTGGCTGCCATTGAAGATACTTGGGGTTCTTTCGCTGAATTCCGCAAGGCCTTTACGGCTTCCGCTACCGGCAACTTCGGTTCCGGTTGGACCTGGCTCGTGAAGAATGCCGTCGGCAAGCTTGAAATTGTCAACACCTCCAACGCCGGCAATCCGTTGACGGCCGGTCAGAAGCCCATCCTCACGATTGACGTTTGGGAACATGCCTACTATGTTGACCATCGCAATGCTCGTCCGGCCTTTGTGAACGCATACTTTGACAAGCTCGTCAATTGGTCGTTTGCAGAACGCAATTTTGAGTAAATAGCGTTGCATACCCGATAAGCTTCGACGACCTCGGTCGTTGAGACTTTCAGAAAGCCCGAGAGTGTCTCGGGCTTTTGTCATTTCTGAGTACTTTGAGTGTGCTGCAAACTGTGCTAATGTTCCCGAACCAATAGTCAAAAGAGGTATAAGCCCATGGCGAATCAATTCGAACCCGGCCGCTCGCCGGAGAGTTCGGCGCAGGCGCAAACGCTCAGTCTGCGCGAACCCGAATGGGTGGTCATTCTGATGAATGACGATTACACGCCCTTCGATTGGGTGATCGACATCCTGGTGCGCGTTTTTGAGCGTAAGCATGCCGATGCGGTCACCATTACCAATACCGTTCATCATGCGGGAAAAGGGATAGCAGGCATCTTCCCGCGAGAAAAGGCGAAGCGCTTGGCAGCCCTTGCCAACCGCCTCTCTCGTGAAGCGGGACATCCCTTCACCTGCATTGCACAGCCTTTTGGCGACGTCGAATAAGAAAGAAAAGGATTTCTCGTGAGTATCAATCAGACATTTGATTTTGATTATCCCGTGGCCGGTGCTTTGCAGGCATCGATGGTCATTGCACAGCGCTACGGGATGAAGAGCGTGCCGCTCGACCTTTTTCTCCACTATCTCCTTACCGAACCCGAAGGACTCACCGAAGAGATTTTCGAACTCGCTGAGATCGATCACGCGCATGTTCTCGACGTGTTGACCAAGGTGGTCGAAACGCGTTATCCGGCAATTGTCGATTGGGAAATCCGTCCTGAAGACGAAGAAACTTTCCGTGAAGATTTCGAACTTGCCCCTCTTCTGATGACCGTGCTTGTTAACGCGGCCATTCACGCCTATTCTTGCGGTCGAAAAGTGAAGGCTGCGGATACGCACGACGTCCTCGTCTCGATTCTCAACAATATTGAATTGAGCGATCCTGATCTTTGCCTCAAATTGGGCGCTGCGGGTCTTACGTCCCTCGCAATGAAGATGGTCGACAAGCAGGTTCACGGCGAAGACGGCCTGATGCAAGAGCACGAAATCGAAGCCGTGCCCATTTTGACCGCCCAGGCCGAAGCCATGGAGATCATAGAGAATGCGCAAGGCGGTGAAAAGCAGTTGACGGTTAAACCTGCCGACGACAGCGTCTTGAGCGGCATTGACGAAGCCGAAATCATTCGCATGCTCAAAGAACGTATGAAGGCGATTGAAGAAAGTCCGATGGGCGACCTGATTAAAAAGCTGGCCAACCAACAAGCCGAGTTGAAGGTGGTCGACGAAGAAAAGTCCTGTAACGGTTGCTCGGGCTGTTCGACTGACAACGAACCTGTTGAAGAGGTTCGTGAGAAGGACGGCAAAGCCCGTAAACTGACCGCTGAAGAACGCAAACTCCTGGGCTTTACGCGCGATTTGACCGCAGCGGCCGATCGAGGCGAGATTGATGCGCTCATCGGGCGCGAGCAGGAAATGGAACGTCTCTTCGAGATTCTCTGCTGTCGCCGTAAGAATAAACCGCTCGTGATCGGCGAATCCGGTACGGGGAAGACGGCATTGATCGAAGGGCTTGCGCTCAAAATTGTGAAAGGGGAGGTTCCGCCCTTCCTGAAGGGAAAGCGTATTTATGTCCTGAATGCCGGTACGCTCGTTTCCCGTTATCGCGGCATGTTCTCGTCGCAGCTCGAACAGATTGCGAAGAGCCTTAAAGCTCTTCCGGATGCCATTCTCTTTATTGACGACATTCACGTGCTTGTCGACGGAAACGGCGAAGGCGGTGCAGAGCAGATCAATGCGTTGCAACGTCTGATTTCCGACGATTCTCTTCGCATTATTGCGTCGACGAGTTTCAAGCCCTGGCGCAGTACGCTGTCGAACAACGAAGCCATCGCCCGTCGCTTTCAGCCGGTGGAATTGACGTCGGTTTCCGAAGAAGACGCAAAGGCCATTCTTCGCGGCTTGGCACCTCAGTATGAAAAGTATCATCACGTGCGCTTTGCGGACGGTGTAGTGGAGAGTGTTGTATCCCTTTCGAACCGCTACATTGTCGACCGTCCCTTGCCTGACAAGGCCGTCAGCGTCTTGGACGAATTGGCCGCGAACGCGCGCATGTATCGTGACGGCGATGAAGTGATCGAGGTGACAACCGAAGGACTCCCTCGCATTATTTCCCGTATTGCCCGAGTACCGGCGGATCAGGTGGGGCATGACGAAAACGATCAGTTGGCAAAACTAGATTCGACCTTGAAGAAGGCCGTTTTCGGGCAGGATCCTGCAATTGATTCGCTCGTTTCCGCCATTCGTGTGTCCCGTTCGGGGCTCGGCAATTTGGAACGTCCGGTGGGCTCTTTCCTCTTTACGGGGCCGACGGGTGTCGGCAAGACCGAAGTTGCCCGTCAGTTGGCCGGCGCATTGGGCGTAGAGCTTCTGCGATTCGATATGTCGGAATATTCCGAATCTCATACTGTGAGTCGTTTGATCGGTTCGCCTGTGGGTTATGTGGGTCATGAAGAGGGCGGTTTGTTGACCGAAGCCGTCACGAAGAATCCCTATTGCGTGATTCTTTTTGACGAATTGGAAAAGGCGCATCCGACGCTCTTTAATCTGCTTCTTCAGGTGATGGACAACGGCAAACTCACTGACGCTGCGGGCCGTGTGGCGGATTTCCACAATGCGATCATCATCATGACGAGTAACGTGGGCGCTCGTGCGCACGATCGTCAGGTGATCGGTTTTGGGGACGGTTCGACCGATACGGGCGACGATATGAAGGAACTGAAACGCGTCTTTACGCCGGAATTCCGCAATCGTCTCGATGCAATCGTGAGCTTCAAACCGTTGTCGAAGGACACCCTGATGAGCGTTGTTGACAAGTTCTTGGGCGAGTTGACCGCTCAGTTGGCTCGCAAGAATGTGACGCCCGTCTATACGGCTGCTCTGAAGGATTGGCTCCGTGAAAAGGGTTACGATCCGCACATGGGGGCGCGTCCGATGCGACGTCTTATTGCCGACGACATTCGTCGCCCGCTTGCAAACGAACTGCTCTTCGGCGCCTTAACGGAAGGCGGTAAGGTAACGATCGATTATGTCGACGGCCGAGTCGACATCCGTACGGGTGAAGATCGATAATATTGAACGTTGTTGCGGCGGCCGATTGTAAGGCCGCCGCAACGCATCCCACACAAAAAGGAGTGACTTGACCATGACCGCTACGAACGAACTTTGTCGCGATATTCAGATGAAGTTGCCCGACGAAATTTGGATGCTCGATGCACTCGAGCGCTATTGCCGCGGCGCACTTCATACCGACGACTTTGCCGCTATGGACGGTCGTTTCTATGTTTTCGGCGTGATTGAAGTACCGCTCGCTTACACGGAAGGAAGTTTCACCTGGGGGGTATGGATCGAAGTCGACAAGGCGTTGCACGATGCCTACCTTGAAGCTTTCCGTACGCCGGCCGCTTCTCGTTTGGCTGGTCAAGGCAAGCTTGCAAACGACATCCCGGGCTATGAAGATGCTGCCGGTGCCGACGTGACAGTCGTCTTTGCTGAAGACCGTCGTCCTGTTTTTACCGTATCCGAAACGACGTCGTTGGGGCGTGTGCAGACCGCCGGACTCACTGAAGAAGCCCACCGCGAACTCGATAACATTCTCTTTGGCGACGACGATGAGGATGATGACGATTTTGAAGAAACGCTTTGAGTGTGACGCATGATACTTCAAGGTAAACGCGTGACGGTTCTCGTCACGGGCGGCATTGCCGCTTACAAAACCTGCGAATTTGTTCGCCTTCTCGTGAAACACGGAGCGGACGTGCGGGTGTCGATGACGGAACACGCGACTCACTTTGTGGGAACCGTGACGTTCGAAGCTTTGACGGGGCATCCCGTTCCTCTGACCGAGTGGACGGGAAGTGACGGGACGATTCCGCATATCGAATTGAACCGCGATTGCGACCTCTTAATCGTGATGCCGGCAACCGCCAATATTCTCGCTAAGGCAGCCTGCGGTATTGCCGACGATCTCGTCTCGTCAACGATTCTGGCTCGTCGCTCGCCCGTTCTGTTTGTGCCTGCGATGAACATGTACATGTGGCGTAATCCTGCTACGCAGCGCAACGTTGCTACGTTGAAAGGCGACGGCTGTCTCTTTGCCGGTCCGGCTGAAGGCTATCAGGCCTGCGGAGATACGGGCGAGGGGCGCATGATGGAGCCTGCCGATGTTTTTGATTTGGTGACGGGTGTTTTCGAAGACAAACCTTTGGCGGGGCGTCACGTTGTCGTGACGGCGGGGCCCACCTACGAAGCGATTGACGACGTGCGCGGAATCACGAATTTGAGTTCGGGCCGACAGGGATATGCCGTCGCGCGAGCCGCGAGAAATGCTGGTGCGCGCGTGACGCTCGTTTCAGGACCGGTGACTCTCAGAACGCCAGCGTTGGTGAAGCGCTTGGACGTGGTGTCGGCGATCGACATGCACCGAACGGTGATGGCGACGCTCGATGCCGATCCCGCCGATCTTTTTATCGCCGTAGCGGCCGTAGCCGACTGGCGGGTTGAAAAGGCTGACGGAAAGATCAAGAAAGAAAAGGGCAAGCTCCCCGAACTTACCTTCTCGGAAAATCCGGATATTTTGGCGGACGTTTCTGCTCGTGGCGATGTCGCGGTAACGGTCGGTTTTGCGGCCGAAGCTGAGAACCTCGAAGACTACGCTCGCAAGAAGTGCATCAAGAAGGGCTGCCGACTGGTGGTAGCCAACTTTGCCAAAGACGCGCTCGGTGCAGACAAGAACAGCGTATTATTCGTGACGCCCGAGTCGGCCGAGGCTTTCGGCCCGGCCCCTAAAGCCCGTGTCGCGGACGAAATTATCGCCCGCGCGGTGCGACTCCTCAACGACAACCAATAAGGACAATTCATGCAAATTGACGTTCGCATTCTCGACGAGCGCATGCGCGAGGCTATGCCCGCTTATGCAACGCCCGGTTCCGCAGGGCTCGACCTTCGTGCGCTTTTGGACGAACCGCTCACGATCGAACCCGGTGAAACGGTGCTCGTTCGTACGGGGATCGCTATTCATATCGGTAACCCGGGTTACGCCGCGATGATTCTTCCTCGCTCGGGGCTCGGTCACAAGAAGGGTATCGTTTTGGGTAACCTCGTGGGGCTGATCGACAGCGACTATCAGGGCGAACTCATGATTTCCACCTGGAATCGAGGCAAGGAAACCTTTGTCTTGAATCCGATGGAACGCCTGGCTCAGCTCGTCATTGTTCCGGTGATGCAGCCCGAATTCCGTTTGGTCGATTCTTTTGAAGAATCCGAACGCGGTACGGGCGGCTTCGGTTCGACTGGGACGAAATAAACGTTCGGCCTGAGTGCAAACAAAAAAACGCGACAGTTTTTAAACTGTCGCGTTTTTCTTTTTGGGTTTTGACGATCCCTTATTTTCGCTTCTGTACGCCGAGAATTTCGTCTAAGACGAGCCCCGCGGCCCCCGCACAGATGGCGATGTCGGCGATGTTAAACGCCGGCCAGTGCCATCCCTGCCAATAGAAGTCGAGAAAGTCGATTACAAAGCCGTAAACGGCTCGATCGATCATATTCCCGAAAGCCCCGGCCGCGATCAAGGTGAGCGCGAGACTGAAAAGCTTCTGATTGTTGTGGCGCCGGAGGAGGACCAGCATGGCAACGACGACTGCAAGGGCAATGCCCGTGAAGCCCCATCGTTGCCAGCCGCCCGCGTCGGCAAGGAAAGAGAAGGCCGCCCCCGTATTGTGTGCGAGAACGAGGTTGAAGCCTCGGAAGACGGGAAGCGATTCACCCGGCAGGAAATTGTGTTCGAAGTAAAACTTCGTCACCTGATCGAAGACGAGGATCGCAAATCCTAGAAACAGCCAAAGCGCAAAACGCACGGGACTCGGACGTGGGAGTCGGGTGGCAGCCATTCTCAAAACTCCTTCTTGTTAAGCGAAGAGACGCTTTTCTCCGGCACCGAAGAGGTTGGCAACGCAGCGCGGGCAGAGCGTCGGGTGTTCGGCATCGCTGCCCACACCGTCAACGTAATGCCAGCAACGGTCGCACTTCTGACCGGCAGAGGCGGAAACGGCCAACTTCGTCGTATCGTCGTCGGACTTCACGAGTTCGACGCCGGAAACGATCATCACAAAGCGGAGTTCATCGCCCAAAGAGGCGAGAGCGTCGTAGAGAGCCGGAGCGGCTTCGATGCGGGCCACAGCCTGCAGGGAGGAACCGATCAAGCCTTCGCCGCGCTTTTCTTCGATCGACTTCTGAAGATCGGCACGAACCGTACGGATGGCTTCCCACTTGGTGAGAAGTTCGTCGGCACCTTCAACGGCGGGCAACGCTTCGAAGGTTTCCGTAAAGATCGAGCAGCTCTTACCGGGTTCGAAGACCTTGTAGGCTTCTTCAGCCGTGAAGGAGAGAACCGGAGCCATCAGACGAAGGAGCGTCTTCGTGATGTGATAAAGGGCCGTCTGAGCGGAACGGCGGGCGGCGGAATCAGCCCCCGTCGTGTAGAGACGATCCTTCAAGACGTCAAGATAGAAGCCGCCCAAGTCCGTCGACGCAAAGGTCTGGAGCATATTGACGACGTTGTGGAAGCGGAATTCGCTGTATTCGGCCATGACTTCCTGACGGAACTTTTCCGTATAGGCGATAGCCCAACGGTCGAGTTCGAGCATGTCCTCAAACTTGACGGCATCCTTGGCAATATCGAAGTCGGACGTGTTCGCGAGAAGGAATCGCAGCGTATTGCGGATACGGCGATAGCTTTCGACAACGCGCTTCAAAATTGTCTGACCCAGGCGAAGTTCGCCGGAGTAGTCGGAAGAGGCAACCCAGAGGCGCAGGATTTCGGCACCGAACTTTTCGGCGATTTCCTGCGGACGAACGATGTTGCCCTTCGACTTAGACATCTTTTCACCCTTTTCGTCAACGACGAAGCCGTGGGTCAAAAGCATCTTGTAGGGAGGAACGCCGTCGAGCATCGTGCTCGTCAGGAGGGACGAGTGGAACCAGCCGCGGTGCTGGTCGGAACCTTCGAGATAAAGGTCGGCCGGGAAACCGAGGAGATCCTTGTGGCTGCCGCGCATGACGGTGTGATGCGTGACACCGGAGTCCCACCACACGTCGAGAATGTCGGTGGAGCGATCGTACTGAGCGGCTTCGTCAGCCGGCATAAAGTCTTCGGCCTTGGCATCGGCCCAGGCTTCGATACCCTTTTCTTCAACGAGCTTTGCGACTTCTTCCATGATTTCAAGCGTGCGCGGATGAAGTTCACCCGTCACCTTGTTCATGAAGAAGGGCAACGGAACGCCCCAGTTACGCTGACGGGAAATACACCAGTCGGGACGGTTTTCAATCATCGAATAAAGACGGTTGATACCCCAGGACGGGAAGAACTTCGTGGCCTTCACACCTTCGAGCGCTTCTTCGCGAAGGCTGCGGTCGGCTTCCTTGGCGTTCAGAACGGGCTTCGTGTCGGCTTCGGCACGGTCCATACGAACGAACCACTGGCTCGTGGCACGGTAGATCAAC
>JAHHRG010000167.1 GCA_020025965.1 Sutterella sp.
ATCCGTACGTTGGAAGGCGTGGAGCACATTCGTCGTCGTCCGGGTATGTATATCGGTCGACTTGGTGATGGTTCACACGCAGAAGATGGTATCTATGTGTTGCTCAAGGAAACCATAGACAACAGTATTGACGAATTCAACGAAGGTTTCGGTAAGCGCATCGAGGTCAACATCACCGAAGATGGCACTGCCGAGGTGCGCGACTATGGTCGAGGCATACCTTTGGGAAAATTGGTAGACGCTGTTTCTAAACTGAATACCGGTGGTAAATACGATACCGCCGTGTTTACCGCGTCTGTCGGTATGAATGGTGTCGGCTTGAAAGCAGTCAACGCTCTGAGCCGAAAGTTTATCGCGCGCAGTTTCCGCGACGGACTGATGCACGAAGCCATTTTCGACTGTGGTAAGCTCGTTAGCGAAAAGGAAGAAAAGTCCGAGGAGGAAAACGGTACTTACATCTTCTTTTCTCCCGATCCGACATTGTTCTCAGGTTATAAATTCCGCGATGAATTCGTGGAAAATATGCTCCGCAACTATACTTATCTGAATACCGGACTTGCCATTTTCCATAATGGCCGCCGCATTCTGAGTCGTAACGGTCTGGAGGACCTGCTGAACGACAACATGACCGCTCCGGGATTATATCCTATCATCCATATCAAGGACGAGAACATTGACATCGCCTTCACCCACACTTCCCAGTATGGTGAGGAATACTATTCGTTCGTCAATGGTCAGCATACCACCCAGGGAGGTACCCATCAGAGTGCCTTCAAGGAACATATCGCCCGCACCATCAAGGAATACTTCGGCAAGAACTTCGATGTGCAGGATGTCCGCAACGGTCTGGTGGCAGCCATCGCCGTCCGCGTCATCGAACCTCTGTTCGAGAGCCAGACCAAAATCAAGTTAGGCTCACTGACCATGGCGCCCGACAAGGACATGCACGGCAATCCGTTCCCCCTCTCAGGCATCAGCGTCAACAAGTTTGTCGGAGATTTCGTCAAGGAAAACGTCGACAACTATCTTCATAAGAACCTCGACGTGGCAGAAGTCATTCTGCAGAAAATCCAGGAAAGCGAGAAGGAGCGCAAGGCCATTGCCGGTGTCACCAAGCTGGCCCGCGAACGTGCGAAGAAGGCCAACCTCCACAACCGTAAGCTCTGCGATTGCCGTGTCCACCTGAACGACGCAGCGCCCAAGAGCAAGCGCAACAACGACGACGAGGACAACGATATCCGTTTCGACTCTTCCATCTTCATCACCGAGGGTGACTCTGCGAGCGGTTCCATCACCAAGAGCCGCGATGTGAACACCCAGGCCGTTTTCTCCCTACGTGGTAAACCGCTGAAC
>JAHHRG010000168.1 GCA_020025965.1 Sutterella sp.
TCGAAGAACGGCGACGAGACGGCATGCGCCATCGTTTCCAGGCTGAGCGAGATGTGCCGCGTGCTCAATTTCGGCACGACGGATCATCGAATGCACGGATAGGCGCGCGAAAGCGTTGACATGCCAGATTAGCGAGGAACCGAAATGCTTGATACGAAAATGATAAAAGATAGACAGTCGTTGCCCCTTGAACAGAAAATCGTGCTGACGCAGATACGAATAAAAGAATGGTTCGACCATTTCAACGGACAGGTTTACGTGTCGTTCTCTGGCGGTAAAGACAGCACCGTACTGCTGGACGTCGTTAGAAACTGCCCAGGCGTTTACGATGTCCCTGCCGTATTCTGCGATACGGGCTTAGAGTATCCGGAGCTGCGAGAGTTCGCGTACAGGACTGCCGATGTCGTGATAAAGCCCGATATGACGTTCAAGCAGGTACTGGAGAATTACGGCTATCCGGTCGTTAGCAAGGAGCAATCTAGGTATATCTTCGACATCAGGCACGGCAGCGAGAGCCTCAGAAACCTGAGATTGAACGGTTCTCAAAATGGTTCGTTCAGGCTTTCCGAAAAATGGAAATATCTCATAGACGCACCGTTCGAAATATCCGACAAATGCTGCGACGCGATGAAGAAACGGCCTTTCAGAAAGTACGAAAAACAGACGAATCGCCATCCGATTACGGCGATTATGGCATGCGAGTCCTCATTGAGGATGCAGAAATACGTTCGAGAGGGCTGCAACGCGTTCGACAGCAAGCGCCCATCGTCAATGCCCATGGGTTTCTGGACGGAGCAGGATGTTCTGGCGTATCTTCAAACAACGGGCATAGAATACGCAAGCGTATATGGCGATATTGTTTCAGCAGACTTATTCGGCAACGAGCTGAAAACCACTGGATGCCAGCGCACCGGTTGCATGTTCTGCATGTTCGGAGTGCAGAACGAATGCTATCCCAATCGATTCCACAGGATGAAGAAAACCCATCCCAAACAGTACGCGTACTGCATGGAGAAACTAGGCATCGGAGAAGTGCTGGATTACATGGGCATCTCCCATTGAAAATGTTTTTAACCTATCGTGCAAGCTGTTTGTATGATATAATGATATAGTAACGACACGAAAGGAGCATTCATGGAAGCGGACAAGACCACCTTCATCATGCGCATCGACAAGGAGCTGCACGACAAGCTCAAGCGCAAGGCGTACGAGACGGGGCTTTCCATGGCCGAGCTTGCGCGCAGAGCCATCGAGAAGAGCCTGTAGGGGGGATTGGAATGGGAT
>JAHHRG010000169.1 GCA_020025965.1 Sutterella sp.
CCGTAAACGCTAACTTGTCAAAGCCCGGGTTATCCAACATGGCCTGACCCGAAACACTCCCGCGACCCGTCACGATGTTGACGACGCCCGGCGGCAAGATGTCAGCTAACACCTTCCCTAATTCGTTCAAGCTCAAAGGGGTCGTGGACGAACTCTTAATCACGACGCAATTGCCTGCCGCCAAGGCCGGCGCCAACTTCCAAGCGCCCATCAGGAAGGGGAAGTTCCAGGGAATAATCTGACCCACCACGCCAATGGGTTCCTTCAAGATGATGGACAGGGTGTTTTCGTTAATCATCGTGGCGGAGCCTTCTTCGGCGCGCAAGCACCCCGCGAAGTAACGGAAGTGATCCACCGCTAAGGGGATGTCAACGTTTAAGGTTTCGCGAATGGGCTTACCGTTATCCAAGGTTTCACACTCGGCGAAGTGTTCGAGCTTGGCTTCAATGGCGTCGGCAATCTTTAAAAGAAGGGCAGAGCGCTCTTGGGGGCTCGTCTTGCGCCAGGACACAAAGGCAGCCTTTGCGGCCTGCACGGCACGTTCCACGTCTGCGGCGGACGCATCGGCGAAGTCAGCGATCTTTTCACCGTTCGCGGGGTTAATCGACGCAAAGGTCTTGTCGCCTTCAGCGGGCACCCATTCGTTATTGATAAACAGACCGTACTTGGCATCAATCGACTTCAACATATCTTTTCCTATTCCAATTTAAGAAGGATTAAGGGGTAAGGACGCACTCAATCTAGATGAGAGCCGTTCTTAACTGTTAATCCGAGTGTATAGGTCGGGATTGAAATCGTCTATAGCAAAAGGAAAAGGCATTGCGTTAACGCAAAAACGTATTCTGAGTAAGGGTTTTGTGAATTGCGCTCAACCGTATGTGTGCCATGGTGTTCACGAAAAACAAGGCTGTTTTACCTAGTTTTTTGGTATGCCTCGTTATGGGTATGTGAGTTCGCGCCTTTTATCGCCTTTTGGTGTAGAAGGTTTGCTGTTGTTTTCGAGTGCCTTTTGATTGAAGCGCTCGATCACAGGAAAAAGTCGCCTCGTTGATGAGTGAAAGCGTAGGGAAGGGACGGAAGAGGGTCGTATAAATCTTTCCATTTCGGGCGGGCGTGCATTGGGACCCAAAACAAAAGAAGACGGCAAGCGGTGGGAAAAGGTTAGAGAAGGAGGCAAGAAGACAAAAAACGCCGAGAGAAGGGTCCCTCGGCGTTCCTATCTAGACTGGGTTTGACGTTAGTTCAAGTGCATGAAGATGTTCTTCACTTGGCTATA
>JAHHRG010000170.1 GCA_020025965.1 Sutterella sp.
CAAAGAACGCAATCTCATCGAATACCTGATCGGTTCACTCGATGAGGACGGTTTTTTGCGCAAAGACCTGATCATCCTGGCCGATGAACTGGCCATTTACTATAACATCCAGACCACTGCCGAGGAACTGGAGCACGTGCTGCACATCCTGCAACACTTCGAACCTCTCGGCATCGGGGCACGTTCCCTTCAGGAGTGTCTGCACATCCAGCTCTCCGACCCGGACCGCCGTACCCCTTATACCTCTTATGCGCTGACGGTCGTTGATAAATATTTCACGGACTTTGTCAAACGCCACTGGGACTCTCTCAAATCGCGGTTGAAAGTCGATGACGACACCTTCGACCACATCATACACGAACTGACGCACCTCAACCCCATGCCGGGCAGCGCCATGAACGATACGATCCAGACGAGTGCGCCGACCGTTGTACCCGATTTCTATCTACAGGTCAATGACGACAATGTCATTTCCATTTCGCTCAATCAGGGCGACATTCCCGAACTGCGCATCAGTCAGGCGTTCAGCGACAGTCTGAAACAGTACGGAGGCAACCGTGCCAACCTGACCCGCGAACAGAAGGACGCCTATACCTATGCCCGTCAGAAGGTCGACGCCGCACGTTCCTTCATCAACCTGCTTTCACGCCGCCGCCAGACTCTGTTGGCGGTCATGAACGCGATCGTAGAGATGCAAAAAGACTTCTTCCTCAACGAAGACGACGATCTGCTGCTCAAACCGATGACGCTGAAGGAAATCGCAGCCCGCACCAATGTGGACATCTCCACCGTGTCACGCGTCACCAGCAGCAAATATGTACAGACGTACTACAATACTTATCCTCTGAAATTTTTCTTCTCCACACAGTTCACCTCCAGCGACGGCAATGAGCTGTCGGCGCGACTGGTCAAAGCGAAACTGGGCGAGATCATCGCAGGAGAAGACAAGAACCACCCCTTGGCAGACGAAGCACTGACCGAAGCCCTCAAAGCCGCCGGTTTCAATGTGGCCCGACGTACCGTAGCAAAATACCGCGACATGTTGGGCTATCCGACCGCCCGCCTGCGCAAAGAAAGCTAGTCACATTTCTTCATGGAACATTTTCCGGAAAATATCAAGCACATCGCTAAGCCACGAATCAAGCACATTTCATGGCTGGTCTTGTCGGCACGTACCATTTCACTCGTATTCTCGCCGTTCTATCTCCCCGTCACCAGCTTCATCCTGCTTTTCACGTTCAGCTACCTCAATCTTCTGCCGCTG
>JAHHRG010000171.1 GCA_020025965.1 Sutterella sp.
ATATAATACTTAATTATAACGAGGCTATATATATAATATGATTATGGCTTGGTTAATCATAGAAGGAGGAAAAACTATGAAAAAAGCACTTGCACTGCTGATGGCTCTGTCCATGGTTTTCTCTCTCGCAGCTTGCGGCGGGTCTGAAAGCACTTCCACGGCACCGAGCACCAGCACATCCGCTTCTTCGGAAGCAGAAGAAGAACAGGTTCTTGCTCCGATTGCAGAGCAGAAGAGCCTTGCCAACAAGGAGTACGGCACCGATTACATCTCGCTGTACGAAAAGTTCGGCAAAGATGTAACTATTGCTGATGTTATTGAAGACGACGAAACCGGTACGGCTTATATTGTACGTGACGATGTAAGCTACGCGCTCGGCCTTGACTTTCTGTCCCGCGCAATGGTTTACAACACAGCAGTTCCCGAAAACAGTGATTGGGAGACCGAGGAAGACGTTTACGCTTCCTGGTACCGCCTGTTCATCACCCGTTGGAACCAGCTGCTCCCCGAAATCCCCCTGTACTCCAACGACTTCTACGATCTGTACAACGCACAGATCAAGGGCGTTGAAGAGTTCCCGACCAACCCGTACTGGGCACCGAACCAGGCTCTGATCGACTGGACGAGCGAAAAGTCGGATAACTCCATCATCCTGGGTGATTCTACCGAGCTTTCCGGCAAATTCCGCATGGCAGTATTCGGTGCAGCTCAGCCCGGCGCTTCTGACCGCTCTGTTCAGGATATGATCTCCGGTCTTGGCACGGTTGAACCCAACGTGGAAGGCGAGCTTGTTTGGAACGACACCGTTGTTGCAAGCCACGAAGAAAAGACGAACGACGACGGCACGCTCACTTACACCATTAAGCTGAACAACGACCTGAAGTTCTCCGATGGTTCCCCCATTAACGCTAAGAACTACATTGCAAGCACGCTTGTGTTCTCCAGCCCTGTTGCCACTCAGGCTGCCGGCAAGGATCATCAGGCCGGCATGCAGCTCGTCGGTTATAATGATTTCGCAGCTTATACCGGCCCCGGTTCTGAAGAAGGCAAAAAGGAATTTGCAGGTATCCGTCTGATCGACGATTACACCTTCTCTCTGACGTTCTCTTCGGATTACGTTCCTTACTTCTATTCGATCATCTACGCATCGGCCAAGCCTGATTTCCTGCCCATGTGGCTCGGCGAAAACGACGTTGCCGATGACGGCAATGGCGCTTATCTGACCGACGGCTTCTATGCAAAGAACGGCGACTCTTATGTCA
>JAHHRG010000002.1 GCA_020025965.1 Sutterella sp.
AAGCGAACATCATGGCGATACCGACACCGATAAGGAAGGCAGCGTCGATAAGACCGGCGAGAAGGAACATCTTCGTCTGAAGGGGTTCCATCAGCTCAGGCTGACGAGCGGAGGATTCGAGGTACTTGGAACCCATGATGGCGATGCCAAGGCAAGCGCCGAGAGCGCCGAGACTGATGATGAGGCCGCAGGCGAGAGCCACGAAAGCGACGTTGGTCATTTGTGAAAACTCCTAAGTCTTAAAAAGGGAGTAAGTGAAAAAAACTGATGTTATTTGACTGTTAGTGGCTGCTATGGGCCTGGCCGATATAAACCAGCGTGAGCATCATAAAGATGAAGGCCTGCAACAAAACAATCAGGACATGGAAAAGCCACCAAGCCAAGCTGGCAACAATCTGTCCGAGACCCGCGGCCGCAGCCCCAAAGGGACTGAGTTCGAGAGCAAAGCCGCCCAAAAGGGCAAGCAAGAAGAAGAGCAATTCGCCGGCATACATATTGCCAAAAAGTCGCATGCCGAGAGACACGAACTTAGCAGCGTACTCGATGAGATTCAACAAAAAGTTAAACGCCCAAAGAGCAGGATGATTGCCGAACGGAGCCGTGAACAATTCACAGACAAAGCCACCGAGGCCCTTCACCTTCACACCATAGTAGAACATGAGGAGAAGAACGCCCAACGACATACCGAGCGGACCGTTAAGGTCAGCCGTCGGCAGAGGACGAAGGTAAGAAAGCCCAATCAAATCAGAGTGAGCAATCACAGGGAGCAAGTCAACCGGAATCAAGTCGATGGCATTCATCAACGTGACCCAGCAGAACACGGTCAAAGCAAGAGGAGCTACGAAAGTGCGATCGCCATGTACGATGGTCTTTGCCTGTTCATTGACAAAGTCCACCAACATTTCGACTGCACACTGCATCTTTCCAGGAACCCCGGAAGTCGCCTTCTTAGCACCGGCTCGCAAGATAAAGAACATGACAACCAACGCCAACACGGAGAAGAAGATGGTGTCGTAGTTCAGTACGGAAAAATCAACAATACTGCTCATTTCTCCAGAGGAGAGATGATGCAAGTGATGCTGAATATACCCAGTAGCGGTTAGGGCCTCTGCCATGGATACCGATCCTTAGTTTCTCTTGAACAGCACGATGAAGTAACTATTCGCCACCGCAATTATCGAAGTGATAAAAGCGGGCCAATGAAGATTTTCGTAGTATGTGACGATTAATCCCATAAGAATCAATACGATCACAATTTTTATAAATTCCCCATAAAGTACTGCGTGCGCACCAATTTTGTACGACGCCGCCGTTATTTTCGGCAACGCTAGATATAACACAAGAAGTGTTGCCGGAACAGCGTAAGCCAATCCGACCATCAGCGCCGTGTAAGCCGCATCCTGCCCTACGAAAACAGCAAAGATTGCGGTTACAACGAAAACAATGACGTACTGCGCAAGGGAAGTGTGCATCATATCAGAAATGGCGTACATACTTGCGACAGAACTGAGGGATTTAAATCGAGTTGATTTTAAGTTTTGTTTCATCTTCACACAACTAACCAAAAGACCTACTAAAAATACCCCTCAGGTGGTAGTTCTATAGCTAAGCGTTTAGGTAGTTACTTTTTGGAAAGATTTAATCTATAACCTTTCGAACTTGGTTACTTTATCTCTGCGCCTGAATATGGTCGACGATACCCTGAAGCTGTTCCAGATTTCCAAATTCGATCACGATACGACCTTTACCCTTCTGGTTCGCCGTCAATTTCACAACGGCCCCCAGAGTATCTGCAAGTGCTTCTTCCAGAATAATGTCATCACGAGTCTTGATGATCACGCGCTTCTTGGGAGCTTTTTCTTCTTGGGCGACCTTTGTCTTACGGACAGCCTCTTCCGTTTGACGAACGGAGAGTCCTTTGGCAACGATTTCTTTCGCCAAAAGAACCTGATCGGCCCCCTCAAGTCCCAACAGTGCGCGAGCGTGACCCATTTCAAGCTCTTTCTCAAAGAGCATGGTTTTCACTTCCTCGGTCAGTGACAAAAGGCGCAAAAGGTTCGTTACTGTCGCACGTGACCGACCTAAAGCAGTCGCCACTTGTTCGTGAGTATAGCCATACTCGTTGATAAGACGTTCAATCCCCATTGACTCTTCCAACGGATTAAGGTCTTCACGTTGAATGTTTTCAATCAAAGCAAGAGCTAGTGCCTGAAAATTGTCTACTTCACGAACAATAGTCGGCACTTTGCTGAGACCTGCTATCTTCGCGGCCTGATAACGACGTTCACCTGCAATGATTTCATACTTACCGTTATCAAGTTCTCGAACCACAATGGGGTTAATGATCCCTTGCTCCTTGATGGACTGAGCCAACTCGTTCAAGGGCTCTTCAGCCATGTGTCGGCGAGGCTGCGAAGGATCGGGCAAAAGCTGATCAATAGGCAACTCGACAAAACGGGCTGTACCTTCTTTCACATCGTCCCAGATGTCATCAAAAGAATCCTCACCGTAAAGAGCATCGAGCCCCTTGCCTAATCCACGATTTTTCTTATTAACCGACACAGTTAACCTCTACCTATAAATTTATTCCTTAGCCTCAATACGCTCGATCAATTCGTTTGCACAGGCAACATAAGCCTTCGAGCCCTTGCTCGACTTGTCATAGATCACACCGGGCAACCCGTAGCTAGGGGCTTCGGCCAAACGAACATTTCGCGGAATCACGGTTGCAAAAACCTTTTCACCGAAATGCTTGTAGAGCTGAGCGCTCACCTGTTGCTGCAGGGTAATGCGCTGATCAAACATCACGCGTAACAGAGCAACAATCCGAAGCTTGCGATTCATATCCTTGTGAACACGCTTTATCGAAGCCACCATATCGGTCAATCCTTCCAATGCGTAGTACTCGCACTGCATCGGAATAATGACACCGTCAGCCGCACAAAGCGCATTAAGAGTCAAGAACGAGAGGCTCGGAGGACAATCAATAAGCACATAGTCGTAACGATCCAACACGGGAGCAAGCGCCATTTTGAGCCGCAAGGTACGACGTTCGACCGTCGCAAGCTCAACCTCGGCACCAGCCAATTCTCGATTTGCAGGAAGCACATCAAAACCACAGGCTTCTGCATGACAAACGACTTCGTCAAAAGAAGCCGTTTCAAGCAGAAGTTCATAAACGGAGCTCCTGAGGTTGCGTTTTTCTATACCACAACCCATGGTTCCATTTCCCTGAGGGTCCAAGTCAATCAGCAACACACGGCGCTTGAGAACTGCCAGAGCCGCAGCAAGATTCACTGCCGACGTCGTCTTACCTACGCCGCCCTTTTGGTTTGCTATACAAAAAACATGAGCCATATTTATTCTGTGGTTAGATACACTCAAGCTGAGCGTTAAGTTCTTGTCTTGTTATGTCAACCATTGTACCGAAGCGTTTTTTCACTTTGCACTTATACGGTCGGTTTAATATTGAGCCAAAGTACTTCGAACCCCTGCCAACCGATACTCACACCAAGGCAGATCACGATAAAGGCGAAAATTCGGATGAATGCGTCCGAACCGGCCAAGCCAACTGCTCGACTAAATCGATCGCTGAAGCGATAGCACCCCCAGACAATAAAAACTGTGGCAAAGATAGCTAAAGTCGTTCCGATGAAATGTTCTACGGTGTACGAAGCACTCGCCGTCAGTGCCACTGCGGCGGCAATTGCGCCAGGCCCCGTTGTCAACGGCAATGTGAAAGGATAAAAGGCCATTGTGTTGAGCTTCGCTCGAGGCAGTGCAACCTGCTTGTCAGTGCTTTCATCCTGAGTCGGTGCATTCAAGACTTTCCAACCCATAGCAAAGAGAACAATACCGCCAGCCAACTGCAACACGCCGACGGAGATACCGAACAGATTCAAAATAATTTGACCGCACGTCGTACAAACAATCAGCACAATCATGCAGTACAAAGCGATTCTGTTAGCAACAAACGCACGATCGCGGTCGTTGAGGTTGCGGACAAGCTTGCTGTAGAACATAGCACCGCTAAACGGATTAATCACTGGCAAAAGCACAGTAAACGCCAGGACAAAAACACCGATGGTATCTGTGGGCACGGTTTTTACCAATAATTTTTAGAGCTCTTCTGGCGTCAATCAGCGAGTTTCATAACCACCAAATGACGATCTTCAGCAAGGCCCGGTACATTCAAAGCGATCGTCTCGACCACTTTGGCATGTGACAGAGATACCATTTCTTTCTCAGGATTCTGCCCCTTCATAGCTAGCCAAACTCCGTTCTCGCCCATGAGCTTATAAGTCAGCTCAGTAAAAAGCTCAAGGCTCGCAAAAGCACGTGACGTAATCACGTCGTAGGAACCCTTCATCGTTTCTACACGCTTGTGTTCGGCACGGTAATTGCTCAATCCCAAGTCAATCGCCGCCTGTGTCAAGAAGGCGGTTTTTTTCTTGACAGCATCAACGGCCGTTACCTTTAGATCGGGACGCAAAATGGCGAGGGGAATTGACGGCAAACCGCCGCCACTGCCGACATCAAGGACAGCCTTAGCATCGGGGGCAACACTCGCGACATAAGGCACAAGCGTAGCGGAGTCAAGTAGATGATGTGTCAGAATATCGCGATCGTCACGAATGGCCGTAAGGTTATAGACCTTGTTCCATCGTTGCAAAAGACCAGCAAACTTCACGAGCTGTGCGATTTGCTCTTCGGTGTAGGCAAGACCAATTTTGTCCAAACCAACCTTGAGTTGGGCTTCCCAATTATTCATCTGTATTTCCAGAGGCCTGCGTGCCTTTGTTTTTCGTGTAATAAAACTTTCGCTTCAAGTGAACGAGAAGCAACGAAACTGCAGCGGGCGTCACGCCAGAAATGCGAGAGGCCTGACCGATGGTTTCAGGACAACCAGCCTTCAGTTTCTGACGAACTTCGAAACTCAACCCGGGGACGGCTTCGTAATCGATACCAGCGGGAATACGAAGCGTTTCGTTGGCAACGGTCTTTTCGATTTCATTACGTTGACGGGCAATATAGCCGCGGTACTTCACTTCGATTTCAACCTGTTCACATTCTTCGTCGCTGTAGCCCTCGAGATCAAGAAGGTTCTTACCATCCTTACGCTTCAACGTAGCAAGCGAAGCCAAATTGATGTTGGGACGGGAGAGCAGATTGTCGAGCGAATATTCGCGCTCAATCGGAGCACCGATCACACGATTGACTTCCACTTCGTCAAGAAGATTAGGATAAACCCAGGTACTCTTCAACTTTTCAGCAGCCACAGCAATCTTTTCCTGTTTACGGCAGAAAAATTCCCAACGAACGTCATCAACGAGACCGAGTTTACGACCGATTTCCGTTAATCGAACATCGGCATTGTCTTCCCGAAGAGAAAGTCGATATTCAGCGCGACTAGTAAACATACGGTACGGTTCTGTCACGCCGCGCGTTGTCAGATCATCAACCATCACGCCAAGATAGGCTTCATCACGGCGAGCCGTCCAACTGCCTTCATCGCGAGCATAGAGGGCAGCATTCAAACCAGCGAGCAATCCCTGAGCTGCCGCTTCCTCATAGCCAGTCGTCCCGTTGATCTGGCCTGCAAAGAAGAGGCCCGGCATTTCCTTCGTTTCAAGACTCGTCTTGAGACCGCGAGGATCATAGAAATCGTATTCAATAGCGTAACCTGGACGCAGAAGATGAGCATGCTCAAGCCCCGGCATGTTGTGAACTATGTCGAGCTGAACATCAAACGGAAGACTCGTAGAAATACCGTTGGGATAGTACTCGTTGACGGAAAGGCCTTCCGGCTCCAAGAACACTTGATGGCTGTCTTTATCGGCAAAACGCTTAACCTTGTCTTCGATAGACGGGCAGTAACGTGGACCGATACCGTGAATGATGCCGGTGTACATCGGCGAGCGATCAAGATTGGCGAGAATGATGTCGTGAACCTTCTGATTCGTACGCGTAATCCAGCAGGGCAACTGCTTCGGATGTTCTGGCGCAGGACGAAGGAGACTGAAGATCGGGATCGGATCCAAATCACCGTCCTGGCGCTGGCACTTCGAAAAATCAATAGTGCGACCGTCAATGCGGGCAGGCGTACCTGTCTTCAAACGTCCCTGTGGCATATTGAGTTCTTTGAGGCGTTCTGCTAGACGAACACTAGCAGGATCACCTACTCGACCAGCCTGATAGTGTTCAAGTCCAATGTGAACCATACCATTCAAGAAGGTCCCTGCGCTGAGTACCACGGAACGAGTAGCAAAGCGAATGCCCGTTTGTGTCACCACACCAGCCACCTTGCCGTTCTCAACTATCAAGTCGTCAATCGCTTGTTGGAATACCCAAAGGTTTTCCTGATTTTCCACGCGACGACGCATCGCCTGACGATAAAGCTGACGGTCAATCTGGGCACGGGAAGCGCGAACAGCGGGCCCTTTGGAACGGTTCAAAATACGGAACTGAATACCAGCTTCGTCGGTAACAATCCCCATTGCCCCGCCCATAGCGTCGAGTTCCTTTACAAGATGACCTTTGCCGATCCCGCCAATGGACGGATTGCAGGACAACTGACCAATTGTGTCAAGGTTGTGAGTAACGAGTAGCGTCTTACGGCCCATGCGAGCAGCCGCCAAGGCAGCTTCCGCACCGGCATGACCGCAACCGACGACGATAACTTCAAATGTTTCCGGATACAGCATTTATTTCCCAATACAAAATTTGCCGAAGATGATGCCGAGAATATCATCGGAGGTCGTTTCGCCCAGAATGTCTCCTAGATCGCGACCCGCCAAACGAAGCTCTTCTGCAAGCAGTTCGATCATCGAAATATCGCTTCCCATATCAACGGCAATGCGAATGTGTTCCAGCGCGCCCTTGAGACAAACTAGATGTCGTTCTCTAGCCATAAAAAGACCGTCGGTCGAGGAAGCCATACCGACAACCTGTAACAAATGATCTTTCAAAGCCGGCAAACCATCGCCGGTACGAGCTGAAATAAAGAAATTTTCTCCGCTCTTCTTCTTTGCCAACAAGTCAGTCTTGTTGCATACGTTAACAAGCGGTACTCCCTTGCGGACTTCGGCTAAAACACGTTCAAGAACTCTTTCGTCGTCGGCAACACATCCCGAAGCATCAGTCAGGTGGAGAACCACATCTGCCTTGCGGATTTCTGCTAGCGTGCGTTCGATCCCCTTACTTTCAACCACGTCAACCGTTTCACGAATACCAGCCGTATCAACCATCTTGACGGGAATACCATTGATGTTGACCCAGTGTTCGATCTTGTCGCGGGTTGTACCTGGAATATCCGTGACAATAGCGACCTCCTGACATGCGAGCGCATTCAGAAGACTCGACTTTCCGACGTTCGGACTTCCAACAATAGCAACCGTAACACCTTCACGAAGAACGCTCCCCTGACGGGCGTTGTTGATCACATCTTCAAGCGCTGTTTTCACATCCGCAATGCGGGAAAGAATATGGGAAGCATGAAGATGATCAACTTCTTCTTCAGGAAAATCGAGAGTGGCTTCCACAAAAGCGCGCAATTCGTTCACTTCTTCCGAAATCTCATGAACGGCTCGAGAGAAGTCTCCCTGAAGCGACCGGCTAGCTGCCTGCACGGCGGACTCGCTCACCGCATCAATCAGATCAGCAACGGCTTCAGCCTGTGCTAAGTCCATCTGACCATTCATGTAAGCGCGTTTCGTAAATTCGCCTGGATCGGCTAAACGAATACCCATACCGCGAGCCTTCTCGAGCACGGCCTGAAGAATCATCTTCATCAACATTGGGCCGCCGTGAGCCTGGAGCTCAATCACTGATTCTCCGGTATAGCTGTTGGGGGCCGGGAAAAAGAGCACAATCGCTCGATCGAGCGTGTGCCCCGTTTCATCCTTAAAAGGGAGAAGATGCGCATGACGGGGCAAAAGAACCGTCTTCTCATCGAAAAGCGCAGTTTGCATTTCACGGTCAAGCGTCTTGCTGAAAGACACACGGACAATACCGATGCCGCCGCGACCAGCAGCTGTTGCGATGGCAACAATCGGATCGTTATCACTATGAATCATTTTTCTCGATGAAGTTCGGTTAAAAAGACGGACGGGGTTATTGCGCAAACAAAAACCGATAATAAATAATTGCAAGCATTTTAATGCTCACGAGGAAGTCTTTGGGTTAGGATTTAAGCTTTTCCACTAATCACGAGACAACAATGTCGTTGCAACACCCTCGAGACGGGAAACCGTCCTTTTTCGGTCCCGCATTAGTCGGCGCATGTACTGGCGTTATCCTCTCTGTCCCTATTGCAGCCCTTACCGCCGCAGCACTAGGTTCGACTTATGAAACCCGAGCACTCGTTTACACGTGCTTTCTTCTGTGGGTCGTCGTCGGTGCCATTACTATCTTTGCGAAAACCTACAAAGCACCACAACAACCGCTCTCCATAAAGATGACCTTGATATGGTGTATATCGCTTTGGTTATGGCCTTTGCTTTTCCTGCCTATCAAAAAGGTGAAAAGCGCGAGAAAAGATTGATGACTGACCACTTAATAAAAAAGGGATGCTCGTCATGAAGCATCCCTTCTTTTGAGGCTTCGATCCCCGTCTTTTGACGGAGAATCATTACCCTTTAACCGCGAAGACGAGCAGCACGTTCGGCAGCAATCGTCTTATTAATCCACCACTGCTGGATGATCGACAAGATGTTGTTCGTCAGCCAGTAGAGAACAAGACCAGATGCGAAAATGAAGAACATCACCGAGAAAACGATCGGCATGATGTACATCATTCGGGCTTGAACCGGATCAGTGGGCTTCGGATTCAGAAGAATCTGAAGGAACATAGTGATAGCCATCAGGAGCGGGAGAATGAACCAGGGGTCCGGCATAGCCAAGTCGTTCACCCAAAAGATCCAAGAGGCACCACGAAGTTCGACGGATCCCATCAACACCCAATAGAGAGCGAGAAAGACCGGAATCTGTAAAAGAAGAGGCAGACAACCGCCAACAGGGTTGATCTTTTCGTTCTTGTAAAGTTCCATCATAGCCTGATTGAGGCGCTGCTTGTCGTCTTTATAGCGATCCTGAAGTTGCTTCATACGCGGCGTGATTTCCTTCATACGAGCCATCGAACGATAGCCAGCGGCAGAAATCGGGTAGAGGATGAGCTTCACGATACAGGTCAAGAGCACAATAGCCCAGCCCCAGTTGCCAACCATGTCATAAAGGACGGCAAGGAGCCAGTAGATAGGCTTGGCAAGGAACGTGAGCCAACCGTAGTCGACCACAAGTTCAAGCCCCGGAGCGATCTGTTCGAGACGCTTCTGATCCTGCGGACCGGAATAAAGAACTGCGTTTTCGACAACAGTTTGACCTGGAGCCACAGAGGGAAGCTTCACCATCGTACCGATAGAGAAAACGTCTTTACCGATTTCGCGAGCGTAGTTTTCACGTTCGATGCCCTGAGTGGGAACCCAAGCGCTGACAAAGTGGTGCTGAACGAGAGCAATCCAACCGTTATCCGTATGCTTTTCGAAAGAAGCGCTGTTGTCTTCAATATCATCGAAGGAGAGCTTTTCAAAATTGCTTTCGGAAGAGTAGACAGCCGGCCCTGTAAAAGTCTGGTACATGGAGCTTTCGCCGACCGGCTTGCCAGAGTCACGCGTAATCTGGTAGTAGATCGTCGGCGTCACGGCTTCAGCACCGTTATTCTTCACTTCAGTACGGACATCAATGCCGTAATGGCCCTTTGTGAAGCCGTAAGTCTTGCGAACCGTCACGTCCCCCTTCTGGGCTTCGAAAACGATATCGAGCTTGTCGGAGTCGCCCATATCAAGCTTGTCACTGACAAGCTTGAATTCGTCGCGATGGTTCGGGAAGTTACCGCCTACAAGCCCAGACTGAGCTACATAAAGGCGATCCTTGCTCATTTCCATCAAATGAACGTTACCGAGATTTTCCGCCGGTTTACGGCCAAGAATGAGACCGGCAAGGCCGACCTCAGTCCAATCGGCCTGTTGGGCGATCTGGGTCATTTCGCTACCGACGATAACAGCACCCTCACGGTCAAACGTGACCTTCATGCGGTCCGTCGTTACGACAACGGGATCCTTCGGCTGTTCGACAGGGACCACGTCAGCAACATCCTTGGCGCTAGGAGCAGCGACAGGAGGGACGGAAGCGTCGGCCTGAGCCTGGGCCTGCTGCTGAGCAACTTCAGGGTCATAAAAGAAGGACTTTTCGCCCTTATAAACCTGATAGTTATCCCAAAGCAGGAAGCAGGAGGTAAAGAGAAGCACCCATAAAATGGCGCGTTGGAAGTCTTTTCCCATAGTAAATCTGCTACTTTTTCGGTAGTTTGAAAAGATCTGTAGATCCGTCTTTGAGGTTACCATCACAACAGTCATGGCACCAACACTTCCATCGGAACGTTTCGGGAACGGGGTCGTAACCTCGTCCGCCCAATGGATGACATCGCAGAAGTCGACACATGGTCATATAACTTCCGCGAACAGCACCATAACGTTCTAATGCATCAATCGCGTAATTCGAACAAGTCGGAATAAACCGACATTCACGCCCCACCCAAGGTGAAAGCGTCAATTGATACAGACGAACGAGTTTCTGAAGAAGACGGGCGAGCATCAACTTTCCTGACCAGGCTTACGCAAACGCTTCACGCGTCGCGAAAGCACTTGCATAAGACAGGCAACGTCTTCATTTAGGGCAGACTTCAAAGCCTTGACGCCCTGACTCTTCCCTGGAACAGAAACCAGCGGAGATTTCAGTCTCAAAGACACGTCAAGCCCCAAGCCCTGTTCGCACAAATGCTCGATCAGGAATGGAGCTTGCTTTCTTGCAGCCTCTCGGAGAATTCTTTTTACGAGTGCACGATCGACAGAACGTCTCGAATTCTTCTTGCCGACGGTGATGCCAACTCGAAGACGTCCGGGAAATTCAGTGAACGTGAGTGCGTTACATGAAAAATATTTCGAGGCAACTCGAAATGCTTTTTCATTTCGCACATGCACAAGTACCCCATAGTCTGACGTCTTAATTAGACGCAAACTACGGGGAAATCCAAAAGCTGCCGATTCTTTGCTCGACACGGCTATTTCTCGCCGTGAGCTAGCAAATTAAAGAGCCAGGGTGTGACGGCCCTTGGCGCGACGGCGAGCGAGAACGCGACGACCGCCCACGGTGCGGCTGCGAACCAGGAAGCCGTGCGTGCGAGCACGCTTGACCTTGGAAGGCTGATAGGTACGTTTGGTAGCCATGATTTTTCCTCAAAAGGCATTAAATCTTCAGTGGCATCACTGATATGCCAATCTGAAGTGAAAACTCAAGAAATGGGGACGTTCGATTATCTGAATTCACTCACAAAGAGGAGTGATAACCGACGCAAAAAATCTCCGTGAACTGCACAGTATTTACCGTGGAAAAGTTTCGACCGGCGACTTGGAAGCGACGATCAGCTCTGCCAGGGAAACCCCAGATCACGAAAAGCCTCATATTAGACTCCAAACCCCCCCCGCTTGTCAAACCGAAAAGCAAAAAAAATGTAGGTCTCCTCCCACGTAGCCACAGAATATTGTGCCAAGGAAGTCGCAAGCACAATATATTGTGTTAACGAGCATTTATCGCACATCAGGTTGTGTAAATCTTCATTAAGTACAGTTAATTTTCATTCTAACCCATTGAAATTTAACGATATACTTATCCACACCAATTTGTGGACAAGTATTAAGATAGCTCCTTTTTCGCTTCTAAATCCGTTAAAATATGCTATTTGCGTCGTGTGTCTTTTCGGATCCGACGCAACTTCTTTCGCGAGCGGACATCCCGCTCGCTCGGCATCGACAAAACAATGCTGTTGTCGGCAACACTAAACGCACTCCGTCATGAATATTTTTTGGCAAGACTGTCTCGCTCAACTCAAGTCGCTGAAACTGCCTCCCATGGTCATCACCAACTGGTTTGAACCGCTCGAACCTGTGTCCTGGGACAGTGATCGCGGCGAGTTCGTGCTCCAAGCTCCAGCAGGCAAGGTTGCGACCATCCGTCAGACTTATCTGAAGACCATTCAGGACGTGGCCGTTCGTGTGCACGGCGGTTCCGTACACGTTACCGTTCGTCCGATCGGCCAGTCCCTCGAAGGCGAAGCTATCGAACAGCGCGACGAACTTAATCAAAATCGCCGACGCGAGGAAACAGGCCTTTTGCCTGGTCTTACCTTTGAAAACTATGTTAACGGTAACGCCAACCAATTGGCCGTTGCCGCGGCCGAACACGTCGCAACGACAATCGGCATGCAGTACAACCCGCTTTATATATACGGCGGCGTCGGGCTTGGTAAAACTCACTTGATGCAGGCTATCGGTCATCGTTATCTCGACCTGCATCCTAAAGCTAAAGTTCGTTGTGTTTCCGCTCAGGATTTCATTAGCGAATACACATCCGCTACGCGCGATTCAAGCAACTCCCGTAAAGCTCTCCAGATGTTCGATGAACGCTATCGTAGCCTTGATCTTCTTTTGATCGACGACGTTCAGTCCTTCTCTGGTGCCAAAGGTTCGCAAGCACAGTTCTATCGTGCTTTCGAAGCCCTCGTTCCGCACAATAAGCAGGTAGTCCTGACAGCCGATACATACACGCGAAACCTTAAAGATATCGAACAACGTTTGATTTCCCGTTTCTCTCAAGGGCTATCCGTTGCCATTGAGCCACCTGAACTCGAAATGCGAATTGCAATTCTTCTCAACAAGGCCAAAGCCATGGGTGCCGCCTTGCCGGAAGAGGTGGCGATGTTCATTGCCAAGCGTCTCAAGTCCAATGTACGCGAACTCGAAGGTGCCTTGCAGCAGGTCATCGCTTATCAGCAATTCCAACCGGCAGCCGCCAAGGAAATCACTATCGACATCGCTAAGCATGTTTTGCGCGATCAGTTCTCGGTAAATAACAACCTTGTGACGATTGAAAACATACAGAAAACGGTGGCCGACTATTACAACATCAAAGTCGCAGACATGCATTCCAAGCGTCGTCCAGCCAACATTGCGCTTCCACGTCAAATCGCCATGTACCTTGCCAAAGAGCTGACGCAACATAGTTTGCCGGAAATCGGCTCCAACTTCGGCGGTCGAGACCATACAACCGTCATGCACGCCGTACGCAAGATCACTCAAGAACGAAAGAGCAACGCGGAACTCAACCACGAAATCCACGTTCTCGAACAAATGATTAAGGGCTAAGCCCCTCTAACGAAGGAATTTCTCATGAAGTACATCCAGAGCATTTGCGAAGATTTGCTGAAGCCCGTCAAAATCGTTGAAGGGATTGTAGAAAAGCGTCAAACCCTCCCTATTTTGAGCAACGTTCTTATCGAACAGGACAACGAGACTGTCAAATTTTCGACGACTGATTTGGATATCCAGATCAGTACGCAAGCCCCCGTTGGTCTCGCAGGCAAACAAAGCCGCTTCACAGTCAACGCAGGCAAGCTTTCTAGCATTCTCAGCGCTCTTGGTAACAAGTCCACTGTTGAATTTGATGTCGAAGACGGCCACCTTGTTATCCGTAGCGCATCGAGCCAGTATACGCTCCAGACGCTTCCAGCTGATGACTATCCAGTGCTAAAGGAAGGCCAGTGGGAAAGCTCTCTCATGCTCCCTGCCCGCACGCTTCGCTATCTGCTGACGATGACGGCTTTTGCCATGGCCAGTCAGGATGTTCGCTATTACCTCAATGGTGTTCTTTTCGTAATCGAAGACCGCACCGTTCGTACGGTTGCTACCGATACGCATCGTCTCGCCTGTTGCAACATCGATCTAGAAGAAACAACCGAAAACCCGATTCAGGCCATCATCCCACGCAAGACGGTTCGCGAACTGATCCGCCTTCTCCCTGATGACGACACGCCTGTTCAGGTCCGATTTACCGATACACAGGTTTGCTTCACGTACGAAAATGTTACTTTCATGAGCAAGCTCGTCGAAGGCAAGTTCCCCGACTACAAACGCGTCCTTCCGAACGAAGATAGCAATCCGCACCAAGTCATGATCGACCGAGAAGGCTTGGCCAACGCTCTGCGCCGTGCATCTATCATGACGAATGAAAAATTCCATGGTGTCCGTTGGCTTCTCGCCAACAATCAGCTTGAAATTCAGAGTACTAATGCCGAACATGAAGACGCTCTGGAACGTATGGACATCGCTTGGACCTATGAAGAACTCGACATGGGCTTCAACATCACCTATTTGCTTGAGGTTCTTAATCTTCTGAAGAATAAGGAAGTGTCTTTCAACTTCTCCTCTGCCTCTGGTAGTGTCCTCATCACGATGCCAGAAAACGAGGACCGCTTCAATTACGTTGTGATGCCGATGCGCATCTGATCTGAAGCAACAACGAACCGAACTTAATGTGTCATGTACCGGCCTCTCGCCGGTACATGCGTTTATTTGGCACATAGAATCTCTCGAAAGATTCGATGCCACAGGAATTTGTATGACCGACATGGAAGAGAAGAACGACCAAAAAACGGCCGCTCCGGTGTATGACGAAAGAAGCATCCAGATCTTGGAAGGGCTTGAAGCCGTACGTAAGCGCCCTGGGATGTACATTGGCGATACGGCAGACGGCTCCGGTCTCCATCACCTTGTGTATGAAGTGGTCGACAACTCGATCGACGAAGCCCTTGCAGGCTTTGCCAGCAAGGTACAAGTGACGATTCACACCGACAATTCCATTTCCGTCGTTGACGACGGACGCGGTATCCCTTCGTCCATTAAGTGGGACGACAAGCACGAACCCAAACGAAGTGCCGCTGAAATTGCTCTGACGGAACTCCATGCCGGCGGCAAATTCGACAACAACGGCTACAAAATATCAGGAGGTCTTCACGGCGTCGGCGTTTCATGCGTGAACGCGCTTTCCACGTGGCTACGCCTTATCGTTCGCCGTGACGGCGAAGCTCGCCTACTTGAGTTTGAACGCGGTAAGGTGAAAAACCGCGTGACGGAAACCCAGCTAGATCCGCGTACCAATCAGATGGTCGAAGTTTCACCGATGAAACTTCTCGGCCAAACGACGCGTCGCGGGACAGAAGTGCACTTCCTTCCGGATACGCAAATCTTCGAGCAGATAACCGAATTCAACTACGACACGTTACTCTCTCGTTTGCGTGAACTCTCCTTCTTAAACTCTGGCGTTGCCATCGATTTGATCGACCAACGTACGGCTCACGAAGCACACTTAAAGACCGATAAAGGTCTCGTCGCTTACGTTCAGTTCAAGAACCAGAGCCGCACTGTTTTACACCACAAAATCTTCCACGCTCGTGAAACCGTTCAAAGCAACGGTGTTCCCGTTGAAGTCGAAATTGCTATGCAGTGGCAGGACGGATACAGCGAAGTGCTTTCCGCCTACACAAACAATATTCCTCAGCGAGATGGCGGTACACACGTGACTGGTCTTCGTGCGGCAATGACACGCGTTCTGAAGAACTACATCGTTAATAACGAAATCGGCAAGAAAGCTGGTAGCAAAAAGTTCGACATTGATCCGGAAGGTGACGATATGCGCGAAGGTCTGACCTGTGTGCTCTCAGTCAAGGTTCCTCAACCAAAGTTCAGCTCCCAGACCAAGGACAAGCTCGTTTCTAGTGAAGTTCGTCCTGCTGTTGAAGAAGTCGTAACACGCGAACTCGAGCTTTATCTCGAAGAAAACCCAACCGAAGCCAAGATCATTTGCGAAAAGATTGTTGCTGCAGCTCGCGCCCGTGAAGCGGCTCGAAAGGCTCGCGACATGTCCCGAAAGACCTTCTCTGGTGGTGGTCTCCCCGGCAAGTTAGCCGACTGCCGTGAAAAGAATCCCGCCAATAGCGAACTCTTTCTGGTGGAAGGTGACTCCGCCGGCGGTTCTGCCAAACAAGGACGTGATTCGCAGTTCCAGGCCATTCTTCCGTTGCGAGGCAAAGTCCTCAATGTAGAAAAGGCCGCGCAGGACAAGCTTCTCGACTCTGAACAGATTCGTATGCTAACGCTTGCCCTCGGAACGAATATCGGCAAGGATTTTGATATCTCAAAACTACGCTATCACCGAATCATCATCATGACCGATGCTGACGTGGACGGTGCGCATATTCGTACCCTTCTCCTCACGCTCTTCTACCGTCAGATGCCACAGCTCATTGAAGGTGGTCACGTTTATATTGCTCAGCCCCCGCTCTACAAGGTTCAGAAGAATCAGAACGACAAGGGCGTGTTCCTCAAAGACGAACGTGAAATGAGCGACTATCTCTTAAAGATCGCCATGGAGGATGCTCGTCTCTACAAGGATCGTAACAGCGTCGAAGCCGATGAACCTATCCGCGGAACGGAACTGGAAACTCTTGTGAATGAATACCTCCAGTCTGCAGATGTGATTTCCCGTCTGCAAGGCGCCATCGATAAATCCGCTCTCGTAGCCATTACGGCCGGTGTTGAAATCAACCTTGAAAACGAATTCACCGCCAGCCGAACGGCCGAAATTCTCCAGCAAGAACTTCGCGATCCGAATGTGCGCGTTGAAAACGTTTACGACGAAGAAAACGAAAAACATCTCTTGAAAATTCACCGTCTCAAGCACGGCAACTACAAGACCACGACGATCACACCAGAATTCACACTCTCTTCCGACTATCAGAAGTTGCGCGAAAGCTCCGACATGCTCCGAGGCATCATCGGAGACGGAGCTAAGGTTGCCCGCGGAAAGGAAGATCAGAACGTCAAAAACTTCGGTGAAGCCGTCAACTGGTTCTTGAAGCAAGCCGAAAAGGGCATCATCCGCCAGCGCTACAAAGGGTTGGGCGAAATGACACCGCAGCAACTTGATACGACCACAATGGATCCGGCCGTCCGCCGCATGCTTCGCGTTCGTATTGAAGACGCCGCTAGCGCAGATGCCATCTTCTCGATGCTCATGGGAGATGTAGTCGAACCGCGTCGCGACTTCATCGAGACAAACGCTCTCTACGCTAGCAACATCGACGCTTAAAGGCATTTTTTCAGGGATTACTCACGGGAAAGATCACGAAGGTCTTTCCCAACCCTGACTATCTTCCTAGGAGATTGGTATGAATAATTTCGACAAAAAATTGGTCATTGCCGTTTCCTCCAGAGCGCTTTTCGATCTTGAAGACGAACACTCTTTGTTTGAAAAAGAAGGTTTTCGGGCTTATCGACGCTATCAAGTCGCTCATAAGAACATACCTTTGCGTCCTGGTGTGGCCTTTCCCTTTGTCAGACGTCTCTTAAACCTCAACTCGCGTTTTGGAGATCTGGAACCTTTTCAGGTTGTCGCGCTCTCGCGTAACTCACCAGAAACCGCTCAACGCTTCTTCCACTCTTGTCGTTACTACGAACTGCCGATCAAAGCAGGTGCATTTACATCGGGCCAGTCCACTTATCCTTATATCAACGCATTCAACGTGTCTCTCTTTCTGAGTGCGAACCCAGAAAGCGTTCGACACTCGCTCGATGCCGGTCATCCTGCAGGATTAGTCATGCCTTCGTCTATCCACGAAGATGATGATGGGCAATCCCTGCGAATCGCCTTTGACTTCGACGGGGTAATCGCCGACGACGAAAGCGAAATCACTTACCAAACCTCTGGTATCGACGCTTTTCACAAGCTTGAGCAAGACAAAGCCGAAACGCCTCATTCTCCAGGACCTCTGGGGCGTCTCTTCAGTCGCCTATCGGAATTCCAGCGACTTGACTACGAGCTACACGGAAAAGAAAACCCGTATTTCGAACCTGCTATTCGTATTTCCATCGTAACCTCCCGAGGCACCCCGAGCGAAGAACGTCTGATCACGACCCTCAAGCAGCTCGGTATGAACGCAGCCGAACTCTTCCTTCTTGACGGTTTATCGAAGAAACCGTTCTTGGAAACCATTCGTCCGCACATCTTCTTTGACGATCAAACCAATCATCTCGAAAAGAGTGCAGATGTCGTTCCCAGTGTACTAGTCCCGTTCGGTATTCATAACAAGAAAAATTAACTCTCATCCCCACTTCTACTCATGACCCAGTTTCCGCATCTTTTTATGCCCCTGAAAGTTGGGGCCAATTTTCTAAATAACCGCATTGTCATGGCCCCGATTGCGACTGGCTTTGACGGAAGCGATTGTTTCGGAACGGAGCGTATTCGTTTTTATCTCGATCGCGTACGTAATCACGGGGCTGGACTTGTTATTGTCAACAACGGGATCGTGAGTTTTACAGGGAAAAAAAAACTGAGTGACTGTAAACTGACGCAAACCTACTTTCGGAATGCCAAAGGCTTAACCGATGCTATTCATAAAGAAGGTGCAAAAGTCCTATTACAGTTAGTACACAATGGAGGAGAGGCAGAGCACCCCTTCGCTCTGGCGGCTAGTCGCATCAAGAATAAAGACACAGGCAATGTCGCAAACCGCATTCCCAAGTTCGCAATTGACCATTTAATTCAGCATTACGCCGTTGCTGCTTACGAAGCCGTTCATCTTGGCGGCTTCGACGGTGTAGAGATTGATGCAGGTCACCTGTCTTTGCCCAATACTTTTACTTCACCTATTCTCAACCGTCGTAGCGACAGCTGGGGATTACAGGGAAAACACGACTTCGCGTTGGAACTCGTTCAACGCATTCGTGGCCACCTCGGACCGCAACCGATCCTCTCCTACCGCATTTCCCTTTTGGATCTTTATGCCAAAGGCACACCGTGGATTGACGTGCTGACCTTGGCACAGAATCTTCATCACGAAGGCGTCAACATCTTCAGTTTCGACATTGGCCTTTCTTCCAACGCCTTCCCTGTTGATTGCGAACTGACGCCTGAAGGGGTGTGGACTCCTTTCATGGAAAAATTCACCTCGGAAATTAAGGTTCCAGTCATCTTCGGTGGCAATCTGCAGAACCCAGAGCACATTGCAACGCTCTTAGCCAAGTATCCGACCAGCATGGCTGAAATCGGTAAACCTTTCGTAGCCGATGCATGTTGGGTTCAAAAAATCCGTAAAGGTGATGTGTCTTCTATCATACCTTACGTTGGTCATGCGAATAAAGACCATATCAGTAACGACAACATTTATTCGATTGCCGCTCCAGCGGTCAATCAAATCCAACAGTCAGAAAATGTGAAAAAGATCTTGGTCGTCGGTGGAGGTCCGGCCGGTATTGCCGCAGCTAGAGAAGCAGCGATTCTTGGTCACAAAGTCACGTTGATTGAAGAAAAAAAAGAACTCGGTGGCCTGTTCCGATTAGGAGCCAAGATTCCAGGCCGAAGCAAAATTCTTAACATCATTACCGCGTGGAAAGAAGAGCTTCTTCGTCTCGGTGTTGAAATTCGACTCGAAACGACAGTCACGGGGCGCTTGATTGAGGACGACTTTCCCGATCATGCCATTCTTCTAGCAGTCGGCCGTGAAAGTACCCTTCCAAGTCTGCCTGGTATTGATAACCCGAATGTACTAACACCTGAAGACCTGTTTGAAAAACAGATGCCTGTCGGACACCGCGTCGCTGTGATTGGTAGCGGTCCACTTGCCGTCGATATTGCTCGTTTTTTAAGCGCTCCTGCCATTGAAGATCCGGAAAAATGGTTTTGTGCATGGGGAATCGGCGATCCAGCCAAATATCGGGGTGGTGTCTTAGGGGTGATTCCGCATTTAGCGACGCCTCCGCGTCATACAGACCTGATCAATCTCAATCCGAAGGGAAGCTTCGAAAAAGACCTAACAGCCATCAACCGTTTCTATGAATTGCAATGGTTACGCATGCACGGAGTAAACACTTTTGAACAAACCGAGATCGAACAAATCGAAGTTCACTCTATAAAAGTACGTTCTGACGATGATCAGCAGGGCAGTTTTTCACTCCGAATTGATCACGTTGTCGTTGCCGATAAATTCGAACCTCGAGATGAGCTCTCTGACGAGCTCAATGTGCTTGATAAGGAATATGTACTCGTTGGCAGTTGCAACCAAGCCTCGAGCGATTACAGCGCTTCTAGGGCCGTTCAAGATGCGATCTATTCTGTGCGAAACAGCGCTTTGTAAATGATTAAGAACGAAAAAATTTGCTATTGCGTATTCTCAAGTAGATGATAAATAAGGGAAAATATAGATAATCCACAGCAAACCCACAACATACTGCACAGCTTTTCCACACGCCGTTTTCTGAAAAAACGGCGTTTTTTATTGCTTTACTTCTTACTCGTTGATGTAACTTTTCAATGCGGTCTTTTTAAATGCGCAACTTTTCAAGTTCAACCCGGTTCTCAAAACTTTCACACTCAAAAATAATAAGTGATGATTTTTTTATGTTAGTAGTATGTAGTAGTAGGCACTTTCAAAGCTGTGCATAAATCATTTTTCGCAATTATTTTTCAGAGACTTGTCTTCAGGATAAGCGTGTGGATAAGGCTGAAGAATTCTTGTGGGAAACACGGGACAGATTGTGGATGAAAAGCAAAAAAATTACCGAACAAAAAAGTTATCCACTTTTCGGAAGAAAACATCCAAAACTTATCAACAAAGATATCCAGAACAATCTCAACATTTTTGTTTTTGTTATAGAAGAACTGTTCACATGAACAGTTCTCTTTTTCTTCTCGAAATTCAGATGAGGAATTTTGTTGATCTGTTCGAATTTATTTCGCTAGACGGGAAAAATGACAGATTTGGGTATCATTCAATCAGTAGTGAGTTTTGATTCGAGTCCGGATTCCGCTTCATGCGTATAGAGTCCATCGATCGTGAACACATGTTATGAGGATCAATTAACTATGTTGAAGATGAATAATGTCGCTTTGCTTCTGGCGGTGAGCGCAACAATCTTCGTGAGCGGTTGTGCACCTGTGCTGATAGGTGGTGCCGCGTTGACAACAGCTACCGTCGTGACGGATCGTCGTTCGACTGGTAGCATTGTGACTGACGAAATGCTTGAAAAGCGCGTTGTCTACAATATTGTCGAAGCTTTAGGTCAGGATAATATCCATGTGACGGTAACTAGCTTTGAGGGTAAGATTTTGCTAACTGGCGAGGTATTGACGCAGGCTCAGAAGTTACAGGCGCAAGAAGTAGCTCGATTGAGTCTTGACGTGAAGAGCGTGGTGAATGAATTAGCTGTGATGGAACATTCGAGCATGGCGACCCGTTTGTCCGATACATTGCTTGCCAACAAGGTTCGTGCTTCGCTGTTCAGTTCTCAGAACACTTCCCTCAATCAAGTTAAGGTGGTTGTTGATCGAAAGATTGTTTATTTGATGGGGATCGTGACTCGAGCTGAAGCGAATACGATCACGCAGAAGGTTGCACAGATTCCCGATGTTCTGCAGGTGGTAAATTGCTTTACTTTTGCTACTCCAGAAGAAATTAAGCGTCGAATGCCTGAAATGCAGAGTCCTAAAGACGAAAACCGAGACAACTAAGTTGTTAGTCTTGTAGAAAGCAAAAAAATGCACCGTCGAGAAAATCGAACGGTGCATTTTTTATGTTCGGACTTTAGATAATGATTGCCGCGAGAGCGCCTAACGAGAAAAGAATCGAGAATTTCATTTCCAGTTTTACGCAGGAGAACATCGTCTGATTTAGTTCTTCGTACTTTCTTTCCTTGAGTTCGCGAGGAATGCGAACGGCATCGGAAATGACTGCAAAGACTAAAAGAACAGGCCAGAGCATCTGATTTTCAATCGTCATTGTTGCAACGGCAATAAATGGCACCATTAACAGAACACGCATCAGGATGAGAAAACCGTTCGCCGACATAACGACTGCGAGCGTGCGGCGGTTGATGCTTAAATCGTGTTCCCGGTCTCGCCAGTTGTTAACGCATAGAACCAGAGAGGCAATGGCGCCCAATGCAAAACCGAGAAGAACGGCATTGGCAGAAAGCGTCAATGCTTGCAAGTAATAACTACCGCATACGGCCGTTAGGCCGAAGAAAATCAGTACGGTTAGTTCACCGAAAGGCGTATAAGCAATCGGTTTCGGACCTCCCATGTAGGCATAGGCCGCAATAATCGAGGCAATGCCGATAAGTGCGAAGCCCCAACCTCCGAAATAAACGAGTGTTGCCGTATTGAGAAGTCCAAGAACGATCATCGTGTAGATGGCTTTTCTGGCTGCCTGTACAGAGATCCAACCCATTGAGGTTGCACGGGGGAGACCGCGACGGTTGCCTGTTTCGGCTTTACGTTCCGTATATCCGAGATCATTCTTCATATTGCTGATGATCTGCATGATGAGTGCAATCGTCAGGGTCAATAGGGCAACCAGCGGATCAATGTCACGAATTTCAAAGGCCGCAAGGGAAAGAGCGGCTACGATGGGAGCGACGGCAATGCCGAAGGTTTTCGGACGTACGAAGGCCATCCATGCCGCAAAACTGTGCGGACGAATATCGTTAAGTGAGCTCATTTTTAGAGCGCAACCTTGACCATTGGATGTTGAGTCAAAGCCATGTAGAACTTGTCGAGCTGTTCCTTGGACTGGGCATTGACCGTAATGGTGAGGGCCATGTACTTCTTCGTCTTGGAGAAGGAGATGTTAAGCGTCTTCTTATCGAAGTCATCAAAGTGTTCGCCGGCAAGGTCGCACATGATGCCGGGAAAAGTTGGATTGTTCAGTCCCATGATCTTGATCGGAAAGAGCATAGGGAACTTCATGAGTTCTTCCTGCTGTGCATCGGTGGCGGGAGTGTTGTTGTCAGCCATTTTAGTGATTGTCCTTTGTTTCTTGAGAATTCAGTGCAAATCTGACGGTATCGGTGAAACGTTGCCAGAAGTTACCCGTATTGACCGTAGATTTTGCGAATACAGGGACTTCAAGCAAAGCCTGGTCATGCAGAAAGGCCGTCATTTTTCCGACCTCTTCGCCTTTGGCAATCGGTGCCTTGAGGGGAGAAGCGTGTGAGATCAGAATTTTAAACGCTTCCGTCTTGTTATTTTCAAGATCGCTTTTTTTTATCGTGACGAATATATCTTCACGAACGTATACGGAGAGTTTGCGTGTGTCGCCATGGGCAACGATGATTTCCCCCACGGTTTCTCCAGCGTTAAAGAGCGGTAGAGTTTCTGAAGAGGTGAAACCGTGTTTGATAATTTGAGCAGCACGATCTGTAAGATCTTCTACGCTGTTGGCATCCAGAACGATGGAAAACAAACGTCGGAAACGTCCTGAATCGTATGCATTTTCCGAAATGAAAACGCCGCTCCAGCTGTTTCCAAGGTAACCGCCGAATACAAATGGCGTCTGCAGAATACCTGCATTGAAGTTGCGACGTCCGCGTTGCGAGTCAAGAATCGAGTCGCTGAGTGAGGTTGGAGCTTGACGAAGAAGCTGGTAACGGAAAACTGCTTCCGTCAAGAGAGCAAGATCCTTCGGTGTTGTACGGTGTTTTCGATCGTTTGTTGGGAATACTGATGTGAAGTGCGAGTCTTCCATGCCCAAGGTTTCGGCATTTTGATTCATAGCCTCCACAAAGGCTTTGTCATTAGTATCGAGAGCCTTTAAAAGTTCTCTGTACTGCGGCTCTGTAAGCGAGATGAAGAGTAATTTTATGTTCTTTTCCAGTCCTTTCTGAAGTGTGATCTCTTTTCTCTCAGCAGTCGCATCTTTAGCTTTCTCGCGAGACTCGATCATTTGAAGAGCTGTATAGGCTGCCATCAGTCGGGTAAAAGCTCCTGGATTCACGGACTTCGTTAGAGAGTCTTTCTGAAGCCAACTATGGCTGATAAGGTCTTTCTGCAAAACAAGCGTATTGTCTGCTGCGAGCAGATTTGCAGAGAGTGCCGAGAGAAGAATGAGGAGAAGAATCGAATGTTTCATAGCAAAAGGAGTTAATTTCGCTGTATTGTAGACGGCAACGCGGCCGCGAAGCGGCTCTATATGGGAAAAAGTTTTCTCTTCGTTATCTGTTATTCCAGTACTGGGATTGACCTCTGATGAGAGTTCAAGATTTTTATTCACTTACCCAACCGAACGAATTGCTATGGTTCAAAAAAGTTGACATGACATTCGTTGACGAAACGGGGTCTACGAATGATGACCTGAAGGAATACCTTCTCAACAACCGTTTGACAAAACCGATTGGGAGAGTCGCGCTTGTACAAAACGCAGGCAGAGGCACACGTGGACGGTCTTGGCATTCGATGGCTGGTGGTCTTTATTTTTCGCTTGCTATACCGCTTGAGCGTGTTTCTCTTTCGCTCACGTTGATTCCTCTGGCTGTCGGTCTGGGGCTTGTAGGTGCGTTGCGGGGGAAAGGAATGCATGCTGCTCTTAAGTGGCCAAATGATATTTGGATTAAGGACGGTAAATCGGGCGGTATTCTGTGTGAATTGTGTAGAGATGGAACTGATGTCAAATCGCTGATCATCGGTGTTGGGCTCAACCTCTCGGGCCAGAATAAATTAACGACAAACGGTTGGCCCATCTGTGGTGTAGACGAAGAGGGGAGCTTTAATACGCCTCGGCTCAGAACCGAATTGTTGGCGGCGCTCATTGAGGGAATATTTGATGCTCTCTCTCGAGAGAATCAAAGTATTATTCGGGAGTGGCCGTTAGTCGACGCTTTTAATAATAGAAAGATTGTATTTGTAAGCGAACACGAACGTCTGAAAGGCCAAGTTGTCGGTATTGACGACAACGGTAGGCTTCTCCTGCAAAGCGGTACTGAAACTCTGGTATTTTCTTCGGGAAGTATTTCTCCTTATGACGACTCTTTTGATTGATTTGGGCAATACAGCCCTGAAGTGGACGACAATGGATGAGCCAGACAGTCCCCATATGATCGTTCATCGGGGGAGTACGCATTTCATGGAGGAACTCTATGAACTGTGGCTCAGAATGCGTCCCGCGCGTATCCTCGGCTGTTCTGTTGCCGCGAGCGATGTGGCTTTCTCGCTTACTAAATTCTTTAATGAACACGATATCGATTGGAACTGGGTCCGATCCCAATCGCAATTCAAAGGCGACTTCACTCTTCGAAATGAATACGCTAATCCTCGGCAACTTGGTGCCGATCGTTGGTTTGCAGCTGTCGGCGCGCTAGATACGATGCCAGATAGTTCCCTGCTTGTAGTTCATACGGGAACTGCGACGACCGTTGATTCGATTGTATCGCTTGGCAAGGGTGAGTATGCCTTCAAGGGCGGGCGCATTGCCCCAGGGCCGAGTTTGATGAGAGATTGTCTGACGAACGGTATCCCGTCCTTACCTGACGAACTTGGTCAGTATCGTCTCTATCCTTCGCGAACGAGCGAAGCCATTACAGCTGGGATTATCGATGCACAGGTCGGGTTAATCATGAGAGCCAAAAACGTCATGGATCACCAGGGGACTTCGCCTCGTGTGGTTTTGGCTGGCGGTGCGGCTCAGTTTATTGCCCCCTATCTTCGAGAAGAAATTCCCAATCTGATTGTTCGACACAACTTGGTTCTCCGCGGTCTTGCGGCTCTCGCCAAGGTTAAAGGGGCGTAACGCATGAAGAAGTTTGCATTGTTGTCCGTCGTTGTGACTTTGGCTGCTATTGTTGTTTTGTACGGTTTGAATACTGTGCCAGTTGTCGGTGTGTCGGACGGAACGATAGGTGAAGCCAGTGTCAAAGGTTTGGCCTATCGAAATCCGGAACTTATTTCTGGTAAAGATGCACCGGCAATGAGTGCACCGGCAGTGATTCAAACATGCGAAGAATTGGCCGTCAAAATCGAACAAAAGCCGGTCGAAGAAAGCTTGATTCCTTTGACAAAAGAGAATGTCGGAAAGGTCAGTTGCATACTGTTGGGGCCTTTTTATGAAGAACTGTTGCCGAATCTTCGCCAACCTTTGGAGAAAAATGAGCTAATTGATCAGATGATCATTGAAAGTATTCCTGTACAGTTCTCTTATGGTGTCTTTATTGGTCCTTATTCCACGCTCAATAGAGCAAAGGCCGAGGTAGCCAGACTTGAAAAGAACGGCGTCAAGACGTTGCAAATCGTGCAGCTCGGCAATCGTGAGAATGTCATAAAGATCCGTGAATTCAACGATATGAAGGAAGCGGAGGTCTGGACTCGAGAGTTCGTTAATCAAAATGAAGTGAAGAACGTTCGTCTGTCGAGACTCAACGATTCTGAAAAGGTGAGAATTCGCGTGGTTTTTCCTAGTGTCGACGTTAAAGGGGCGGAAGCTCTGAGAAAAATGGCCATCCAACAAAAGATTCCGTCTTATGTTTGTCCGAGGAACTGATAAATAAAAAAAACGTTTGCTGACTGAACTATCCCCAGAAAGTGAGACACCTTTCTGGGGATAGTTCAGACGCAATGGGGTTTTTAAGCTAAAAGAGTTTAAACGTTAGCTTCGTCGAGTGCTTTGCTCAGAGCACTCTTAAAGCTCTTCATTCTGGTTTGGCGATTAACGTACCATTCTTGCGAGACTTCGCGTAGCTTCGAGCCCCAGGGACATTCCGGAAAGTGCGTGTCGTCCTTCCATCGGGCAATCACATGCCAATGTAGGTGAGGAACCATGTTGCCGAACTGCGCGTAATTGATCTTGTCCGGGTGGAGTTCGATCAACATAGTTTTCTCAACAATATTGAGAATCGACCAGAGCATCGTACGTTCCTCTTGGGTAAGTAATGACATTTCCGCAACATGGCGCTTGGCAATTACGCGCACAAAACAGGGAAAGTTGTTGTCGCTGGCATCGATGATGCTGAAGTGTTCGTTTTCCCAGAATTTCGTCGGCAAATCACCACACAAAACACAAGCCATAGCAAAAGCTCCTTAATCATCAACGAGGCGGAAGACACCGGTCTCATCCTCGACTATTTCATAGTTCCACTTTTTTCGACCTTGCATGTCTTCGAGCCAAGCGGCAAGCGGAATGTCCAATTCGTCGATCATGGCGTTGATATAGCGTTCGGCTTCAAAGGGAGTTGCGAAGTTTTCCCATTCACCGTCGCCCCAGTCGACGATCACTTGAGTTACGCAATCGCGTCTCATCTTGATCAATTCCTTATTCTTTGTCGGGAATGCTCGCCAGAATGTCTGCGAGCACGCAGGAAAGTTTTACGGTGTATTTGAGATCCAAGAACTCGTTGGGAGCGTGAGCGTTTGCACCAGGGCCAAGAGCGCCGGTATTGACAAAGGGAGAAGTCGGGAAGGCACGCTGGAAGCAGGGCAAGGTACCGATAGACGCACCGCAGAAGATGTAGCCCGTCTTGTTGCCAAAGTGACGAAGACCGGCATTGTCCATTTCTTCGGCCAACCAACCGCTGAGGGGTTCGGCAACGAAACCTCCTTCACCGGCGGTGTTACTTATCGTGACTTGGGCGCCGTAAGGAACATCAGTTGTGAGGACTCTTTTCACGGCATCGAGAGCAGTTCGGCCGTTAACTCCAGGCGGAATGCGGAAGGAGAGAACCAGTGAGGTACTCGTACGAATCAGGTTACTAGCGCTACCGATATCTGGAAGACCGTCTGCACCGATAATGGCGAGCGAGGGTTTCCACGTGTTGTCGAGCATAGCTTGTGCAGCTGTTTTGCCTGCGTTGGTATTGCCGGCCCAAGAGAACTTCTTACGAACATCGAATTCTTCAGCCTGTTCTGCGATGCTCCTGATGTATTCTTCGGGGATCTGTGTGTGGAGTTCTGGCAGAAGAATTTCGCCTGTAGTTGGATCTTCGATGCGATCAAGGAGTTGACGCATGATACGGAAGGAGCTCGGTACGATGGCACTTGCTGCACCGGAGTGAGCTGGAACGTCGAGCACCTTGACGGTGACCGTCATCACGCAAACGCCACGAAGAGACTGCGTAAGGTAAGGACGGGACCAGTCGGCGCAGTCAAGGTCGATGATTGTGAGGAAAGCCGGCTCACCGATACGGGGAGCCAGAGTTTCGATATAGTAGGGCAGATCGCGAGAGCCAGATTCTTCATCTGTTTCAAAAATGCCCTTGATAACAGGGTGAGCGATACCGTTTTCTTCGAGTGCTTTCACCATCGTGATCATTAGGTAGAAGCTATAGCCGTCGTCAACGGAACCGCGGCCGTAGAGACGGTTATCCTTCACTACGGGAATCCAAGGGCCGAAGCCTTCGTACCAACCGTCGAGTGTTTCAGGCTGTTTGTCGAAATGGCCGTAATAGAAAGCGGGTTTGCCCTTGTGGTTCTTGAAGGCGGGAATGTCAACGAAGAGTGCTGGTGTTTTGCCTGGCGTCTGAATGATTTCGAACGTACCGTTCGGGATGTACTTTTTACCGAAGTCGGCAGCATCTTTTAGAGCCTGCAAAAGATAACCGTGGGCTTCCCAGTCTTTATCGAAGTTGCGGGACTTGGAGGGCAGACGAATGAACTGTTTCATGGCATCAAGCGTTTCGTTGGCCCAAGCACGTTCAATCGATTGATAAACGGAAGTAGGTAAGGACATGATCTTTGCTTTGTATATGAACTTAAAAAGTTAGCGCTGAATAATGAAGGCTTCAACGCCAAGTAGATCTCTGGCTACACGAGTCTGTTCACGAGCGGTATTGGTGTCGAGTTCTTTGCCGAGGAGAACACGATAACCGTTCTGATCTTTGACGATACGGACTGGTTGATACGAGCCGTTGGATGAAAGAATAGCTTCGGTATGAGCGGCAAAATGCTGTGCGTTGCTAGCATCCGTGAAGAAACCAGTCTGAACGCTCCATCCGTATGACGGTGCGGTTACAACGGGGATACTGGGGGTGGCCTGTACGTATAGATTCTGGCTAGGCTGAACGATCGGTTGAGAGGCGTTCGGATTTTTCCATGTGCCGCTAGCAATTTCGGTGTTGGTGATACGACGAACCTTCACTCGGGCCGTCCCTTTCTTTGAGTAGCCGAGTTCGGTGGCTGCGGCATACGAGAGGTCAATGATGCGGTCATGAAGGAAGGGACCGCGATCATTGACACGAACGATAACAGATCGGCCGTTTTCAAGATTGGTAACACGAGCATAGCTTGGCAGAGGCATTGTCGGGTGGGCTGCCGTCATGGAGTGCATGTCGTAGGTTTCGCCGATGGAGGTTTTATTGCCGTGGAACTGTCGACCATACCAAGAAGCGATGCCGGTTTGTTCTATAGGAATGTCGGCTGTCACGGGAACAAAGCGTTGTCCCATAACAGTGTAAGGACGCAAAGAGGCAGGTCGGAAAGACTCAACACGCGGCTTGGCGGAAGAGGCAGAAAAAATTGGATCAACTATCGGGGGGCCGTCATGTTGATAGAATTTCCCGCTGTTTGACGAACAGCCGACAAGCGTTAGGACCGTAGTCAGGACTGTACTGAAAACGATTGAGTGTTTCATATTTCTTCCGCAAATAAACGATGCGCGCCTATCGTCGCGAATCAGCAGAGATGGAAAGCAAGAGACCGGTACATACACCGAGCGTTAGTAGAGCGGTACCACCATAACTCATAAACGGTAGGGGGACACCTACAACAGGGAGAATACCACTCACCATTCCGATGTTGACGAAGGTATAGGAAAAAAAGATGGTTCCGATGGCGCTTGCAAGCAGTCGACTGAAGCGGTCTTCAGCATAGGCTGCAATATAAAAACTTCGCGCAATCAAGAGTGTGTAGAGGAAAAGGAGTACTAAAGAGCCAACAAAACCGAACTCTTCTCCATAAACTGCAAAGAGAAAATCGCTGGTTCTTTCTGGAATGAAATCAAGATGTGCCTGAGTGCCTTCCATCCAGCCTTTTCCTGTAAGACCGCCTGAGCCAATAGCGATTAGAGACTGAAGGGTATGAAAACCCTTTCCAAGTGGGTCCGTGGTGGGATCCAACAAGGTCATGATGCGTTCTTTTTGGTAGTCGTGAAGGACATTCCAGATGAAAGGCATCATAGCAACGATTGAGACGCCGAGACCGATGATGAATTTTCGGCTGAGGCCTGCAAAGAAAATCACAGCGAAACCGGCTAAACCGACAAGAATCGATGTTCCTAGGTCTGGTTGTTTAAGAATCAGGGCCACAGGGAAAAGCAACATCATTCCAGCAATCAGGTGATGTAGGTTGCCGATGTCATCCTTGCGTGTGTGATAGTAGAGCGCGAGCATCATGGGTACGGCGAGTTTCATCAACTCTGACGGCTGAATGCGAATGCCAATATTGACCCAGCGTGTTGCCCCTTTGACGGTGACGCCAGCGACTAGTGTAAGAACCAGAAGAACACAACCAATAACAAAAAGCGGTGTGGCGATTCTCTTAATGTATTTGATGGGAATTATCGCTACGACACTCATGCCGACGGTGGCAATCATGATGTTGCGGATTTGGTTGTCAACGCGCCACGGGAAGCTGTAGCCCGCAGAATAGAGCGCGACAAATCCGATCGTTGTTAGTGTGGCAACGATCGTGAGAAGAAGAAGGTCGGAACGAAAAAATCGACCGATGGCATAACGAGCGAATAAGAAGCCATTTTGAGTGACGGCATCAAGCAAAACACATTCTCCCTATTGATCACTTTTTCGCGGATTGCGATTTCATAAGCTTGTGCCCTTGGGGCGGTGGTAGCTTGAGGGAATTTTCCCCTGTCAACCAGTAGTCGATTATCTTTCGGGCCACGGGCGCTGCGGCCTTGGCGCCGAAACCGCCATTTTCAACCAAAACGGCCAAGGCAATCTTGGGGTTTTTGGCGGGGGCAAAGGCGATGAAAAGCGCGTGGTCGTGGTATTGACGCTTCAGTTTCTTTGCATCGTACTTATCGTCCTGTGCAACGGTAATGACCTGTGCAGTGCCTGTCTTGCAGGCCACCTGATAGGGCGTACCGGCAAAGGCGGCCTTCGCAGTTCCGATTCGAGCCACATCTATCATGCCGTTAATAACAGCGTCGAGATTTCTCGGGCGGAGTTCGATCGTATTTGTGGGCACAAGCGGCGTGACCATTTCGTCAGAAGTGACGGGATCAACTGTCGAACGTACGAAATGTGGTGTCATAACGACGCCTCGGTTGGCTAGTGTCGAGGTTGCATGCGCGAGTTGCAAAAGTGTGAAGGCGTTATAACCCTGTCCGATACCAATCGACGGAGTGTCACCGAGCAACCACGAACGGCCGAAACGCTGTTCTTTCCATTCCCGGCTAGGGAGAATACCCGTTTGTTCGCCGATCAGATCGATTCCCGTTTTCTGCCCGAAACCCCAGGGCTTCATGAAGTGATAAATTCCGTCAACACCGAGTTCGATTGAGAGCCAGTAGTAATAAACGTCGGAAGAGATGGCGATTGAACGGCGAAGATCTACTTTGCCTTTAACCACGCCGCTCATGTCACGGAAACGGTGGTTGCCTACGGTAAAGACACCTGTATCTTGAATGACGTGCTCGGGGGAGGTTACTCCAAGCTCGAGACCGGCTAACGCCACAAAGGGTTTATAAGTAGACCCGATCGGATAAAGGCCACGCATTGCACGGTTCAGCAACGGCTTCGTTTCGGACGTATTGAGTTCGTTCCAATTTTCTGGATCGATTCCGCCAGGGAAAAGGTTCGGGTTATAGGTAGGCATCGATACAAAGGAGAGAATTTCTCCAGTCTTCGGTTCGATGGCAATCACAGCGCCCGTTTTGCCTTCCATCGCGTTTTCGGCGACTCGTTGCAGGTTCATGTCGATAGAGAGGTATAGATCGCGTCCTGGTTTGGCTGGTTCAAGTGAAAGGCTTCGAACAGCATGACCTCCTGCTGTGACTTCAAGCGTCTCGTGACCTTGCGGGCCGTGGAGCGTATCTTCATAGCTACGTTCAATACCGACTTTGCCGATAACGCGTTCGCCATCGTATTTGTCGAGCTTGCCTTCCTCTTTCAATCGTTTCTTGTCATTCTGAGAAATGGAGCCTATGTAGCCCAAAAAGTGACTTCCCGTTTCTCCTTGTGGATAAATGCGATAGGTGCGTTGATTGATTTCCACACCAGGGAAACGCCACTGCTGACCGATAAAGATCGCCACTTCCTCATCGGTCAATTTTTGACGAATAGGAATAGAATCGTAGCGGTTCAAGTCTTCTCGCAAACGCTGGAAACGACGGCGATCACCCTTGGTGATGGTGATAATTTCAGAAAGGTCATCGATCGTCTGATTTAGATTTCGAACCTTTTCGGGGGTGATTTCAAGTGAATAGGCGAGGAAATTCGTTGCCAGAATTTCTCCGTTTCTATCGTAAATCATGCCGCGGGATCCAGACGATGTAACTGTGACAGTGCGGTTCTTTTCCGCACGTTCGACATAGGCATTCTGGTTGATAATCTGTAACCAGGCCAAGCGTCCGATCAGAACGAAAAAAAGAGCGACGATAGCGCCGAAGGTGAAAACCAAACGGCGTCGGAAAGGTGCGAGATCTTCCTCGTCATCTTTAAAATCTAAACTCATGCGACTTACGTCCTTTTAAAGCACGTTGTCGTTATGGCCGGCATGTCGTTCGGGCCACGAATAGACGAAAGAAATGAGCGGCCAGAGTATGGCTCCGGTCAAGCTCTGCATGAACCACGGAAAGCCAGGCCACAGACCGTCGAACCAAAGACGCACAAGGAGAACCACGATCTGTGTCATCAAGAGCAAGGGCAGAACGTGAAGTGCCTGACCCGTGGGGTTGAACCAAGTCAGGCGACGGTGAAGGGTTATCGCTGAATATGAAAGGATCGTGTAGGCGAGTGCCTGCTGACCGAGAACACTCCCTGTGTGAATGTCCGAGAGAATTCCACAGAGAAAGGCGATCGTCATGCCGATATGACGAGGATAGCGAACGGTCCAGTAAAGAAGGGTTAGTGCCAAAACGTCGGGAAGCCAAAGAACATGGACGGTCGATAATGCTAGCGTCGTCAGATAAGCGACGATGAATGTAATGATGATCCAAAGAGGATGCGTAGGACGCTCAAGTGCAGCGTTCTGCGAATCGGTGCTCAAGGCGGCTGTGTTTGGTTTATTCATCGTCCGGCCCTGCGTCGTTTGGAGGATTGTGGTTGGGTTTCTTCGAGTTCTGCTGTACGGTCTGGATCTGTCAGGATGACCGTAGCAAAGAGAATGTCGTCGATTTTCATCGTCGGTCGAACAGAAACGCTACGATAGGTCTCGCCCGGCTGATGAGATATCTTAACGACGGTTCCAGTCGCAATTTCACGTGGGAACAGTTTGTCGAGACCGGAGGTTACAAGTTTGTCTCCCACCTGTAGGTCGGTCGTTGGCAATACGAAGAGCAGATCCATCACGTCTTCCCCTGTACCCGCGAGGATAAATCGCTCGCCTGTACGATCATTCATGACGGAGATCTTCTGTCGGTGATCGGTAATAAGCGTGACTTCAGCCTGTTGCGCAATGACGCGGGTGACCTGACCGAGAGCCCCTGTTGATCCGATGACAGGCATGCCGATTTTCAGACCGTCACGCTCGCCGAGGTTGATGTGGAGACGGCGAGTAAATTGATCGGCGACGCGTCCGAGCACTTCAGCTGTGACGACCTGGTTGGCCGTGCGTGGGACGGCATGAATCAGTTCGCGAAGGCGATGGTTTTCTTCCTGCATTTCATGCAGGCGAGCAACTTCGAGCGATAAGCGGCGGTTTTCTTCGGCCAGCTCGTCGTTGCTTCGCTTCAGGCGCACTTTGCTGATGAAATACTCTTCACTTTGGCGAATGGTTTCAAAGGGTGTGGTGACCAACTGAACCAAGGGGGTTGTGAAGCTGACGACCGCGCTACGGAAGTTGTCGAGATGACGAAGACGTCCGTCAATCAATATGAGAATGACGGATACAAGCACGAAAAAGATGAATCTGATTCGTGCTGATATGCCTTGACGAAAAAGTGGCGGAGGTCCGTATTCCACGGGGAATTATCCTAGCCGATAGCGAAAGCGGAGTGGAGTTTGTCCAGGTTTTCGAGCGCAATACCGCAACCCTTAACCACGCAGTTAAGCGGTTCTTCGGCAACATGAACGGGCAAACCGGTTTCTTCCATTAGGAGACGATCGAGGTCGCGCAACAACGCGCCACCCCCCGTCAGCATCAGACCATGTTCGGCAATGTCGGCACCGAGTTCGGGAGGTGTCTTTTCAAGTGCGTTCTTCACGGCCACGACGATCTGGTTGGTCGGTTCGGCTAAGGCTTCAAGAATTTCGTTGGAGTGAATAGTGAATGTACGAGGGACGCCTTCGGCGATGTTACGACCTTTGACTTCGATTTCAAGGACTTCTGAGCCGGGGAAGGCAGAGCCGATCTTCTTCTTGATCATTTCAGCGGTTGGTTCACCGATCAACATGCCGAAATTGCGGCGAATATAGTTGATGATGGCTTGGTCGAATTTGTCGCCGCCAACACGAACGGAATTTGCGTAAACCATACCGCCCAAGGAGATCAAACCGACTTCAGTTGTGCCGCCGCCAATGTCGACGACGAGAGAACCTGCAGCTTCGTTGACTGGCAGACCGGCACCGATGGCAGCGGCCATCGGTTCTTCAATGAGGTAGACGTTGGATGCACCGGCTGCGAGTGCACTCTCCTTGATGGCGCGACGTTCGACTTGCGTAGAACCACAGGGAACACAGACGATGATGCGCGGAGAAGGAGCGAAGAGGCGCGACGGGTTGGCCATGCGAATGAACTGTTTGAGCATTTGTTCGGTAACCGTGAAGTCTGCGATCACGCCGTCCTTCATCGGACGAATCGCATTGATGTTACCCGGTACGCGGCCGAGCATCTGCTTGGCTGACTTACCGACGGCATGGATTGTCGTCTTTCCGTTTGGACCGCCTTCCTGACGAATGGCCACCACGCTCGGTTCGTTCAGAACAATACCCTTACCCTTCTGGTAGATCAAGGTATTGGCTGTGCCAAGGTCGATGGCGAGGTCATTAGAGAAATAATTGCGGAAAAATCCAGATATTTTCATATTGTCGCGTGTGAAACGCCCTGGAGGCAGTTTGAAATGGTGCTGTTTGTTCGGGGCTGAAAATTGTCGTTTCGGCAAGGTGTTACGTAACCCAGAATCAATCTGTTAATGATAAACTAACTGATCGTTCGGCGTAACTCGTGAATCGATCTCTTCGTCCATTCTCTTGTTTGGGAGTGTTACAAAGAGTTGTACAGGCGTCGATTGGATACTCAGTCGCTTTAATAACCAGCAGTAGAGAAGTACGAATATGTCCTTAACGATGGACGACATTCGCCGTATTGCTGACCTTGGACGCATCGATATTTCCGATGAGCAGGCCAAGGTCGTGCAGGGCGAGCTTAATGATATTTTTCAGATGATCGAACGCATCAGTTCCGTTGATACGGAAGGTGTTGCACCGATGCCCAATCCACACGACGGCATTCAGCGCCTGCGCGAGGACGTGGTCACCGAGGAAAACAACCGTACTGAAAATATGAAGAACGCTCCGGAGCAAGCTGAAGGTTGCTTCTTGGTTCCTCAGGTCATCGAATAAGCGGATTGGAAGAAAATGGAAAATATAACTTTCTGCTCTGTTGCCGAATTGTCCAAGAAGTTGGCTACGCGTGAAGTGTCGGCCGTTGAATTGGCTCAACACTTTCTGAATAGAATTGAGGCCCATCGTGGCCTCAATGCATTCTTGGATGTTCGTCCCGAAGTGACGCTGGCTCAGGCTAAGCTCGCTGACGAACGCATTGCCGCCGGCACGGCCACGTCCCTGACGGGGATTCCCATCGGTCACAAGGATATCTTTGTGACGCGTGAATGGGCTTCCACCGCTGCCAGTAAGATGCTCGAAGGCTATATGAGCCCGTTTGATGCTACCGTCGTCAGCAAGCTTAAGGAAGCTGGCATGGTTTGCTTGGGCAAGCTCAATTGTGACGAATTCGCCATGGGGAGTAGCAACGAAAACTCCGCTTACGGCAAAGTTTTCAATCCCTGGGATACCAATGCTGTTCCAGGCGGCTCTTCCGGTGGCTCATCTTCCGCTGTTGCCGCGGGGCTAGCTCCGATCGTGACAGGGACTGATACTGGTGGTTCCATTCGCGAACCTGCCTCTTTCACAGGCGTGACAGGGTTGAAGCCCACCTACGGTCGTCCGTCCCGACTCGGCATGATTGCCTTTGCATCATCTCTGGACACGGCGGGGCTTCTCGGTCAGTCTGCTGAAGACTGTGCCATGGTTTTGGGTAGCATGGTCGGTTTCGATCCTGCTGACTCCACCTCTGTCAATCGTCCGACGGAAGATTTCACACGTAATCTCAACGATGGCGTTAAGGGCTTGCGCATAGGCGTTCCCCGCAAGTGGCTCGGCGAAGGACTTGATCCCGAACTCCGCGTTTCCATTGAAACGGCCATTGACACGTATCGTCGTCTTGGCGCTGAAATTGTCGATATCGAACTTCCGATGGCCGAACTAGGTGTACCTGTTTATTATGTCGTCGCTTGTGCCGAAGCAAGTTCTAACCTTTCTCGCTTTGATGGCGTCCGCTACGGTCATCGTGCGGCAGAATACAACGACATCGTTGATATGATCAAGAAGTCGCGTAACGAAGGTTTCGGTCCAGAACCCAAGCGTCGCATCATGATTGGTACCTATGTGCTTTCACACGGTTACTACGATGCTTATTACCTGAAGGCTCAGCGCGTTCGTCGCTTGATTGCTCGAGAATTCCACGAAACTTTCAAGCTGGTCGATGCAATCATCAGTCCTGTGACGGCGGGGCCGGCTTACGACTTCAATGCTCACTCTGATCCGGTGTCTGCTTACCTCTCCGACCTTTACACGATTCCCGTATCTTTGGCCGGTCTTCCTGGTATTGCAGTGCCGAGCGGTATGCATTCTAACGGTCGTCCGCTTGGCTTTCAGCTTATCGGTGAAAACTTCTCCGAAGCAAAACTTCTCGGCATTGCTGCCGCTTGGCAGCGTGAAACGGACTGGCATCTCCGCCATCCGGCCGGTTACTAAGATCTCAAGAGGAAATACACCATGCAGTGGGAAGTTGTTATCGGTCTTGAGACGCACGTTCAGCTCTCGACCAAGTCCAAAATTTTTTCAGGTGCTCCTCGCCATTTCGGCGATGAAGCCAATACGAATGCCTGCTTTATCGACCTCGCTCTTCCAGGAAGTCTGCCGGTACTGAACCGCAATGCTGTCGAGAAGGCTATTCGTTTTGGTCTTGCGATTGACGCCAAGGTTGCCAACCATTCCGTCTTTGATCGCAAGAACTATTTTTATCCTGACCTTCCGAAGGGTTACCAGATCAGTCAGTTCGATCTCCCAATTGTTCTTGGAGGTAAGCTGAGTTTTCCTGTCGAACCGAAAAAAGGTGCTCCCTACATTAAGACGATCAACTTGACGCGTGCTCACCTTGAAGAAGATGCGGGCAAGTCGATTCATGGTCTTGTTCAGGGGCATTCTGGTATCGATCTTAACCGTGCCGGTACGCCGTTGCTTGAGATTGTGACGGAACCGGAAATGCGTTCTTCCGCCGAAGCTGTCGGTTATGCTCGAACTCTTCACGCTTTAGTTGTCTGGCTCGGTATTTCAGATGGCAATATGCAGGAAGGGAATTTCCGTTGCGATGCTAACGTTTCCGTTCGACCTGTTGGCCAGAAGGAATTCGGTACGCGTTGCGAAATTAAGAATCTCAATTCCTTCCGTTTTCTTCAGGAAGCCATTGACTACGAAATCAATCGTCAAATCGAGTTGATCGAAGATGGTGGAAAGGTTGTGCAGGCTACGCGTCTTTATGATCCGGATAAAGGGGAAACGCGTCAGATGCGTACCAAGGAAGACTCGATGGATTACCGTTATTTCCCGGATCCCGATCTTCTGCCTTGCGAAGTCTCCGATGAATGGATTGACGAAGTTCGAGCTTCGATGCCCGAACTGCCGCATCATCTCTGCAAGCGCATGCAGGAAGAATTCGGTCTGCTAGAGTACGACGCCACGATGCTCACGGCTAGCCGTGATATCGCTGATTACTATCTAGAACTTGTCAACCAAGTTGCCGACCACAAGATGGCCTCCAATTGGGTGATGGGTGAACTTTCTGCCTCAATCAATCAGACGGAAGGAATGAAGTTTGCTGAAGCGCCTGTAACTCCGACTCTTCTCGCCAAGATTTTGAACCGCATCATTGACAATACGATTAACCAGAAGGGCGCCAAGCAGATATTCCAGGCTGTATGGGCTGGCGAAGGTACCGACGTTGATCAGTTGATCGAAGCCAAGGGCTTGAAGCAGATTTCGGACACTGGTGCTCTCGAAGGTATCATTGACGAGGTCTTGGCTCAGAATCAGAAGTCTGTTGACGAATTCCGTGCTGGCAAGCAGAAGGCTTTCAACGCTTTGGTTGGCCAGTGCATGAAGAAGACACGCGGCAAGGCAAATCCGGCTCAGGTGAACGAATTGCTTCGCAAGAAGTTGGGTGCTTAATATATAAGTTAAGCATTCAAAATCTTCGATCGATGATTGAAGAGGATCTTTCCGATAACGGGAAGATCCTCTTTTTTATCAAAAAAATCCCGATATCGTCGGATATCGGGATCTTCTGAACGATTGGGTTCGGAAATTAGGCTCCGTACTTGTTGCGATAAGCGGCGACGGAATCTTTGTACTTGGAAGCGGTCTTGGCGGCGTCGGACGTACCGTCCATAAAGGCCAAAAGGTCGTTGAGGTTGATGATCGAAACGCCATTGAAGCCGAAGCTCTTTTCAACATCCTGAACAGCGGAGGTTTCTGTCATTTCAACTGCATTGCCACCGCGTTCCATGCGATCGACGGCAATCAGCACACCTGCGGGTTCGGCACCATTTGCTTGGATGATCTTGACGGATTCACGAACAGAGGTTCCTGCAGAGATCACGTCGTCAATGATGACGACCTTGCCTTTAAGGGGAGAACCGACGATAACGCCACCCTCACCGTGATCCTTGGCTTCCTTGCGGTTGAAAGCCCAGGGAACATCACAACCGAGGCGCGCAAGATTCATTGCAACGGAAGCAGCCAAAGGGATACCCTTGTAAGCAGGGCCGAAGATCATGTCGAATTCGATTTTGCCTGCATCGCGAGCAGCGAGAAGTGTCTTGGCATAGAAAGCACCAAGTTCGTCGAGTAATTTACCAGTGTTGAATAGACCTGCATTGAAGAAGTACGGAGAAAGACGACCAGCTTTCGTTTCGTATTCACCAAAGCGAAGGACGTTGGCGTTCAGGGAGAATTCGATAAATTGTTCTTGAATCGGCTGCATAACGGAATCTTTAAATCTGAAACAGGCTTGAAGCCTTGTGAATATCTGTGGCATTGTACCGCCAATTGCCAGTATTCTTATAAGGTTTTCGATGTTTTTGGAGCCGTAATGTTTCGTGTAATCAGTTTAAATGCCAATGGGATTCGATCCGCCAAGACAAAAGGTTTCTTCGAGTGGTTTCTGACTCAGGATGCAGATGTGCTCTGCATTCAGGAGTTGAAAGCACAGGATGCGGATATTTCCGAGGCTATTCGTGAGATAGGCGGTTATAAGAGCTACTTTCATTGTGCCGAAAAAAAAGGCTATTCCGGCTGTGGCCTTTGGTGCCGACAGGAACCGAAGGAGGTGCGTTACGGCTTCGGCAGTAAGGAATTCGATCCTGAGGGACGTTACATGGAAGCCGATTTCGGTAACATCAAGGTAATCTCAACTTATTTTCCTTCGGGCTCTTCTTCTGAAGTTCGTCAGGAAGCCAAGTATCGCTTTTTGGACGAAATGATAAAACACATGGATGAACTCTTCACTTGCGGAAAAGAAGTCATTATGTGTGGCGATATGAACATCGCTCACAAGGAAATCGATCTGAAAAATTGGAAGGGTAATCAGAAGAACTCAGGCTTTTTGCCCGAAGAACGTCAGTGGATGACCGATACACTCGAGCAACACGGTTGGGTTGATGTTTTCCGTCGACTCGATAAGCGTCCCGAGCGTTACACCTGGTGGAGTCAGCGTGGTCAGGCACGTGCGAAGAACGTCGGTTGGCGTATCGATTACCACCTGACGACGCCTGGTATTGCGGGAAAAGCCGTGGCTACCGATATCTATGTCGGAGAGAAGTTCTCTGACCACGCCCCAGTGATTGTTGACTACAACGTCAATATTGAGGATTAAAAATGCGTTTGCAAGATGTGTTGTTCGAGCAGGGCTTCGGAACTCGTTACGACTGCGCGGACATAGTCGCTAAAGGCGGTGTGACGATCGCGGGTGAAGTTCACGACGATCCTCTTGAAGATATTGAGGTCGACGGTTTGGAATTTGGTTGCATCGGCAAAATTTGGCCGTATTGCGAAAAGGCAGTTATTGCGCTCAATAAGCCTGCGGGATACGAGTGCTCAATGAAGCCTTCCTCTCATCCCTCTGTGATGACGCTATTGCCGAGCCCACTACGTCGTCGCAATGTGCAGCCAGTAGGGCGTTTGGACGTCGACACGACGGGGCTCCTCATTATGACGGATGATGGTCAGTTGCAACATCGCCTTATTCATCCCAAGCGTCATGTGGCGAAGGTCTATGAAGTGACCTGCCGTCATCCAGTGACCGAAGCTATGAAAGAAAAGCTTCTCTCAGGTGTTGTTCTTGATGACGATCCGAAGCCCGTTGCTGCGAAAGCGGTCGAGATTGTTGATGAACACCATATTCGTATGACGCTTGTGCAAGGAAAATACCATCAGGTTAAACGCATGATCGCCGCTTGTTCCAACCGTTGTGACAGTCTTCATCGCTCTGGATTCGGTGCATTCGAATTGCCCGAAAAACTTCAACCCGGTGAATGGATGTGGATTCGTCGCGAAGATATTGTGTAAATCATGCGACTTCTCAAAGCTACCGCTGTATACCTGAAGCCGACAACGCTTCGGATGTTTTTTTTCGGGTTCAGTTCCGGGCTACCGCTCCTTCTGGTTCTGGGGACTTTGAGTTTTTGGTTGAGAGAAGCGGGAATTGATCTCAAGACAATTGGTTTTCTCTCCTGGATCGGGCTCGTTTACGGTTTTAAATGGGTCTGGGCGCCCTTGGTCGATCGTCTCCCTCTTCCGTTATTGACGAGTCTTTTGGGGCGTCGCAGAGCGTGGCTCTTTTTTTCACAGGTGGGGATAGTTGCTTCGCTTTGCGGGATAGCATTCTCCAATCCGGGGGAGCTTCTCGAGGTGACGGCTTGTTTTTCACTTTTGACGGCATTCTTTTCGGCGACGCAGGATATTGCTCTTGACGCTTATCGAATTGAGTCTGCTGAGACGCGAGAACAGGGGGCACTCGCTGCAATGTATCAGACGGGCTATCGCTTAGCTATGATCTGGGCTGGTGCAGGTGCGCTAGCGATTGCGGGAATGGCCACGACCGTCAGCGGTTATGATCAGGGGGCCTGGAACGTAGCCTATCTTGCGATGGCTGGCTCTGTTGCCGTGGGACTTATGACGACTCTTCTTTCACCTGAGCCTGTTCACCGGGGGAGGGTCGTTTTTACTGGGCCAAAAACGCTTCGAGAACGAATTGACGAGAACGTTATTGCTCCGTTTGGGGATTTTTTTAAACGTTTTGGTAAAGGGGCGTTCATCGTTCTTCTCTTGATCGCAACCTATCGAATTTCGGATATTGTGATGGGCGTAATGGCCAATCCCTTCTATTCCGATATGGGCTTTTCGAAGGAAGAAGTGGCCGCCATTACCAAGGTGTTCGGTATTCTGATGACCTTGGCGGGAGCTTTTGTCGGCGGTATTGTGACGATGAAAATCGGCGTGCTTCGCACGATGATGATTGGGGCTGTTTTGTCTGCGGGAACCAACCTCCTTTTTGCAGCTCTCTCGAACGTCGGACACGATTTAATATTTCTTACGGTCACGATTTCTGCGGACAACTTTGCATCTGGCTTGGCGAGCTCTGCTTTTGTGGCTTACCTTTCTGGACTCACCAATACGGCCTATTCGGCGACGCAATACGCGCTCTTTAGTTCGCTCATGCTACTTCTTCCGAAGTTCTTGGCAGGCTTTTCCGGTGTCGTCGTGGAGTCTGCTGGCTATGAGGGCTTTTTCTGCCTCACGGCTGTGATTGGCATTCCGGTCTTTCTTCTTGTCTGGCTTGCCGACCGATACGTGAGAGAAAAAGGCATTTCCTCGGAGTGAAGAAATGCCTTTAAGGAAAACTCAAAGAGTTTCAGTTTTTTTGATTAGTAGCGAGGGTGCTTCGTATGGCGGTTGTTATAACCGCCTTTGGAGCAACCGCCATTTTTGTTTTTTCGAGTGACGGGCTGCTTCTTTTGAGCGGGTTTATCTTCGCGCGACACAAAGCCGCGAGTGACGCTCACGATTTCGGCGACACTCACTGCAATGTCTTCTAGTGCTTGGTTGAGATTTTCAATTGGGCTTTCAAGATCGAGGTCGGCCTTGATTTCTGCTAGGTCGCCGGCGATGTCTTCGGGCAGATGACGAAGAATGCCGAGAAGAGCACTGTCGATCAGTTCGTTTCCTGTTTCCTTCAGGCCATCCCAGCGATTGATGACTTCGTAGAAGCCGAGCGCAAAGGGAATCACTGCTGCAACGCTGTCGTAACCTTTCACAGGATGACCGCGGTCGTCTTCGATTTCGTAGATGATTGGGTCAATAGCTTTGCATTGAGCAAGCAGAGTGTCGATTGAGCGGTAACGACGGTAGACCAGTTCTTCGAGGCGATCCTGTTCGTCGTCGTTTTCAAGTCGGGCATTCTCACGGGCCTGACTGTCAAAGAGATAAGGCATCCATTCGGACGGAGAAGGTTCTTCTGGCAAGCAGAGAAGAGCCGTCAGGAAGCCATCGAGGTAGTCGGCTTCCATAGGTTCGAAAGGTTCGGGAATACTCGCAAGGAGTTCGCCGAGTTCGATGAACTCGTCATCGTTGAGAGGGCGTTCGTAGCTGTTCATTACTTAAATTGGGCAGTGCCCTTCTTGTTAAAGGTTTTTTCAAACTCGTCAAACGAGGCATGGATCGCCTTGATCGAGCGACGTCTCAGGACGCTGTTGGCAAACTGTTCAGCCTTTGCAAGGTCGGTTTGCAGAATACGTTCCTTAATGTCGGGGATCTGGGTCCAGGTCATTGAGAGATCCTTGCAGCCCAAACCGATAAAGAACGGTAGTAATTCTTTTCTCGCGGCCATTTCACCGCAGACTGAGACTTTTTTCCCCGCCTGCGTACAGCGTCGGATGCACTTGGCAATAAGTCGTAGGACGCTTGGGTGACGTTCGTCATAATAGGTTGAAACCGACGCATTCGTACGGTCAACAGCGAGCGTGTACTGGATCAAGTCATTCGTACCGAGTGAGAAGAAATCCAAAACTGGGATTAAATCGCGAAGCATGATAATGGCGGATGGAATTTCGATCATGCCACCGATACGAATCTTGTCGGTATGACGAACTCCTTCTTCATCAAGTTCGGCCTTAGCCTGTTCAATATAACCGCGAACCTTTTCCACATCTTCTGGACTAGTGACCATCGGGAGCAAGATGCTGACGTTACCACTATTGGCTGCGCGTAGGATGGCTCTCAACTGCGTGACGAAAATTTCGGGGTAGTTGAAGGAGAAACGTAAGCCTCGGAGACCCAGCGCAGGATTGGATTCTTCAGCGTAATTCTCGTTGAGCTTTACCATGATCTCATCAGGGAGCATCTTGTCGCCACCTAAGTCGGCCGTACGAATGATGACTGGATCGCCCTTCATCGAACGAATAACCTTGGTATAGGCATCGTATTGTTCGGCTTCGCTCGGAAGATCCTCGCGGTTGAGATAAAGGAATTCTGTACGGAAAAGCCCAACACCGTCGGCACCGGAGCGTCGTACCCAAGTTGCATCCTCAGGTAAAGCGATATTTGCATGCAGGTTGATCGTATGACCGTCAAGTGTGACTGCATCAAGCATCTTCAATTTTCGAAGGCGCTTGCAACGATCGGCAAGTTCGCGCATACGCGCTCTGGCATCGCGGCAACGAGCCGGTGTTGGATTTAGTTCGAGAACGTTGTTATCGGCATCAATGAGAATCGGCTGTTCGTTTTGAAGGAGTTCTCTTGCGTTTTCAACCCCGACTAAGGTTGGAATTTCAAGTGAACGCGCCAAAATGGCTACGTGACTCGTACGGCTACCTTCTTCAAGGACGATACCGACAATTTCCAGTCCGTTGCGTTCGCGAAGTTGCAGAACATCAGCGGGATCGAGACTTTCAGCAACGAGGATGTATTTTGCATCGATGCCTTCTGCATTGAGAAGGCTTGCTTCGGTACGACGGCCCGTCAGGACACGTTGTACGCGAAGAATAACGTAAGCAAAGTCGTTGACGCGTTCGCGTATGTAATCGTCATCAATAGCTTCGAATTCACGGCGGGTCTTTTCGAGACGGATCGAGAGTGCCCATTCTGCGTTGATGAGTTTTTCCTTGATGATCTCGATTGTGTCTTCGATTAATACGCGGTCTCGAAGAATCGTACGGTGAACTTCGATAAAAGCTTCCGCTTCAGGCGGCATATCGTCGTCAAAGGAATCGGCGAGGCCTGCCAATTGCTTATCAACTGTGTTGATGGCGGCACGAAGACGCTGAATTTCTCCGCGCGTGGCAGACTTTTCAATGGAAAACTGCGGAACCTCAAGGTCGCCGGATGAAAAAATCTGACAGAGACCGAAAGCAGTTCCAGGATAAACGCTGATGCCCTTCAGCTTATCAAGTGGGGCACCTTCCTCAATAGTCGAGGTGTTGAGCTCGTCAGTCATGACGGATTCTCTCCCGCAGAAACTATTCGTCTTCGCCGAAGCGGTTATGGAAAAGTTCGCGAATGCTCATCATCGCCTTTTCCTCGTCCTTGCCTTCGATGGTGACCATTACTGTCGAGTCGTAGGGCATGGCCATAGTCATCAAACCGAGAATCGATTTAGCGTCAACGGCGCGGTCTTTGTGTGTCAAGAGAACGCTCGAGGAGAAGAGGTTGGCAGTTTTTGAGAGAAGCGCGCAAGGACGGGCATGCAGGCCGAGTTTGTTTCTGATGGTTAGTTCTTCGCTAATCATGGCGTTTCTCAGAGATTGATGGTGGGTTTACCCATGTCGACGGAGATGCCGCCGTGCGCCGCCCCTTCCGCTAAGGTACAGATACGGTTAATGGGCTCATTGATGTTGCTCAGAGCTGTAACGAGAGCCGGCAAACTCATGCCGGTCATTACGCGTACGTTGGCCTTGTTCAGATAGAGGTGGGAAATATTCGACGGAGTCGCTCCGACAATGTCGGTAAAAATAAGAATATCGGAGTTTTCCGGAAAACTCTTCACGAGTCGCTCGACGTGAGCCTGACCTTCACTGGCAGTGACATCGGCAGGCACATCGTAACAAACGATGTTGTCGCAGAGGTTGTCGCCCGTTGCGCTGAAAATATGTTGAGCCGCCGATCTGAACGCGGTAGCGAGCGGTTCATGGGCGATGATGCAGATGCCGACTGACAAGTGAATGGTCTCCGTCTTGTTACGATAGAATCGTATGGTACTACGAGTGAAGTGGTAGCTCAAGCTTGTTAACGGAGTATAGGCAATGGCATTGGTTCTCTTTTCTTGTCGAGCAACTGGATCTTTCATCATGTTTGAAGAACATGCGAAGAAGATTTTTGAAGTGATCGGCGAACGTTGGACGTCAGAAGGTGCAATTGTCGCCGACGAATTGCCTGATATTCTTGAAAAGCTGGATGCGGCAAAGGAACGAGATAAGGAACTCTACAACCAGCAGACAAGTTACGATCACGAACTGCGCCTTCGTGAAGAGGCTCAAGACGATCAGGAACGTGAAGAAGTGAAGCGTAGACGCGATGCCGTCAATTTTTATCAGCGCATCGTCCCTTTGCGAAGTATGATCGTCAGTGCGATTAAAAAGGACGAGCCGATCATGTGGGGTCGTCTGTAAAAACAAGTGATAATTAAAAAAAATGGATCGGCTTCAACCGATCCATTTTTTGTACCTGATTTTTAGACTCTCCAGAAGATGCGGGAGAAGAGCGCGAACACGGTAAAGAGTTCGAGACGTCCAGTGAGCATTAGGAAGGAACAACACCAGAGCTGAGAGTCAACGAGCGAAGAGTAGTTCCCGACAGGTCCCACGGCACCTAAGCCTGGACCAAGATTAGCGAGCATGGCCCAAGCTCCACTAAGAGCCTCAACGATAGGGAGGTTTAACAGAAGGAGGGCGGAGGCACCGATGATATAAGTCATGATCCAGACCATCATATAGACGAGCACGGCGAACGCGATCTTATTGCCGATGGCGTTTTTGTTGATCGTGACAGGGACCACCGCCTTCGGATATAGAAGCGAGGTGATTTCACGTTTTAAAAGTCGGTAAACGATGATGAGTCGAATCATTTTCACACCTCCGCCCGTCGAACCCGCGCAGGTCGCATAGGCAGAGGACATTACCATGAAGATTGGTAGACCGAGCGGCCAGGCGGAATAGTCGGCCGTCGAGTAACCTGTCGTTGTCGCGACAGAGACAACCGAGAAAAGCGCAAAACGGATCGTATCGGGCCAATTGTCATAAACGCCGTTATAGGCGAGGATGCCAATTGTGGCGGTCGAGAGAATTAGGAGGGAGGTGATCCATCCCTTGGCTTCGACATCGCGGAAATAGGCCGTAATGTCGCGCTTATGCCAAGCGGCAAAGTGCAACGAGAAGCTGAAGCCGCTGATGATCATGAAGATTACGGCGACTGCATCGACGGCGGGGGAATTCCAGAAGTTGTAGCTCGCATCATGAGCCGCAATTCCAGAGAGGCTCACTGTCGTCATCATGTGCATGATGGCATCAGCCCAGTTCATGCCGGCAAGGTGATAAGACACCGCACAGGCGACCGAAACGGCCAAATAGATAAGGTAGAGAGCCTTGGCCGTATCGGCAATGCGAGGTGTCAGACGGTTTTCTTTCAGAGGTCCAGTAGTTTCTGCTTTGAAAATCTGCGAGCCGCCGACACCCAACAACGGCAGAATGGCCACGGAGAGCACGATTAAGCCCATCCCTCCGATCCAGGAAAGGAAGCATCGCCAACCGTTAAGCGAGATGGCCATAGTATCGAGTCCAGTCATCACGGTAGCACCTGTTGTCGTCAGACAGGACATCATCTCGAAGTAGATCTGAGAGAAGGTGTATTGCGGAGTTTCTAGGAGGAAAGGAATCGTACTAAAGAGCGGGACGGTAGTCCAAATCAGTGTCACGAGGAGAAAACCGTGACGTGCTGTCAGTTCGCGCTTCCAGGGGCGGGTGGCAATGCTCAGGAAGAGGCCTACCGCAAAGGTAACGCCGACGCAGATGAGAAAACTCTCCTGAGCTCCATCGTTCTTCGAGAAGGAGAGCCAGAGTGGCAAAAGGAGCGCGCTAGCCAACCAAATGAAGACAGGCCCCGAAGCATTTAGCACGGGGAGAATGAGATATCTGAGGGTGTTGAGCATCGGTGTATCCTTAGAAGAAACCGACGTCAACCGTGAAGAGCCTTTCGATCTTCGGGATGAGGCGCTTAGAAGGTACGAAAACGATGACGTGGTCTTCGGCTTCGATCACCGTGTCGTGATCGGCCATTAGTACCGACGCGTCTTCGTCTGTTCCTCGAATGAGGGCTCCTATCGTGCATCCTTCTGGGAGAGGAAGACTGCCGATACGGCGCCCAACCACTTTCGAGCTGTGCTTGTTGCCGTGGGCCACGATTTCGAGTGCTTCGGCAGCACCACGACGGAGACTGTAGGCAGCGGCGACATCGCCTCGACGAACGTGACGGATCAATTCACCTAAAGCGGCCGTCGTGGTCGAAAGGGTAATGTCGATTTGGCTACCTTGCATCAGGTCACCGTAGGCCTTGCGGTTTACCAGTGCAATGGTCTTTTCGGCCCCGAGTTTTTTAGCGAGCAGGGCACCAAGAATATTGTTTTCGTCCGTGTCCGAGAGAGCAATAAAAAGGTCGCAGGTTTCGATCCCGGTTGCGCTTAGAACATCTTCGCTCGTGAAGTCGCCTTCGATCAGGATCGCATCATCACCCAATTCGCGGGAGAGTTTTTTCACTTCCTTCGTGTCTTTTTCGAGAACACGAATGTTGTATTTGCCCTGAAGTTCCTTTGCCAGACTCAGTGTGATGTTGGACTTCCCTGCAAGGACGATGTTGCGAAGCGGGCGATCACGCAGACAGAGTTCGTTGACGACCTGACGCGAATGTTGCGTATCGCAAAGACAGAAGACTTCGTCACCGGCTTCGAGGATGGTGCTAGGTTGTACTTCGAGACGGCGGTTTCGGCGGAAAATGGCCACAATACGAGCTTCTACATCAGGTAGGTGTGTGTAAAGATCTCGAACAGGGCGGCCGATCAGCGGACTGCCGCCGCGTGTACGCACAGCGATCAGGCTCGCAAGGCCTTCGCCGAAGAGTTGTACCTGAATGGCTTCGGGAAAGTCAATGAGCTTAACGAGGTAGTCGACCAAGGCTTGTTCAGGCCAAATGATTGATGTCGTTTCAAACCCTTCTTCACCGAGAATGCGAGGGTAGCCTCTCAACTCGTTGTTGCGAACACGAGCAATGCGAGTGGGAATGTTGAAAATTCGAGCGGCAAGCAGGCTGACGACAAGGTTGGTCTCGTCACTCGAAGTAACGGCAATCAACATATCGGTATCGGCTGCGCCGGCATCGGTTAGAACCTGAGGGCTTGTTGCGTTGCCCACAATGCCACGCAGGTCAAAGCGAGACTGCAGATCGCTAATACGTTCACTGTTGTTATCGACAACGGTAATGTCATTGGCCTCGGAAACCAGACTTTCGGCGACGGAAGTCCCGATACGTCCGGCTCCCACGATCAGAATTTTCATAAACGATAAAAAAGATTAACTGCGGTTGTGATCTCGGTTTTCAGCACTGATGAATTTCACAGGATCGATGCCAAGTCCCTTGAGCTTACGGTAAAGATGCGTGCGTTCGAGTTCGGAGTGTTTCGAAAGTGCAGACACCGAACCGCCGCGGAACTCCAGTACGCGGGAGAGATAAGCGCGTTCGAACTCGTCTCGCATGTCTCGGAAGTTCTTGTTGAAGTCGAGCACGATGCCCAAAGCTGGAATTTCTACAATCGGAATACGAGCTTCGGGTTGGGTTGCTGTTGGAATGCCGGAGTCGATGACACGGTAATACGCGTTGTGCTGAGTCGGCAGAGATTGGTTCGGACTATTGCTGGCCGTGACAGTCTGACGTTTGAGTGTGGCTGCATTGGCTTCCTTAATGCTGTCCCACTGTTCAAGAACACGCTGACAGGTTTCCAAAAGTCGCTTTAGTGTGATCGGTTTTTCCAGAAAGTCCATGGCACCGAAACGAGTGGATTCCATAGCGGTTTCGATAGTTCCGTGTCCCGACATCATGATGACTGGGCACGGAATGCTTTGCGTACGCTTCCATTCTTTGAGGAGTGTGATGCCATCGATATTTGGCATCCAGATATCCAAAAGGATCAGATCGAATTGAATCTCGGTGACAATCTGACGAGCCGATGCGGCATCTTCCGCGGTATGAACTTCGTAGCCTTCGTCCTCGAGAATCTCAGAGAGCAGATTTCGGATCCCAAGTTCATCGTCTACGACGAGAATTTTCTTCATATTCATTGTCTTAGGCCTCTGCGTTGGTGTTGTCGGGTTGCGGTCTGGTAGAAGCTTTGAAAGTAATCTCCACCAAAGCTCCCTCGTAATTTTCTTGATCAACGCCCGAACGGTTACTTAATGAGATATCGGCGCCGTGTTCGTCCAAAATCTTCTTTACCATGGGCAAACCCAAACCCGTACCTGTAGGTTTGGTTGTTACATAGGGTTCGAACGCCGATTGCAGGACTTTTTCACTGAATCCCGGACCGTTATCGGCAATGGAGAGTTTAACAGTGTCGAGAGGTTTCGAGCGATTTAGTGTCATTTGAGGTTCGACAGTCAATACGATGCGGGCTTTTTCTGGCCCGCCGCAGGCTTCGATACTGTTGGAAATCAGATTGTTGAAAACTTGACGTAATTGCACGATATCTGCCTCTATAAGGGGGAGAGTCGAGCGAATATTGAGTGAGAAATCAATGCCTGCGTTACGGTATAACGCTGAGATTTCATTGAGAAGTACCGTCAAATCCGTTGGCACTAGAATCGCAGGAGGCAACTTCGCGAATTCTCGGAAATCGTTCACCATTTGCTTTAGTGCATTGACTTGTGTGGTGATTGTCGTGATTGTACGATGCAACAGAGCCAGGTCTTTTTCGTCCGTGATTTTCTTCGAGAGTTTCCATTCGAGACGTTCGGCGGAGAGGAGAATTGGCGTGAGCGGATTCTTGATCTCGTGAGCGAGTCGACGAGCCACTTCACCCCAGGCGGTTGCACGTTGCGCTTTGATGAGTTGCGTGAGATCGTCGAAAACGAGTACCGAGCCTATTTGAGCACCGAGCGCCATTGACGTGAGTCGAATATACAACGGTACAGTTCGGTCTTCATGATGCAGTTCGAATTCAAGAGTTTTGATATCTTTTGTGTTGGGTATCTGCTGTTGAGCTTTCTCAATGGCGGCGGCAAAGTCTGGATCGCTCTCGAGAAGCGAAGAGCCGACGGCTGTCGTTTTTTCGCCCAAAATGTGGCGAGCGGCAAGGTTTGCCGTAACGACGGTATTCCACTGGTCAAGCACCAACACTCCAGACGAAATATTTGAAAGGACGCGTTCCAAGAAGGCTTGTGACTGTTCAGCCTGCTGTCGCTGTTTGTCGAGGCTCAAGCGTGCTTCAGACACTTCCTTCACCATGGTGTTAAAGGAGCGCGTCAGCGTATTGATTTCGTCGTTACCCGTAAATTCCGTAATGCGAGCAAGATGTCCATCGGTTACCTGTTTCGTCCCTATGGCAAGTTGAAGAACTGGAGCCGTGGTACGGCGAGCAAAAGCCAAGGCTGCGGCAATACTTGCAAACATCGTCATCAAGAGGGTTAGTGTCAGGATCGTCCAGTAGAGGGTTTGCATGGATTCTCGAGCGTAAGTCGTTTGCTGGTATTCACGGTAACCGTCGACGAGCTTCGATGCGTTGACGGCAATGTTTTCTTCGATCGGTTGAACAATCTGCAGGAAGAGTTGCGGCAAGGACTGTGTACTTGCTAAAAGCGAGGAGCCGACGTGTTCGCGTTCGTAACTCTTGATCATCGGAATAGGCACGATGACGCGAATACGAAGGTCAGTGGAGTGATCTAGCGGCCTTTCGTGTGTTTCAAAAAGCGTGTCGCCGTCAACGACGCTGTAAAGCCCTGTTGTTCTGGCGGTTTTTAATTGAACGGTTGAAGGTAGATCGGGGAGAAGAACGTTGATCTTCGAACCTGCGGCCGCAACTGCTGTTCCCGTACTAGTGAGAACCAATGCTTCGGTTCCTGGGTGATCTTCAAGCTTTTTGAGAAGATCGTTCATCATCATGGCGGGGGGTGTACTCGAGAGTGAATTCGCGACTTCATTCGCGAATTCCTGAGTGGTCTTTTGTTGGCGAGCAAGAATGCCTTGTGTGATGTTTACGCCTGCATCGAGGGCGGACTCAACTTGCCTGCCGAACCAATCGTTCGACGAACGACTGATAAAGGTTGACGAGATGACGAAAAGAATCAACGTTGGAACCAGAGCGATAAATGCCATTGTAAAGGCGAGTTTCGCTGTTAATCGGGAACCAAAAGTATTCTTAAAGAAGCTTCGTGATAGTTTGATGCACATACCGCCGACAATCAACATCATGACTGCTGCGTTGACGGTATTCAGAAGAAGTAGAACCGAGAAGTACTTGTCAAAGAGTTTGGGCGTGGAGATACTCACGGCCAAACCGACAAAGGAGAGGCATGCGAAAGCAATGCAAATCCCAGCAACGATTCGCAACCAGAGCGAAGCATGTTTCATATCAACACCCACGGCTTTACTCGGTGATGGTAACAACGTCCGAAGTGATAGCGACTAGTTCCCAGTCGCTCGAAATGTTCCAGTCGCTACTGCCGGCGTTTACCACCTGCATGGGCTTGGGAAGTTTCGTGGCATCAAGGTGAAAACGAATTTCCGCCACATAGTCGTCTGTATTGCGAATAACGTCCGAGGGCGCAACTCGCCAGCGACGTATCGATTTAATATAGGGCAGGGCCTGTTCAAGCGTATCGAAGCTGTGCGAAAGACCGTTGTAAGACAGACGATAACGACGAGTGAGTGGGTCGAATGCCAGACGAATCATGAAACGACTTTCAATCTTCGTTTTATCGAACCAATACCAACGTTCCTTAGACAGTCGGAATTCGTGTACAAAATAAAGTGCAATACCGCGATGTAAGGCTTCGGAAAGCGCATGCGGCAGATCAAATTCGAACGAAGAAGCAACGAAGAGTCCTGGACGTTCGCCGGGTTCATCTAGACTGAGTTCGGCCTTCATCAACGTTGCTTCAACGGCGTGAGCATTTTGCGGATAACCACCGCTGAAACCGATCAGGGCGAATGCCCCGATCAGTAATAGCCGACGACGCAAGGGGCAGAACATGATTAGCTCCTCTTTTGCATTAGTGCGTAGAAGAAACCGTCGTGAACCGAAGGAATAAGAGAGTGACCGTCCCAAGAGTCCCTTTCTTCTGGAAGAAGCGTGAGCATCTTCTCTCCGGCCACGGGAATGAGTTCCGCATCGGGCGTTTCTTTGAGAAAGCGTTGGATTTGTTCTGTTCCTTCTTCGGGGAAAATAGAGCAAGTAGCGTAAAGCATCTGGCCACCCTTTTTGAGGAGAGGCCATAGGGTGGTCAAGAGAAAATGCTGTTCGGATGCAAGATTCTTGATGTCGACGGCACGACGTAACCAAGGCGTATCGGGTTGGCGGCGAACCACACCACTTGCTGTACAAGGGGCATCCAGAAGGATGCAATCAAAGGCTCGACCGTCCCACCAACGAGCGGTACGACCAGCGTCTGCCGTGTGTACGTTGGCTTTGAGGTTGAGACGCGCAAGCGTTTCACGAACCTTTTCTGTTCGGAATTCGTCGATTTCAAGAGCCGTCATCTCACAATCATAACGTTCTAGAAGGTGAGCGGTTTTTCCGCCGGGAGCGGAGCATGCATCAAGTACGCGGGCACCTCTTGGCACGTTCAAAAGATGAGCAGCTAACTGTGTGCCGGCATCCTGAACCGAGACCATACCTCGGGCGAAGCCTGGGATCATGTCAACGGGCATCGGCGATTCGAGCATTATCGCATCGAGACCGACTCGACGGGCGGCAATTTTATGATCCGCGAGAATTGTGAGATAGTCTTCAACGCTAATCAAGCGGCGGTTGACTCGCAGTGTCATTGGCGGATGACGAGTGCCAAGCTCGAGGATGCGGTCGGCTTCTTCAGGGTAAACAGCACGCATGCGTTCGATCCACCAGGAGGGAGCATTGAAGCGCACTTCGAGACGACGCTCAGCCTCGGCCATGAGCGCATCCTTCTCGCGAAGAAACCTACGAAGAACGGCATTTACAAAACCGGAAGCGGCACGTGTTTGTGGCAAAGTCTTGGCTGCGTTGACAGTTTCGCTTACGATCGTGAAGTCGGCGTAGCGTTGCAAAAAGAGTGCGGCGAGAGAGGCTTCAAGGAGCGATTCGACGGCTGCTGTCGGACGGTTTTTGCAGAGCTTCGTCAAGATGAAACGCGTTAGGGCAGATTTGCGAACGCTTTCATAGATAATGGCTTGGGCTGTCGGACGGCTCTCGGGAATGAGTTGTTGTAAAACTGGTTTAATGACTGAATTGAGTGAGGCACCGCTACGAAGCTGAGTACGTGCAACGGCTGCAACCTGAACGATTTTGGCGAAAGGCGCTTGCATTTTTTGCTGTTGTTGGGGCATTACTTAATCTCTTCTCCGACGACAAAGGGCATGCTCTGAAGGAAGGGATGTGCATCCATACGTGGCTTCCCAGGGCGCTGAAGTTTGGTGACGCGAAGGGCGCCTTCTCCGCAGGCGATCGTCAGACCGTCATGGGCATCGAGAATTTCACCAGGGCGGCCTTCACCTTCCGTTACATGGGCTTCCCATATCTTCACGGGCACGTCGTTTTTATGGAAAAGCGTGCCAGGGAAGGGCGAGAAGGCTCGAATCTTCTGTTCGATCACGCTGGCGGGTTGCGTCCAGTCGATGTTGGCTTCGGTCTTCTGGAGTTTTTCGGCATAGGTGACGCCCTCTTCGGGTTGAGCGACCCAGTCGAGTTCATCGGGCGTCTTTAGTGCTTCAACGAGAAGTTTTGCACCTTCGACGGCTAAGCGGTTCATCAGGACGTCGGCGGTATCGGTCGGGAGAATTGGCATGCGGACTATGCGGATCATCGGACCTGTATCGAGACCGAGTTCCATTTTCATGAGTGTGACGCCCGTTTCAGCGTCGCCTGCTTCGATACAACGGGCTACAGGGGCTGCACCGCGCCAGCGTGGCAGAAGACTACCGTGGATGTTAATCGCCTTGATATCTCCTTTTTTACCGATACCCTTAGCGCAGTCGAGGACGGCCTGCGGAAGAATCAGGCCGTAAGCGGCAACAACTAAAAGGTCGGCTTCGATGGCTTTCAGTTCTTTGTGAATACGGGCGGCTCCTTCGGGATCGCGCTTCAAACTAAGCGTGAGTGGTGTGATCACAGGAATGTTGTTTTCCTCGGCGAGCACTTTAACGGGCGAAGGTGTTAGTTTCATACCGCGTCCGCTTCGGCGGTCGGGTTGAGAAAGAACCAAGGCGATATCATGACCGGCGTCAATAAGGTGTTTAAGGGCGACTGCGGCAAAATCCGGAGTGCCGGCAAAAATGATTTTCATGATTTTTCGAGGAAAACGGTTGCTGAAAAGACCGAAAGAAACATTCGGCTATCGTACTAGTGTACGGTACTTCCTGGCTTTATGCCGATGAATTAGCGGCATAGTTCGCAAGAGCTCGATCATTGTGAGAACGAATCGGGCAGACGTTAAGGTGATAATCTATATCTTGGAACGCTTCCCTACAGGTGGGGGTTATGGACGAAAACAAAAAGTTTTTGCATTACAACGGGCAACGCATTGCCTATTGCCAGTACGGCAATATGGCGGCTCCGGCTATTGTGCTGTTAATGGGACTTGGTCTTCCAGGTCAGGCGTGGCCGATGTCTTTGCTCTCCTACCTCCTGCAGGAAGGTTTTCGAATCATCATTCCCGACAATCGAGATTGCGGGGATAGTTTCCGTTTCCCTGCAGAAAAGGCCATAACAGAAAAAGAGCTCGGGAAGGCCATTATGCGTGCGCTTGCTTGTATGCCAGTTTCTGGAAATTATGCTCTTGAAGATATGGCGCTTGACATCGAAAAGCTCCTTAACGAATTACAAATTCGTCGTGCGCACGTAGTCGGAATTTCGATGGGCGGCATGATTGCACAGGTGTTGGCGACTCAGTGCCCCAACCGTGTTGCGTCGATTGTCACGATTGCATCGGCAAGTGGGAACCCGAAGACGGGACTCGGCAATCTCAAGGCTATTCAGGCGCTTATTGCTCGTCCAAAAGAAAGAACGCCAGAAGCAGTTAGAGCCTATTTCGAAAATGTGTTCTACACGCTATCGGGTTCCGACTACAAACCTGAAGTCGAGGAAATGCGCTCTCTCCTCGAAGCTGTCGATAGAATCCATTACGATGCCGAAGGTGCCTACCGTCAGCTCCTTGCAATTTTAGTGAGCGGAAATCGTGCCAAGCAACTGCGTCGTTTGCACGTACCTACATTGGTGATCCACGGAACCGACGATCCACTGCTCCCCTTTGAGGCAGGCAAAGAATTGGCGGATATCATTCCAGGAGCCCGATTGGAAAGTATCAACGGAATGGGGCACCAACTTCCGGAAAAGTTGATGCCCCGTATTGGAAAGCTCATAGCCCGTCATTTTCATGCCAATCCAGCATGATTGGGTAAATCTTAGTGCTTCTTCTTGTCGTTGTGGCGAAGCTTGCAGAGCTTCTGACGAGCACGTTCTTTCTTGAATCGGCTCAGATGGTCAATAAAGACGGTGCCGTCAAGATGATCGATTTCATGTTGTGAGCAAACGGCCAGAATGCCCGTGGCGGAATATTCGAAGAAATTTCCGTTCAAATCTTGTGCGCGAACCGTCACACCGTCGGGACGCTTGACGTGTTCGTAGAGGCCCTTCAGAGAGAGGCAACCTTCTTCGAAGTCCATCAACTGGTCGGTGTGAGAAAGAATTTCGGGATTTACGAGAACACGCAAATCCGACTGGTCTTCACTGACATCGATAATGACGATGCGCTTTAGGACGCCGACCTGGTTTGCGGCCAAGCCAACGCCGGGGGCAGCGTACATGGTCTCAGCCATGTCGGCGGCCAATTGACGGAGTTCGTCGTTGAATTCGGTAACCGGTTCGGCCTTGGAGGTCAGGGCAGGATCGGGGTATTGAAGAATGGGTAGCAGTGCCACGGTTTTTTACCTCAAAGGTAAACTAGATTCAAAACAAGTCCTATGAAGAAGGACTTATTGTAATACACGGATGCGCAAGGTCTTCTTAACGGAAAAAATTATCTTCGGCGCACCAAACGAAAAGGAAATGCTGTTATGAGGTTTACTTCAGAAGATGCGGCATGGCTGAAGCTGTCGCTGATTCCGAATGTCAAAACCGAAGACGTTTTTCGGATTGCCGAGTTCGGTGGGCCGGAGGCGCTTTTTGATGCCTCCTACGGTACGCTCGTCAAAATGGTGGGCGAGGTTATGGCTCGCAATATTCGTTCAGAAACCGTAACTGAAGCATACGAAAGAGCATGCGCTTGGCTCGAGGCAACCGATAAAGCCTTCTTTGTGAAGCTCACCGATAGCGACTATCCGTCTTTGATGATCACAGCTGGCGTTGCCCCTCTTGTAATCTACGGTCGAGGGAACCGTTCGCTTTTGGTCGCTGACCGTCCTCATCTCACCATCGTCGGAAGCGGTCGCCCTGATAAGGAAGGTGAATACAACGCTCGTGACTTCGGTGCGGCCTTCGGTCGATCAGATCTCGCTTTTTCCGTCGGTCTCTATCCAGGTGTAGAAACGCTCTTTTTGGATGCGGCCGTTAACGAAGGACACGCGCGAGCGATCGTTTGGTCCTCTACTGGGCCCGATCGAATCTGGCCGCGTGAGAATGCCGATTTGCTTCGTTCGACTCTCGAGGCGGAAGGACTTCTTCTTTCGAGCTACGCACCCGGTACAGGGATTTCCGAAGATGCGAAAGCGTTTCAGCCAACCTGTCGTCTAGCGGCCGCCTCGGGGCTTCTTGTTATTCGCGCGACTCGCCACAGCGAATGTCTCCAACTGGCTCGTCTCGCCGGAGATTGGGGCCGAGAGTTATTTGCCGTGCCAGGGTCGATTCATGATCCGCAGAGTAAAGGTTGCCACCTTCTTCTCAAGCAGGGAGCTCATTTAACGGAGTCTATTGAGGACGTGAAAGAGGGTTTTTTCGGGCGACATTGAGAAAATTTCGGTATATAACTGCACTAATTTGATACTCTATAAAAAAGGCCGCTCGAATCATAAGGTCTCCGAGGGAGACTGTTTTTTCAAAGAACGGCCGACGTTATCCTTTATTTCGGACCGATTTCATGATCGGTTCCATTCAGAACAAGCCATGTCATTAAAACTAGTCATTGCTGAAAAACCTTCCGTTGCTGGTGATATTGCCCGTGCTTTGGGCGGCTTCAAACGAGACGGAGAATTCTGGGTTCGTGACGACATGATTGTCGGCTCCGCCGTCGGTCATTTGCTTGAAATCACTGCCCCCGAAGAATTTGACGTGAAGCGCGGCCGATGGACTTTTAAGAATCTTCCCGTTTTGCCGCCGTATTTCGATCTCAAGCCGATTACGCGTTCTGAAGAAAAGCTCAAGTCCCTGGCGAAGAAGATTCGTAGCCGTACCGTTACCAGCATCATTAACGCATGCGATGCGGGGCGCGAAGGTGAATTGATATTCCGATACATCATGCAGTACTGCAAGTCAAAGAAGCCGACGGAACGTCTTTGGCTGCAGTCGATGACAAAAGATGCCATTCGAGCTGGTTTCACGCAACTTCGCCGTGACGAAGAAATGAAGTGCCTAGAAAACGCCGCTCGTTGTCGTTCCGAAGCCGATTGGCTTGTTGGTATCAATGGTACGCGTGCAATGACGGCTTTCAACTCTACCGATGGGGGCTTTTTCCTGACGACTGTCGGTCGTGTTCAGACGCCGACACTTGCTATTGTGGTGCAACGCGAATCGGAAATAAACCACTTCGTGCCGAAGAACTATTGGGAAGTCTCCGCGGTTTTCAAAGTTCAGGCTGGCGAATACGAAGGTATTTGGCAGGATCCGAACTTTAAGAAAGATAAGAACGCACCGGATCAGAAGCCGGAACGTCTCTGGACGGAAACCGATGCACGTGCAGTTGCCGACGCTTGCCGTAATGGTCTGGGTACTGTTGAGGAAACCTCAAAACGTACTCGTCAGATGTCGCCTCAGCTCTTTGATTTGACGAGCCTGCAACGAGAAGCTAACAGTCGTTTCGGTTTCTCAGCTAAGTCGACTTTGCAGATTGCTCAGGCTCTCTACGAAAAGCACAAGGTGCTCACCTATCCGCGTACCGACGCTCGCGCGTTGCCGGAGGACTACCTGGAAACCGTTCGCACGACGCTCTCGAGCATTCGTGGAATTGATGCCTATTTCGGATTTGCTGGAAAAATTCTCGATCAGAACTGGGTTCGTCCGGACAAGCGCATATTTGACAATTCCAAGATCAGCGATCACTTTGCCATCATCCCGACGGGCCAGCTTCCAAAGACTTTAAGCGAAGCTGAGCAGAAGATCTTTGACTTGGTGAGCCGTCGCTTTATGTCTGTCTTCTATCCAGCCGCCGAATACGATGTGACGACACGTTTCACGACTGTGAGTGGTCATCGTTTTAAGACTGAAGGTAAGGTTCTCGTGGTGCCAGGCTGGCTCGAAGTGGCCGGACGCAACGTCAAGAGTGCGAAGGACATGCTTACGCCCGTGGCCGCCGACGAGGTGGTCCGCACGAAGGATGTAATAGTTTCCGCTCTGCAAACGAAGCCTCCTGCTCGCTATACCGAAGCTACGCTTTTGAGTGCAATGGAAACGGCTGGCAAGAAACTCGAAACTGACGAGTTACGTGAGGCCATGGCTGGCAAGGGTTTGGGTACGCCTGCTACGCGTGCTTCGATTATTGAAGGTCTTCTTGATCAGAAGTACATGCGCCGCGAAGAACGCGAACTTATTCCAACACCTAAGGCATTTCAGCTCATGACACTTTTGCATGGCTTGCATATTGACGAACTGAGTGATCCGAGCCTTACGGGTGAATGGGAATGGAAGCTTCGCTTGATCGAAGAGGGGCGTTTCTCGAACGAAACTTTCATGGAGGAAATTCGTAAGCTTACTGACAAGATTGTGGCAGCGGCTAAGCAGTACGAAGGCGACAGTGTTCCTATCGAAAATCCGATCCATATTGACGCTCCGTGTCCGCAATGCGGAGGTGAAGTGGTCGAAACCTATCGTCGTTTTGCCTGTACGAAACCCAATTGTGGCTTCTCTTTACCTAAGCATCCGGCTAGCCGTATGTTTGAAAAGGAAGAAGTCGAAGAACTCCTCAATACGGGCCATGTCGGTCCCTTGTCTGGTTTTGTGAGCCGTCGCGGATTTCCCTTTGAAGCGGAAATTGTGATGCAGAAAGACGAAACCGACGGCATGTGGAAGATGCAGTTCAACTTTGCCGAAGAAGAGCGCGAGGTTGTGAGCGATGACGAACTCGAAACAATGCCCGTCGTCGGAACGTGCCCAATCTGCCACCAGCGTGTCTTAGAACTCAATGCAGCTTACCAGTGCGAACAGAACGTACGTGATAGCAAGAAGTGTCCGTTCCGCATCAGTAAGAAAATTCTCTCCAGAGAAATTTCGCCTGCCGAAATTCAGCAACTTTTGGCCGAAAAGAAGACGGCGCTTTTGCCTGGTTTCATTTCGAAACGCAACAAGCGTGCTTTTAGTGCTCATCTGATCTTGAAGGACGACGGAAGTATCGGCTTTGAATTTCAGGCTCGTAAGGGTGAGGAAGGAGAAGCGGAAGTGACTGCTAAGACGACGAGAACGCGTCGAACCGTTACAAAAAAGTAAGGCTCGATATTTTAGGAGGGGGGGAAGACAAGGCGGAACTTATCCGGCCTTGCCTTCCCCTTTTTTTTCACGTCTGGAGCGAGTGTCGGTTTATTTGGTTGTGGACGTTTCTTCGAACTTTTCAGCGGGATGGAGAACAGGCTTGTCGGTATTTCTTGTCACGAAAATCTGGTCGATGCGGTTGTTGTCGACGTCTATGACCTCGAATGTATAGCCAGCCCAGACAACCTTGTCGGTACGCTTCGGAATCTTGCGAAGCATGTACATCATGAAGCCAGCGACAGTTTCATAAGTGGAATCTTCGGGAAATTCATCAATGTCGAGTGCATGTTCGAGGTCGTCAATCGGGGTCGAACCATCGACAAGCCAGTTGCCATCTTCACGTTCAATGATTTGCAATTCGTCTTCGGTAATGACGAGTTCGCCCATGACGGTACTCATTACGTCGTTGAGTGTAATGACGCCCACGACCATAGCGTATTCGTTGATGATGACGGCAAAGTCGTCACGTGAACGCTGGAAGACGTCGAGCACTTCCGAGAGCGTGAGGCTGTCGGGAATGAAAGGGCAACTCTGAACAAGGCCAGGTTCCTTGAAGGAAATGGGCTTGTTGTTGAGAATCTGGCGAAGAATTTGCATGGAGTCGACATACCCGATGATATGGTCCAAATCCTTGTCGCAGATAAGAAAACGATTGTAGGGAATGCTACTGATTTTGGAACGAACCGTCTCTTCGGAATCGTCGAGCGTGAAGTAAATGATGTTTTCACGTGGGGTCATGGCCGAAGGCACTAAGCGGCTTTCCAAGTCGAAGACGTTTTGAATAACGGCTTCTTCCTGCGGAGCAATGACGCCAGCGGCTGTACCCGCACCGACGCTCGCGAGAATGTCTTCGGAGGTAATTGTGTCCTGACGCTTCGTCGGAAAGCCCATTGAGCGCATCAATGCGTCGGATAGGTGTTCAAGCACGAAGACGAAGGGCCGAAGGCACTTGATGATGACATACATCGGGCGCACGACGCTCATTGCGGCAGATTCTGGACGGGCTACGGCCAGGCGCTTCGGAAGAAGATCCGCGAAGATCACGAACAGCGTGGTAGCAAGCGTAAAGGAAAGGATAAAGCCAACCTGATTGAGAATGTCTGGCGGTAAAAATTTACTAAGCAACCAGAGGAAAAAGGGAGAAAAGGCGGCATCGCCGACCACACCACCTAAAAGGGCTAAAGCGTTGGTGCCGATCTGAATGGCTGAAAAGAATTGGCCGGGGTGTTCTTGTAGATCGAGAACGAGTTTAGCTCGACGATCGCCTTCTTCGGCGATAGCTTGCAGACGTGAGCGTCGTGCGGAGGCGAGAGAAATCTCGGCGCAACTCAAAAAAGCGCTGACAAAAAGAAGGCAAAAGAGTGCGAAGAGCTGTGTGTAGGCGGACATAAAAACGATTTGCGACGTGAGGAACTTTTGATTGTAACACTCTGAAATCATTAAGCTTATGTTTTCTGAGGATTTTTGTCATTCTCATCTTGTTATCTAGGTAATTAGTCGATAAGAATTTGTCACAGCCGTAGTATTCATTCATAAAATCGCCGAGAATCTTGTGCAATCATTAAACTTCGAAACTAAGCTAAAGAACGAATCGACTTTTTCCGACTGCGGTCGCTACGGTCGAGGCGTCCAGCACTCAGACATCATGAATCTAATCAGAGGAAAGAATATGAAGAAGACGATGCTCAGCGCGCTTGCATTGATTGTTGCTGGCTCTGTGACTCTTCCAGCTATGGCCGGTGATACGCTGGATGCGGTTAAAAAACGCGGGCATGTGCTTTGCGGTGTCAATACGTCCGCCCCAGGATTTTCCAGCGCCGACAGCGAAGGCAATTGGAAGGGGCTTGACGTTAATACTTGTCGCGCTGTGGCAGCTGCCGTTTTGGGCGATGCGGATAAGGTGAAGTATGTTCCGCTCAGCTCTTCTCAGCGCTTTACAGCCCTGCAGGCTCGCGAGATAGATATTCTTTCCCGCAATACGACCTGGACGATGACGCGTGACGCTAGCCAGGGTGCCGTGTTCGTGGCCGTTTCCTACTATGACGGTCAAGGCTTTATCGTGCCGAAGGAGTTTGGTATAAAGAGTGCCAAGGAACTTGACGGAGCAACGGTTTGCGTGCAGTCTGGTACGTCGAGCGAAAAGACTCTGGCTGACTACTTCAAGACTAATAAGATGAAGTATCAGACCGTTGTGCTTGATACGACCGAAGCTACGCAAGCAGCTTTCCTTTCTGGTCGTTGCCAAGTGTACACAACCGATATGTCCGACTTAGCTGGTATGCGTACGCTCGCTCAGGATCCGTCCAAGTATGAAATTCTTCCCGAACTGATCTCCAAGGAACCTCTCGGCCCGGCTGTTGCCCGTGGTGACGATGAATGGTTTCAGATTGTTCGCTGGTCGTTCTATACCACGGTCGAAGCCGAAGAACTCGGCGTGACGAAGGCCAATGTTGACGAACTGCGCAAGACGAGTACAGATCCCAATGTTCAGCGTCTTTTGGGGGTCAATGAAGACATGGGCAAACTGATCGGCCTTGACAAAGATTGGTCTTACCGTATCATCAAGCAAGTTGGTAATTATGGTGAATCTTGGACCGCTTATTTCGGTCCTGAAACGGCTCTGAATCTCCCGCGTGGTCTCAATCGTCTTTGGACCGACGGCGGCTTGATGTATGCTCAGCCGATTCGCTAATTTAGATACTCTCAATAGATGAGCAAAAAGCCCCAAGGCTCTGCCAAGGGGCTTTTGCTGTTACTGAAAAACATGTTTTCATCCCAATTCTTCGGCAATATCGGTGACGAGGCATGGCAGGTCCGTGAACGCGCACGCAAGCGTCGGGAACGAACCATCCAAGCTATGTTAGTGCTTCTTTTGGTGGCATTGGTCGCCGCTGCGGCGATGAACATTACCGAGAACCTCGAAGCTCGCAATATCCACAGCGGGTTTGCCTTCCTCTTTGAGCCAGCTGGTTTTGATATCGGCGAAGCGCTTATTCCCTTTACCAGCACGGACCATATGCTTCGTGCATTCTTGGTTGGTGTGCTCAACACAGTTAAGGTTTCGCTGATTTCCATTGTCGGTGCGACGGTACTTGGTGTGATAGTCGGCATGATGCGCCTTTCTCGTCACCCAATGCTTCGATTTCTTGGTATGGCCCACGTTGAGGCCTACCGCAACGTACCGCTCCTAGTGCTCCTTCTGATGCTTTATCTTGTGGTGACCGAACTTCTACCGAGCGGTCGCGAAGCTTTGCATATCGGGGATTGGGTTTTCCTTTCCAAGGCAGGATTGCAGTTCGCACATCCCACTATAGGAATAGCCGCATTAGGTATTTCAGCTGTGACTGGGGTGATCGCAGCCGTTATTACTCGTGTGGCCGTTGCCAAGACATCAACGGGCCTTATTGCGAATTGTTGGGCGATTTTCGCCTTCGCGGGAGTAGTTATTCTTTCTTGGATTCTTTGCGGCGTTGTTGGCGGCTGGGACCATCCGGTAGCGACACGCTTCGCACTTCGGGGCGGGGCACAAATCTCTCCTGAATTCCTCACGATCTGTTTGGGGCTGACTCTTTTTACATCAGCGGCCATTGCCGAAATAGTTCGAGCCGGGATTCTTGCCGTGAAACCCGCTCAATGGGATGCGGGTTTGGCTTTGGGGCTGAGTTCTGGCGAGACCTTTAGCTACGTGATTTTCCCGCAGTCAATGCGTCTTGCAATTCCACCGCTCGCGAGCCAGTATATGAATCTTACGAAGAATTCGTCTTTGGCCGTCATGGTCGGTTATCCAGACCTTGTAAGCGTGGCGAATACGGCTATCAACGTGAGTGCCCAAGCACTCGAAGTTATCTGCATCATCATGTCGGTCTATCTCAGTTTGAACCTTGTAACTGCCCTTCTGATGAATTCGCTTAATCGCCGCGTGATGCGAGCACCGCAATAAGGAGAGGTCATGAATCGAGTTTCCGACATGTCCTACAGCGGTACCTTCATGAGCCGTATCAAGGCCAAATATTTTTATTCGCCTTTGGCGAGTGCACTGACGGCAGTGGTCGGCATCGTTGTACTGCTGGTCCTTTGGAAAGCCGTTTCTTGGGGGCTCTTGAGTGCAGTGTGGCTACCCGACGCGAACGTATGCCGTGAGACGGACGGGGCTTGCTGGGGCTTTGTCGCCGAAAAGTGGCGTCTTATTTTGTTCGGACGTTACCCCTACGATTTGCAGTGGCGGCCTGCGCTTTCGATGGGTATTGTTTTGGTCTTACTCGTTGTAAGCGCAGTCCCGATGATGTGGCACGGCGTCTGGGCCAAACGTCTCTTGACGAGTTGGTGCGTAGGCATCGTTGCTTTCTTCGTTTTGATGCTAGGTGGAATTTTCGGTCTGGAGTCCATTTCTACAGATATGTGGGGTGGTTTGCCGCTGACGGTTGTTCTGACTCTTGTCGGGATGACAGCTTCAGTGCCGCTCGGGATTCTCCTTGCACTTGGCCGACGCAGCAAGATGCCAATCGTATCGGCAGTCTCTGCGGGCTATATCGAATTGGTGCGCGGCGTGCCGCTCATTACCGTACTCTTTGTTGCAGCCTTTATTTTTCCGCTGTTGATACCAGAAGGGATTCGTATTGATCCTTTCTGGCGTGTTGCAACGGGGATTGTGCTTTTCCAGGCTGCGTATATGGCCGAAACTGTTCGTGGTGGCTTACAGACGATTCCTCAGGGACAGTTTGACGCGGCTGCGTCTCTCGGCTTAACGAAAGTACAGATGTATCGCGGCGTGATCCTGCCGCAGGCTCTCGTTGCCATTATTCCGGCTTTTGTTAATAGTCTCCTATCGTGCTTTATGGATACATCTCTTGTGACCGTTGTTTCAATGTACGACTTGACGGGGAGTCTACGATTAGCCCTCGGGGATGCCTTCTGGCGACAATTCTTCCTCGAAGGGTATATCTTTATCGCACTCATTTATTTCGTTTTCAGTTTCATTATTTCCCGATATAGCCTTTGGTTGGAAAAATATCTAACCGGCAACAAAGATCGAGGACATGCAATATCCTGAGGAAGTTAAGACAATGGTCAAATTTCACGAACATATCGTTCGCATCGGTGCCATCGGTTTTACCCGCGACATGCTGTGGCGCGGTCTTGAAGAATCTGTTCGCCATCCGGAAAAGTTCATCGAGCATATGGAATCGTCTTCGATTCTTTCCGAAGAAGAAAAGGACGACGGTCTTCATCTTTTCCGTAAGATTGATTTTGGTGCCGCCGTCTTTCACGATGAAGTCGTTCTGAAGGCGAAGGAAACCATCCGTACGATTGTCAAGGCTGGAGAAAACTGGCCTGCGTCAGTCTTTACGATCAAGATTGAGGAACCCGAAGATGGTCAGCTTTTTGTTCGTTTCGTCTATGAAGAAGCTCGAAGCGAAGCTCCGCAGCATCCGATGATGCTTCAGGTCCGTCGTCAGGCCTACGAAGTCAAAGACCAGCATCTCATCGAAGCGATCCAGGAATTGCCAGCGGTTTACCAGTAATTCGTCGATGGCATTCTCATGCGAGAACTTCGAAAGGTGTCCATTTCGTGAGGTGAGTGGATGCCTTCTTTGTCTTATCCGGAAGTCAAAAATATGGAAAACTCCCGCCAAGAAGAACGAATCTTTGTAGCGATTGCTGCCGAAATCGGTGCTCAGCCGCATCAAGTGGCTGCTGCAGTCAGCTTGCTCGACGAGGGCAATACTGTTCCGTTTATTGCCCGTTACCGTAAAGAAGTAACGGGCAGTCTCGACGATACGCAGTTGCGTACGCTTGAAGTTCGGTTAGCCTACCTTCGTGAAATGGAAGATCGTCGCGAAGCGATTCTCACCAACATTCGCGAACTTGGGAAACTCACTGACGTTCTCGAAGCGCAGATCAACGAAGCTGAAACGAAGCAACGTCTCGAAGACCTCTATTTGCCTTATCGTCCAAAGCGTCGTACGCGTGCCGCCATTGCTCGAGAAGCGGGGCTCGAGCCACTTGCTCACATGCTCTTTAAGGATCCGATGTTGGATCCCGAAACGGAAGCTGTGGCTTTCGTAAATGAAAAAAAGAGTGTTGCAGACGTTAAGAGCGCCCTAGATGGGGCTCGTAATATTCTCGCCGAAGAAATTAGCGAATCTTCCGATTTGCTCGAATCGCTACGCAACTGGCTCTGGCGTGAAGGTCGCATCGTAAGCCATGTGGTCGAAGGAAAGGAAGAAGAGGGAGCAAAATTCCGCGATTACTTCGAGTATGAAGAACCCATTTCTCACATGCCATCACACCGTGCGCTCGCTGTTTTTCGTGGCAGAGCCGAAGGTGTGCTCACTTTGACACTCGAAGCACTTGATGAAAGTGCTGAACTTCCCGAAGAGCGTATTGCTGCCTTCATGCACGTGGGGCTCGGTACTCGTCCTGCCGATGCCTGGCTTATGCAATGTTGTCGCTGGGCTTGGCGTGTGAAGCTATCTTCGGCCCTCGAAACAGATATTTTTGAAAAGCTTCGAGATGCGAGTGAAACGGCCGCGATCGATGTTTTTGGTAACAATTTACGAGATCTACTACTCGCTTCTCCAGCCGGTCACAAAAGTGTGATAGGTCTTGATCCAGGTATTCGTACGGGGGTGAAGCTCGCTGTCATTGACCGTACCGGTAAGGTGCTTGATACGGGGGTGATTATGCCGTTTCGTTCCGGTCAAGGTCACGACGGTTACGAACGAGCCATTATTAAGCTAGCAGACCTAATCAAGCGCTATCGCGTTGAACTCGCTTCTATTGGCAACGGGACGGCGAGCCGTGAAACAGTGGCGCTCGTCGAATATCTGCAAAAGCGTTATCCTGATTTGCGTTTTACCAAGGTGGTGGTGAGTGAAGCAGGTGCTTCTGTTTACTCCGCTTCTGAATTGGCCGCGCGAGAATTTCCTGATATGGACGTGAGTTACCGAGGTGCAGTCTCGATTGCTCGTCGTCTTCAAGATCCGCTCGCTGAACTAGTGAAGATTGATCCGAAGGCGATCGGTGTTGGCCAGTATCAGCATGATGTCAATCAGGTTCATTTGATGCAGCGACTTGATGCTGTGGTGGAAGACTGTGTGAACGCAGTTGGCGTTGACGTCAATACTGCGAGTGCCGCATTACTTTCCCGTGTGGCTGGCCTGACACCGTCTCGTGCTGACGCGATCGTGAGTTTTCGTGATACCAATGGTGCCTTTGAAAACCGCAAGTCGCTTCTTAAGGTTCCCCGATTGGGGGCTAAGACTTTCGAGCAGGCCGCTGGCTTCTTACGTATTCCTGGTGGTAAGGATCCGCTTGATGCTTCTGCTGTCCACCCTGAAGCCTATCCGGTCGTACGTCGAATCGTCGAAAAGACAGGGCTGAGCGTCGAGCAGCTCATAGGAAATAAAAACGTGCTCCGCCAATTGCAGGCTCGTGACTTCACGGACGATCAATTTGGTCTTCCGACGGTCAAAGACATTTTTAAAGAATTGGAAAAGCCGGGGCGCGACCCGCGTCCAGAATTCAAGACGGCGACCTTTGCTGAAAATGTGCATGAATTGACTGATCTTGAACCCGGTATGGAACTTGAAGGTGTCGTGACGAACGTGGCAGCTTTCGGTGCCTTCATCGATGTGGGGGTACATCAAGACGGTCTGGTGCATATTTCGCATCTTGCTGATCGTCGAGTTGATGATCCGCGCAAGATTGTCAAGGTGGGCGATATCGTAAAGGTGAAGGTTCTAGAGGTGGATGTTGTTCGCAAGCGTATTTCACTATCGATGCGAAGCGGCAACGCTCGTTCGAATTTGCGTCTGGCTGGGAATCGTGACAACCGCAAGCGCTCTTCCGATAGAAACGATCGCTCGACGGGAATGAGCGTGATGGCCAATGCTTTCGCGAAACTTCGTCGCTAAAATCCGAGGAAAGCGGGGGATACTGTAAGTTTTCCCCCCTTCTCATCAAGTACTTGAGTGTTTCGTCTGATAAAATCAAACGATTTTCCGGCAGTCGACGACTGCCTTTCTTTTTTACGTATCAGCAGAGAGTTATCTCGAAGATGACGAGTCCCAATCCTGCATTGGTTCGCGACGTTGAAGATCGTCGTACCTTTGCCATCATTTCTCACCCTGACGCCGGTAAAACGACGCTCACGGAAAAATTGCTTTTGTTCGGTGGCGCCATTCAGATGGCCGGTGCTGTTAAGGGGCGCAAGGCCAATCGCCATGCCACTTCTGACTGGATGGAAGTTGAAAAGCAGCGCGGTATCTCGGTGACAAGTTCCGTGATGCAGTTCAAGTACAAAGATCATGTCATCAACCTGCTCGACACGCCGGGTCACGAAGACTTCTCTGAAGATACGTACCGCGTGTTGACGGCCGTTGACGCGGCTGTGATGGTGATTGATGCCGCTAAGGGCGTAGAAGCTCAGACGATCAAGCTGCTTGAAGTCTGCCGCATGCGAAATACGCCAATCATAACTTTTATTAACAAGCTTGACCGTGAAGTTCAAGATCCGCTTGATGTTTTGGGGGAAATCGAAAACGTACTGAAATTGCAGTGCGTGCCGATTACTTGGCCGATCGGGATGGGCAAGACCTTCCGTGGCGTCTTTAACCTGATGAAGGATCGTCTTGTTCGTTTTACGGCAGGTCAGGAACGCCTGACTAAAGATGTCGAAGAAATTCAGGGTCTTGACAACCCCGAACTCGACCGTCTTTTCCCGATGGAAATGCCTTACGTTCGCGAATCAATCGAACTTGTTCAGGGTGCGACCGAGCCGTTTGATATCGAACAGTTTTTGGCCGGTAAGCAGAGCCCCGTCTTCTTTGGTTCCGGTGTCAACAACTTCGGTGTTCAGGATGTTCTGAATGCGCTCGTTGACTGGGCTCCGTCTCCCAAGCCCCGTGATGCAGGTTCTCGCATGGTCGAACCAACGGAATCTCCCTTTACCGGTTTCGTTTTCAAGATTCAGGCCAATATGGACCCGCGTCACCGCGACCGTATTGCTTTCTTCCGCGTTTGCTCTGGCCGTTATACTCCGAGTATGAAGGTCTATCACACTCGTGAAGGACGAGACATGAAGATTGCTAATGCGTTGACCTTTATGGCTCAAGACCGCGTATTGATGAGCGATGCTGTTGCTGGCGACATTATCGGTATTTACAACCACGGTCAGCTTCATATCGGAGATACGCTCACAGAAGGCGAAAAAATTGGCTTCACCGGTATTCCGAACTTCGCACCTGAACTCTTCCGATCCGCCCGAAGCAAGGACCCATTTAAGGCGAAGCAGCTCCAGAAGGGGTTGCAGGAATTGGGCGAAGAAGGGGCTATTCAGGTGTTCACTGGCGAATTTGGCAACATCATGCTAGGTGCTGTCGGTCAGCTCCAGTTCGAAATCGTTGCACAGCGTCTGGCGACCGAATATAAGGTCGATGCCATTTACGAATCAACCGAAGTCTCGACTGCTCGCTGGCTGTCTTTCCCAGATGAACAGACAAAAAAGGACTTTATGCGTGAACAGGAAGCCCGTCTTGCGACGGACGTCAACGGCAATATCTGCTACCTAGCTACCTCGATTTACAACCTCGAGACTACCCAGAAGCATTGGCCTGACGTCGTTTTCCATACAACTCGCGAAATGAGCCAGCGTTTCGAGTAATCGGTTAGACGATTTTCGAAAAGCGCTTCAGAAAAAAAAAGGGGTGTTGATCAAGTCGGAATAATTCCGGCCTGATCAACCCCCTTTTTGTCATCAGCATGTGAATGCTTATTTATGAGAGCTGAATTCTTCCAAGGCTTCGTGATAAGCCTGGAGGGCGTCTGGATGGCAGAGAAGTACGCGTTCGATCACACCTTGCAGATAGGAGATGGTCATACCGTAGTTGGTCATGGGTACGTTTTGCAGGCGAGCAGCCCGCAGACGGGCGAGCATGTGTCGACGTGTCACAATACAGCCGCCGCATTGAATGAGAACCTTGTAGGGAGTTAGGTCGGCTGGAATGTCTTTACCGACAAAGACCTCGATGTCAAGATTCTTGCCCGTTTTCTGACGAAGCCAGCGGGGGATCTTCACGCGGCCGATATCGTCTTTCTGAGGATGATGGCTACAGGTTTCGAGAATGAGTACGCGGTCTCCGTCCTGAAGGCTTGCGAGCGCGGCCGTGCCTCGGGCCATTTCAATCACGTCGGCTTTCGAATAAGCCATCTGGATAGAGAAAGTTGTGAGTGGAATGTTGTCGGGCGTCTGTGCAGCCACGTCCATGATGACCTGCGAGTCCGCCATGATGAGTTTCGGCGGATTTTTGAGGTCGTCTATCGCTTCCTTCACGCGGTCCTGCTGAACGACGTAGCACTTTGCATGAGCATCAAGGAGTTCACGGATAGCCTGTACTTGCGGAAGGATTAAACGCCCCTTTGGAGCGCCCGTGTCGATCGGGGTGACGAGGAGAACGGTATCTCCAGCAGACGCAAGATCACCCACTAAAAGGCGATCTTCGGAAATGTGATCCGAGGCCAGGGTGATGAGGGCGTTTCGAAGCGAATCAGCGCCACCTTCGACGTTGGCGTTCGTGACGGCAACGGGAAGACCGTATTTCTTTTCAAAGTTTGCACGGACTTCTTCAGAAACAGGATAAGCATCTGTTTTGTTGAGAACGAGTATGGCGGGGGTGCCGAGCTTCTTTGCGTAATCAATCAGGTCGGTTTCCGTCTTGTCAAAGTTATTTACGTTGCCGATGATGACAGCGATATCAACCCACTGCAAAATGGAAAGAGAGCGCTCCACACGGGCGAGGCCAAGTTCACCGACGTCATCAACCCCAGCGGTGTCGATAAAGACGACAGGACCGATGGGTTGGAGTTCGTAGGCCTTTTCCACAGGGTCGGTTGTCGTACCGGCTACGTTGGATACGATGGAGATCTTTTGATTCGTCAGCGCATTTACTAGAGAGCTCTTACCGGCATTGCGCTTGCCGAAGAGGCCGATATGAAGGCGCAAGCCTTTGGGCGTTTGCTGCATGATGAATGTCCTGTGGATAGTTGTTATTGGTTGGGAAAAAACAAAAGGCCGGATAAAGACATCCGGCCTTTTGCTATGTCGGAGTCGGAACTCCGATTGTAGTCACATCGTGTGCAATCGGTAAAAGATTACTTTTCGATGTTGGTGCGAACGACGTCGCGTTCGAGCCAAACGGGAGCGTGGTGCTCAGCAGCTTCCCAGGAGATGGTGCCCGGGCCGAGACGCCAGATACCGCAGAAGTGTTCCCAGGACATCAGAGCCAACGGGATGTGAGCGCAGACGACCAAGAGGGAGCAGATGATGCCGCCCCAGACGTGGAAGTAGAACGTCCAGACGAAGAAGACCTTACCGAGCAACGGGGCACCAATCCAGAGCATCCAACCCGTGAGGGAGAGGAGAGCGATCATGGCGATGAAGAGAAGGTAAGACAACTTCTGACCAGCGTTGTAACGACCCTGCGGGGTAACTTCAACAGGACCCAGAGGGATCTTGAAGAACTTACGCGGGTAGCCACCGAGGTTGCGGAACCAAAGAATCGTATTCATATCCCATTCAAGGCAAGCCTTGAGGATGAGAGCGAAACGATCCGGAGCCAAGACGATGAAACCCAAAAGATTGAACGTGAACACTGCACCCAGGATCAGGTGAAGGAACATCGCAAATTCGGCATCGGCGTTGGCCGGTTCCATGAAGTAAACGTACATCCCCGTGAAGAGGAGAGCAAACCAGGTGATGGCGTTAATGCCGTGGAACACCTTGTCGGCAGCGTGGAAACGAAGGATACGATCAGCCATGATTCTTCTCCGTCAAGGCAGCGAGTTGAGTGCGCGGGTAATAGTGGGTATGAAGAAGTTCGTGCATCAGATGGTCCACGGGCTTGGCATTCATATCTTTGTAGATCTGCAAGCAGGTGGCGTTCTGGTGAGAACTCGTCAATCCCATTGCCTGACAAAGCTTATCGTCTTTGTAAAGGCCAGCCTGACGAGCGCTGATAATGACGCCACGACGAGCGATCATGTCGTTCAGGGCATAACCGCAAACGGCAACAGCAGCGACACAGAGGCCGGTGACCTTGAGAAAGCCGCGACGGCCCAAAATGAGGGCAGCGGGGCGTTCCGCGTAGCAATACTTTTCAGAAAACATTTTTAATTATCCTCGCGGCAAAAATTAGATCTTCAGCGGAAGCGGGGTAGTCGGGTTCAACCAAGCCGTACCTACCGGCTGAACAGGCTGACCACCGCCGTTGACGCAACCGCCAGGACAGTTCATCACTTCGATGAAGTGGTAGCGGTTCTTGTCGCGACGCACGCGATCGAGAACTTCCTTCAGCCCCTGATTGGCACCGTTAACAACGCAAACGCGAATGTCAACAGTCTTGCCACCGAGAGCCTTCAAAGGCACGGGGATCGTGGCTTCGATGATGGCATTGTCGTAACCGCGAACGATCTTGATGTTAGCGTCATCGAGTTCCTGACCAGAAAGCACAAAGTAAGCCGTGCGGAGAGCTGCTTCCATAACACCGCCGGAGCAACCGAAGATGGTGGCAGCGCCCGTGTAGACTTCGAGCAGACCACGTTCGCGCTTGGTCGGCATGTTGAGCGGGTTGATACCCTTACGACGCATCAATTCAGCAACGTCGCGAGCCGTCAGAGAAGCGTCAACGTCCTGATAGGACGGCGTATCGGCAGGGATAACCTTGTTTTCAATAGCCCATTTCCAGGCGGAATTCATTTCCGGACGAGCGGCTTCGAAGATCTTCGCCGTGCAAGGCGTAACGGAAACGAAGTAGATCTGGCGCGGGTCGCAGTTCCAAACGTGCTTAGCACCCCAAGTCTTAGCGAGGGGGCCGCCCATCTGGATCGGGGACTTGGCGGAAGAAATATGCGGAAGCATATCGGCGTGGTACGTTTCAGCGTTCTTAATCCAAGCCGGGCAACAGGAAGTGAAGTGCGGGAACGGATGGTCAGCCATCATGTCAACTTCCGGACCGCGTTCGCCGAGGAGCCAGTACTGGCACTTCTTGATGAATTCGGTACCTTCTTCAAGAATGGTCTGGTCAGCCGTGCTGTTAACGTCGTAGACGGTGAAGCCGCAGGCTTCAAGAGCGTTGACCATCTGATCGGTGGACAATTCGCCGGGCTTGCCGCCGAATTCTTCGCAAATGGAAACGCGCACTGCCGGAGACGGGTGGGCAACCACAATGCGGGACTTGTCTTCGAGGACCTTTTCAACCTGATCAACAAAACTCATCTGTTCGATGGCGTTGAACGGACAGGCGAGCAAGCACTGGCCACAAGAGACACAGGCCTGGTCGTCGATAGAATGCTTAGCACCGAGGCCGCCGTTAATGGCGTCAACCGGGCAGAACTTACGGCAGGTATCGCAACCGACGCAACGGTCGGTGTTGATCTTGATGATGCCGCGGAGTTCGCCACGGCGGAGGTTGCCGACATAGGCCGGACCGGATTCGCCATGAGCGTCAGCACCCGGGAGGAAGGTGTGAACCGTGATCGTATCTTTGGACATTGAAAAACTCTCCAGAATCAGCAGGACTCGGAAGAATCCACCACTTGTCGCTGTATTTCGGACTTTGTAGGCCTAGCCTTATGAGGGGGTCACTACAGTCGACAACTGGTTGCTGAATTTTTTTGAATCGAAGATCTTTTTTTCTAACTGCTGTTTAATTTATTGCATGTTAGATAGAAAGCGCTTCGGTGAAACACGGGCTCATTGTATGGAGAATTTTGAAAAAAAACAGCTCCTCGTTAGTCTAGGGGAGATACCCCCTAGGGGGTAGATTTCGATTTTCCTACGAAAAAAAGCTCGGAAGATTTAATCTGAGTCAAATCTTTTGAGTTTTGAAGATATAAGTAGCTGTCAAATAAGAAAAACCGACTGGAACGGTCGGAAATGGTAGGAACCTTTTCGTTCGTTGGAACAAAAAAGAAGCACCGCAGGGGACGGTGCTTCTTGTTATTTTGACGCTTCTCTGTTAAGAGTAGTCTTCTACTTTGAGCGGTCGGCGAAGTTCAGCTCGAACGTTGTCCATGGCTGAATAGAACGCCTTCATCATCACGAGGCCTAGGTACTTGCCAGCATCTGTAACGATGATGTGATCGGGGTTCTCTGGATCATCTTTAATGGCCCCCGCAACACGTAAACCGAGCATTTCTTTCATTAGGTAGGTGTCGACGTTGACCCCATGAACTTCACGGAAGTATCGGCGAGACAGGCGATGAGAGAAGAGTCCGAGCATCAGACGGTACTGCATGATGGCGTGCTTGTTGAATTGACGGCGGCGTTCAACGCCCGACTGACCGGCAGAAATGCGTTCGTTATAACGACGCAGACTGAACGTATTGACGTAGAGGCTGTCATTCAAGAAGCTGAATGCGCCTGAACCGACACCGAGGTATTCATCATGGTCAACCACGTATTCGTCAAAACCTTCGTCCTTGGTGCGGCCGAAGGTCCAAGAGGTAAGCTGGTTGTAACGAGAACCTAGAGTATCGAGAATGACGCGATACTGATCGGCGAGTTGGTTGCTCGGTGCGGCGATATTGCCCTTGACACTCTTCTTGGTCTGTGAGGTCACCATGAGCGGGTAGGTTGTTACCTGACGTGGATTGAGCTTCCAGATTTTTTCCATATCGTCATGGAGAATGTCAAGCGTCTGACCGCGGAAGCCGAACATCATGTCGACGTTGCAGGTGGGGAAGAGTTCCTGAGCGTACTGCAGACGTTCGAAGATCTGTTCACCAGAGCCGAACTTCTCATAACGTTCGGACAGCTTCAGGATATCGTCGTTGAAACTCTGCACACCGATCGACATACGGTCGACCAAGCCTTGGAGGTTACGGAACTGCGGCGTCATGATGATCTGCGGGTCCGTTTCGCAGGAGATTTCCTTGATGCCAGGGAAAAGTTTGCGGGCATGTTCAAGGGTTTTGATCAACTCTTCTTCGATGATTGTTGTCGTACCTCCGCCCACGTACATGGACTGGAAGTCATATCCGAGAGCCTTGACATAGTCCATTTCCTTACGAAGGTTCACGAAGTAAGCGCGTGCTACGTGTTCCTTGAAGAGAAAACGATGGAACGTGCAGAACGAGCACAGGGTATGGCAGAACGGAATGTGCGCGTAGAGAAGATACTGGTGGCCTTCTTGGGGGGGAGGCGGGTTATTCAAGATCACGGGGTCACACTGGAGATAACGACCTGTGTAGTAATCCATGATCTTGTCGGTCATGTTGATCATCCAATCGGGCAAGAGCTCACGATGGGACGGTTGGAAACTGGAATTGCTCATCGGAATAGTTTTTCTTCGAGAAAAAAAGGTTTAGCAATTCTACCGCGTGAGTTCTTGCTTTTTGTGCGATAGATGCGATTAGCCGTGATTTACATACAATTTTGCAATGTCTTTCGCCAAATGTTCGCGTAAAGGTTTGCGTTTAATTTTGAGTGTCGGTGTTAGCAAGCCGTTTTCAATTGTCCAGCCCTCTTTCTTCAAACAGATGGCTCGAGGGATTGCGTAATGCGGAAAGTCTGCTGCGGCAGTCTTTACGCGTTTTAATGCGGCGCTTTTAACGCTCGGATGGTCAAGTGAGGCAGGATCTTCTGGATTTACGCCGCACTTGGCAGCAAAAGTTTTCCAAACTTCAGGGTTGACGACTGCAATCAGACTGATGAAGGGACGGTTTTCGCCAAGTACGAAACATTGCGCGAAAAGATCGTCGGTTTCGATTGCGCTTTCAAGGTCGGCGGGCGGTACTTTTTCCCCCGTACTCGTTACGATGATTTCCTTGATACGGCCTTTGATACGTAAAACGCCTTGGTTGCTGAATTCACCGACATCGCCCGTTTTGAGCCAACCGTCTTCAGTAAAGGCATCGCGGGTAGCGTCTGGGCGGTTCCAGTAGCCAACCATGACGCTTGGGGCTTTTACCTGAATTTCATCGTTTTCGCCGAGGCGCACTTTAACGTTGATAAAAGGCAGACCCACAGAGTCTGGTTGGTTGAATTCAACGTTATTGCCAGCGATGATAGGACTCGCTTCGGTCATGCCGTAACCCTGAATGATCGGGAGGCCAAGACCGCAGAAAACACGTGAAACACGCGAGTTGATAGCTGCACCGCCCGAAACAGCAATGCGAAGACGACCGCCGAACTGATCAAGGAGGGTATGCGAAACCTTGTCGAGAAGGAACGGGCGCATGACGGGATCTAGCCAGGCACGTCCCGATTTTTCAATCGGCAAATGGTTCTTTTTACAGAAATCGCGCCAACCAATTTCAACTGCCCAGTTGAAGAGGTAGCGTTGCAGGGCTCCGCCCTTGTTGAGCTTGTCGTTTACGCGGGCGAATATGCGTTCATAGATACGAGGTACGCTGATGATGACATCGGGACGGATCGTCTTCAAGTCGTCCCCGAGAAGTAAAATGGAGCGATTATAGGCAACAACGCAGCCCGTTGCGAGTGCAAGGTAATATCCTGCTGTACGTTCGAACGTATGCGAAAGCGGGAGGAAGGAGAGGAAGACGTCACCCACCTTAGGGGAGACGCAGTGAAGCGTTGCAATGACGTTACTCACAATGTTGCGATGCGTAAGCATTACGCCTTTGGGGCGTCCCGTCGTACCTGAGGTGTAAACAATACTAGCCAGATCGTCTTCTGTTGGTCCTGCTGGAAGCTCGCCTGTCCAGACTTCACCGGTTGCCAGCCAGTCATTGATCACAGTGACTCGAGGTAGTGTGTTGCTGTCTTTGGGAGCTTTTTCGTTACGATCGAGAATGATGACGGTTTTCAGGTTCGGCAGAGCGATACCGGTATCTTTGATTTGTTCCCAACGCAAACGCTTGTTCGTTACGAGCACTTCGGCTTCGCTGTCGTTAATGATGAATGCGCAGGCACCCGGTGTGTCGATGGCGTGCAGAGGTACGGGGATCAGTGCATTGGCGAGTGCGGCCTGATCGGCGCAGACGTGATCTACTCCGTTGGGCATCAGAACGGCGACGCGCGTGCCTGCTTTGAGGGTCATGGCGGCAAATGCCTTACGCCAGGTGACTATCAGTTCACCGAGTTCGCGATAGTTGAGACTGTGCCAAGTATTGTCGGCTTTGTCGAATTGGCGAAGCGCCTCTTTCTCAGCGTAAAGGCGAATGCTGTTTTCAAGGAAAGAGGGCAGTGTTTTGCAATTATCGAGTTGGAAAGAACTGATATCCATCGCAGTCATCAAATAATTAGAAAGACAAGAGGGCCTCTCGATATAAAAAAATCGGGCGCCGTAATGATCGCCCGATTTCGATAGGGAAGCTCACATCATCTCGAACGTACAAAAGGATTTAGGGAGAGCGTTGCACCTAATGATCAACGCAAAAGCCCACCGAGTACGATAGCCGAGAGGGATAGTTCTCTACAAGATATTTTATAGGGGATTTCCCTTACCCTTCGCAAAGAATGCGTTTTTCTTCCAGTGTTTCCCAGCGGTTATAGCATTTGGTAATTTCTTTTTCGAGTTCACCAGCACGAATACCGTCAGCCTGAAGATCTTCGATCGAGCGGTCGGTGGAACTCATGAGCGTTATGAGTTCGTTCTGTTCTGCTTCGAGTTGTTCGATCTTCTTCGGAAGTTCCTCAAGCTCCTTGTTTTCTTTATAGGTGAGCTTCAGCTTTTTGTCGCGTGGCCTTTCGCGCTCTTGTTGCGATTTTTCTTGTACCAAGACAACGGGCCTATCCTTCTCAACGTTTTCTGGACGTTGAGCAAGCCAATCAGAATAGCCTCCGACGTATTCACGCCAGAAGCCTTCTTCGTTTTCAGGAGCGAGTACTGAACTCACCACATTGTCGAGGAAACGACGATCGTGACTGACGAGAATAATCGTCCCTGGATAGGTCGATAGCGTTTGCTCCAACATTTCTAGCGACTCGATGTCTAGGTCGTTGGTCGGTTCGTCGAGAATGAGCAGATTTGCGGGCAACGCAAAAAGACGGGCAAGAAGCAGTCGGTTTCGTTCTCCACCAGAGAGTGAGCTCACAGGCACGTTCACACGGCGTGGTGGGAAAAGGAAGTCGCCCATGTAGGCGATGACGTGCTTCTTTACGCCACCAATTTCTACCCAGTCGGAGCCTGGAGAAATCGTTTCAGCTACGGTCTTTGTCGGATCGAGTTGTTCGCGAAGCTGGTCGAAGTAGGCGACTTGTAAGTTTGTACCTAGTTTGACCTTACCTTCATCGGGTTCGAGTTTGCCGAGGAAAAGCTTGATGAGCGTACTTTTGCCAATTCCGTTGTGACCGATGAGGCCGAGACGGTCACCTCGCATCAGTTTGAAGTTGAGGTTCTTGACGATCGTGCGTTCGCCGAAAGTCTTAGTGAGATTCGTTACTTCTGCTACGACCTTGCCGCTCTTTTCACCGGCATCAATCTTGAGGTTCAGATTACCTAAGCGTTCTCGACGTGCTTCTCGCTGACGGCGCAGGTCCTCCAAACGACGTACACGACCTTCGTTACGCGTACGGCGAGCTTCGATTCCTTTGCGAATCCAGACTTCTTCCTGAGCCCAGAACTTGTCGAAGCGCCGATTTTCCAGTTCTTCGGCAGCAAGTTCATCCTGTTTTCGAGCTTCGTAGCTTGAGAAACTTCCCGGATAGGAGCGGAGAATGCCTCGGTCGAGCTCCAGAATACG
>JAHHRG010000020.1 GCA_020025965.1 Sutterella sp.
TAATAAAGGAGACGAAAAATGAGATTTCGTCATCGCGCCGAGTCCGATCGCGACGCGGGCATCGACATGACCCCTTTGATCGATATCGTGTTCATCATGCTGATTTTCTTCGTCCTGACGGCGAGTTTTGAAAATCAGCAGACGATTACGGTCGACCGACCGTCTGCCAATACGGTGGACCAGTCCGACAAGAAAGGGGCCCTTATTGTGTCGATCGATGCGAGCGGCATGATTTGGTTTGAAAACAGAAATGTGGCAAAGCCCGAACTGACGGCCTTGATCCGCTACGCCATGGGCAGCAAAACCATGACGGCTGTCGTTAATGCGGACAAGAAAGTTTCGTCGGGTCTTCTGATCGAAGTCGTCGATCAGATTCGCATGGCAGGAGTAGGTAATGTGGCCATCGCAACTCAAACGGCAGAACGTTGACGGCGTTGGAGTCGTCGGGGGCGCAGCCTTAGTTACGCTTGTGCTCACGGTCTTGATCTACACGTTAACGGGGGCGGGGTCCATTCACGAGCGTACGGCCCGCGGTTTGCCGCCCGTCTACGTGATTCAGGATCCTGAAGCAGCTGAGCCGGACGAACCCGAAGATGTGCCGACGATGACGCAGGAGGCTTTGTCTGCTGCGCCGCCGCCTCCGGCACTGACTCTGAATTTCGAGTCTCCCGACGTTACGTCGAACGTGAATTTGCCCAAATACGAAGTGGGTCCCTTGACCGCCAACATTGTGGTGGCCGCCCCGCAGTTTGACTTCAACGCCTCAAGAACGACGACGGCTCCGACCGTTAATGTGACGAGTACTTTGTCGGCCGCGAGGCCCACCTTCCGTGTGCCGCCACAGTATCCGATGAAGGCGAAGCAGCAGGGGATTGAGGGTTACGTCACGATGCACTTGTTGATCAACCTCGAAGGGCGGGTCGACGAAGTGAAAGTGGTGAAAGAGTCTCCGGCGGGTGTTTTCAAGCAGTCGGCCATCCGAGCCGTACACCGCTGGCGTTTTGCCGCCCCCGAAAAGCCCGAATGGCAGAGGATAACGATCCGATATGAATTGGAAAAATAAATTGATCGGGAAGGCTCTGGTCTTGGCGATGGCAACGGCACTTGTTGGTGTCGCACCGTCCGCTTGGGCCGGTGCCTATGAAGAGTATCAGTCGATTTCCCGGATTCTCGAAGAAAAGCCCGCGACGGCGAAGGAAGCGGTCGATCGCTTCGAAATGCGCTGGGCGAGGGGCACGCAGAGCGAACGTACTATGGCCGCTTACCTGCGACTTCGCGTATCGCTTTATCTCACTGACTATAAGTCGGGCTTGGCTGCTGCGAAGAAATTGCTCGACCTTCATCCAGAACGGGATCAGAAGGTCGGACTATACAAGCTCTGCGCGCAGTTGTCCTACCAGACGGAAATCTGGAAGGATGTCCTCCCTTACGTGACTCGTTGGGAAGAGACGGTTGGGAGCGATCAGAAAGCCGGCGAACCCTATGCGGAAATGGCGGCTTTGGCTGCTTATGCCCTGTGGCAGATGAACGATGCAAAAGCTTCGATTCCTTGGATGAAAAAGGCGTTTAATGCGTCTCCGAAAGAGGAGCGCGGGACTTTTCTCTTAGCTGCGTGGCAAAAGCTGGATGATGAGAAGGCTCAGTTGGCTTTTCTTCCCACTATGGTGAAACTCTACGGTCGCCCGATGTACTGGGCTCAGTGGGGTTATCTCACCTATGAAAACGGCAAACCCAAGAAGGCCCTGGATATTTTGTCCTCGGCTGACAAAGCCGGTCGTCTTCCGCCGAAGCTCTATCCGCTCTTGGTGGATTTGGAAATGAAAGAGGGCGCGGCCTCAAAGGCTGTGTCGATTCTTGTTAACAATCCGCGTCTTTTTGAACCGATGATGTATCGTAACCTTCTCATTGCCGCTTATTTAAAGACAGGTGACCGCGAGAAGGCTTTGGACGCGTCGTTGGCCCTCTTGAAGTCTCAGCCCGACGGGATGACGGGAGCAGCGCGTCGCATGAGTGAAGATACCGCCGCTCGGTTGGCTTTTGCCGAAGAAAAGTGGGCCTTGGCTTATGAAAAGACGGCGGCATTAGCAGAGCGTGACCAAAAGGATGCTAAAAAGGCCGACTTCTGGTGCTTTATGGCTGGCGTTGCCGCTTATGAACAGAAGGATTGGGCGGCTGCCCGTGCCATGTTCTCGCGAGTTTCCGACAAGAAGTTGGAAAAGGGTGCGAAAGCCTGGATCGAGCAGATCAATTTCTTAGCAGATTGAACTTACGGCTGAGAAAACCACTCGCAGACCGTCCGATCGGAGAGTTGCCGATCGGGCGGTTTGTTTTATCAGTTAGGAGTCATAAAAAGTCAAATAACGCTTGCAAATCTAAATAAGAATCATTATTATTTAGCTATCGGATCGATGCATTCGAACAAACAAGCGGGTCTTTCGGTTTTCTTGCGGCTCATTGAGGAGGGCCGCTGAGGAAATCCAAAGACATTTTGAATAACAACGCTGGCTGCAGCGAAGTGATAAAAAGGAAATGGATGATGTCGCAAACTGCCAAGTTGATAACCGGTATTTTGTCAGCCTTCGGCTTAATGACTTGGACTGTGGGTCTTTGGTCCTGATCCTGCCTCAGCCTGCAGCGTATATATGAGCCCGTCTCCTAGTTTCCGGGCTCAGAAGAAGAGTTTCGCAGAGATGCGAAACTCTTTTTTATACGTATTGAGATATCGTCACTGTGCCTCAAGGACTCGAAAAGGGCTACGATAATCTGTTGTTTAGCAGCCAAAGGCCCGATACGCGAATGTGGCGATTCGTTACAATCTAAAAACCTCATTATTTTTTAGGATCACTTCCTCATGACCAAGACCCAGATCGCTTCGCTTCTCATCAGCCTTCCGATCGTTCTCTCGGGCTGCGCGCAGATCGAAAACCAGTACGCCGCCTTCTTCGGTGAAGAACCTACAGTGGAAGAAACGGTGCCCGTCGAAGCGACGCCGGCCGCAGAAGAAGAGGTGCGTCATGCGCCGATCGTGATCGAAAAACAGAAACGTCCGGTGCTCTCCCAGCGCTTCAAGGTTTTCCAGACGCTTGAAAAAGGTGCTCTGGCAAATCTCTGCAAGCCGGGCGATACGGATCGCTGCACTGGCATGATTGTTTATTTGGAAGCTAACGTTGACTCGATGCTCTATGACGAAAAGAACGTCTACGTGGCCAACCCCGTGGTGACGAGCACGTGGAAATACGTTGACCGCGGCGACTTGAAGCGTACCGTCCCCGTTGTCTCGGACTATAAGTTCCACCGCGGCGACAAGGTTGAACCGCTTCAGTAAACGGACATTCGCTTCACACAAGACCGACGCAAATGCACATTGCGTCGGTTTTCTTTTTCCCGGCGGACGGAAAGCGAGAATGTTTCAATGCGAGGTGCATTTTCGTCGCTTAAGATTTCCGTTTGGAAAGATAGCTAAACTCTCCTGAGAATTATCTGAGGGGCGGTACGTATCGCCCTCCCGACACAAAAACAACAAAGGACCCCATCATGCGTCAGATTTCCCAGACGTTTTTCTCCGCCGCGCTTACGCTCGGTCTTGCCGCTTTTTCGCTGACGGCCGATGCCGCGCTCGAAGGCCCGATTCCCACGAAGGGTATGCCCACGGTGGCCTCATTCGGTTCCGACGGTTGCGCCCCTTGTAAGCTCATGCTCCCGGTGTTGGAAAAGCTTGATAAGGAATTCGAAGGCCGTGTGGCCATCCGTTACCTCAATCTCACGGATTATCCCGAATTGGCGGATTACTTCAAGATCTCGAGCGTTCCGACCCAGATTTTCTACGACCATACGGGCAAGGAAATCGGCTGGCATGTGGGCTTTATTGATGAAGGCAGCATCCGCGAAGCCATCGACGGTATGTTAGCCGAACAGAAAAAGACCGATAAGAAGGCTAAGTAAGAAAGCCCGTCACCCAACGCGCATTGAAGCGATCGGTAATTTAAGAGCCGCCCGGAAACTGAACTTCGGGTGGCTCTTTGCTTTATGGATTGCTCGAAAGCGTCGACACCGGTGAAAAGTTAAGATCGCTTATAAGAAACGTAGAATTTTCGGAAAATCTCGGTAGAATGAAAAGCACGCTTTTTTTTCGCTCTGCTTGTCGGTTGCCGCTCTTGCTCTCGGTGATACGGGGTGCCGCCGGACCGATTCTTCGGAGCTCTACCTTTTCGGATAGAACATGACCATTATTGAGGCAATCAAGCTTTGGCCCGACGAACTTGCCGGTCCCGTCTGCCGCTATTTCGAAGTCTCCGACAAATTCATGAGTACGTTCTACGACAAGATTGTCGAAGCGTATGAGTCAGTCAAGGAACTCGACACAAAGGAAGCCGAAGAGATCAAAAAACGATTGACCGAAAAGAGACTCATCATCGAGAGCGTGCGTCAATTGGTTGAACCTACCGAGGAAGTCCGAGCTTATTGGCACGCTCGCGGCGAAAGCTTTACGCATGTCGGTAAGGAACCGGGCGAGGGGGCCAAATTCCTTCAGGATTTCGTTCTTTTTTCCCGCCGTTTGGAGGCGGAAAAGCCTCAGGATGACGACCTGGTTCTCCACTACCTCCTTGTCGTTTACATGTGTATGCGCGGGATTTCCCGTCACGAACTTTTCCAGTTGCATCTCCCTGAAGTCGATCAGCGTCACTTCACGTATTTGTCGCTTGTTTTCGATCGTCTGCAGTATGCGATGCGGGATTTGGAAGACACTTCGATTGTTGTTCGCAAGTATTACCCTGAAGACGACTCGCCCTTGGATGTCGGCCAGTACGGCTTCGATATTCCAAACTATGAGAGAGTTAGGACCGAAATTAAACTGCTTAAAGAGCCTGAAAGGGTACTTCTCGCCATGATTGTGCGACAGTATTGTCGCCGTTTGAAGGAGCGTTTCCCTGACCTCACGATCTTTCAGTATCGCCTGCGCCATATGGGGAGCGAAGGGATCGTGTCGGTGTCGATGAAGGCGATTCCGCTCATTGAGCAGTTGGCCGAAGATTTGAATGTCGAAACGCCCGAGGGCCGCGAACTCGAATACCTGATGAAAGAGGGCTTTGTCGATCCGATCCTCGCTTTCCGGTCCCATTCGATTTTGCGTTATGCCACTTCTCAGGCTTGGCCTTTGGCGAGTCTCTTGAGAATTGCGAACCTGCATCTCATCTTTGTGCTTGACGAAAAGCGTGATCTTTCGGCGACGGAATTTTTGGATTTTATCTATAACGATTCGATTGATGAAGAGACGATTCGACGCAATGTAACGAAAGAAAAGGGTCTGACGGAAAGCGTTGCACAAAATCTCGCGGCTTTGTGTCAGGTGGCGCCGAGCCCCTTGGTTCGAGCTTTGGCCGCATCTTTTGAACTGGTTGTGCCCGTTCTCGAAGCTCTCATTGTCGAATCCGATCGAAGCCTCGCACAACTTTTTGCCGGTACGCCCGTCGAACATTTTGACGACAACGGCGTCAAGCAGCTCTTCAAGGGGGGGAAGCGATTCCTCACGGATTTTGTGAAGGAATGTCCGCGCGAAACTTTCCCGACGGGGAGGGCGCATCTCACGCAGATCGTGACTGAGGAAACGCCTTTACTCAAAAATCATATTAGCGAGACCTGCGATACGTTGTCGGATCACGACGCTCGTGAAGTTTTCCGAGCGCTTATTGCTTTCTGGTCCGTGGCGGTGGTGCTGATGCGCCGGGCGACGGCTAATCGTGAGACCTTGTCGTCAAAGATTGACCTTGAAGTGCTTGATACGAATTTCCGCTTTATCGTGACGGGCACAAGCGATTTGATCCGACGTTTCGATATTCTTGATATGACGGGAGAAGAGGGCGGCACAGAAACTGACGACGGTGTGAAGGTAAAGCCTGTCGGCTCGGACGACATGCCGCCACCGTCGATGTTGAATTAGGTGCCGATACGGAAGACGACCACGCTCGGAGACTGAGTCGGAAGCGGGTTTTTCAAATAATTCTGAACAAATCGTTGAGTATCGCTCTGACGACGAATTAGCTAAAATTTGATATCCTTAAAAGAACGTTCCTAAATGACGTGTAAGAATTGAGAAAAAATAAGTTTTCTTGCAATAGCCGAGCTTTTGTCATGAAATGAACGCTGGTTCATGTCTTTTTAAATAACAAAATTGTCTATACTGTTATTTAAACCAAATAGCAAATTTTTTCCGAACCCTGTCGAGAAGAAAAGAGTGGCGGAAGATGAACAACAGTGAACTGAAATTGATTGATCCTACACGCGGACAGAAGGTATTCCTCAAGAGAATGAGCCAGCCTGCCAAAAGCACGTTCTGTACGTATCTGTTCACACTCAAAGAATTGATTTTTCATTATCTTCGCTGGACCGACGATCGGCTTGAGATGGAAAATCCAAGCCCGGAAGAACGCGAACGCTTGTTAACCGTGCGCGCGAGCCTGATGCCGGCCTACAAAGCGCTCCTGCCTACGTCTGCCGAAAAGCGCTGGGCGGAAAAGTGGCATCTTCACTTCAATCCTATCCCGACGGAAGAGTCTGTCTCCGATGCACTGAACACGCTGGTCGCCGCCCTCGAAGGGATTGAAGATGACGAACGCGAGGATCTTTTTGCCATTCTCACTTCAATCTGGCGCTGTGCTAGAGACAGTGCCGATGATCCGGCTTGGTTGATCGAATTTACAGGCTCGCAACTGATCGAACTCAATTATTACCACCGTCTCGCGGTTCTTGTTTGGAAGCGAATGACCGGGCTGTTAGACGATCGCGAATGGGCTGCTGCTGCATTTTCCTATGCGCAGCGTCCCTTGAGACGTGATTTGTTCTACCATACGGACAATTCCGTCGAATGCTTCCGCAGGGCGATCGGTAAGTTGAGTTTCCGCGCGGCCGAAACGGCGCTATTGATTTTCCGTGACTTCTTTGACCATCTCGAAGCATTTTCCGAGAGTAAACGTGCAACATTTCGTGCGGATGCGAAAAAGAATCTTTCGCCAGAGGACTTCGCTTATGTGATGTCGACGCTCGATAATCTGAAGATCATCGTTGACGAAGCCCGCGAGGCACACCCCGGAACCGCTAAAAAACGTTTTGACGAACTTCGTTTAGTGGTGAATTTCGAAGCGTCATTGAATGCCTTGAGAAAGCGTGCCATTTACGGGCATTCCTTTACCTATGCATTCCCGTTGGTGAGCCCAGTCCAGGTGCTTTATCTGGCGGCCGGCAAGATCGGTGTCGCTGAAGATTCGATTTTCTTTGACTTTTCGCGTCTTATTCTGAATCCGCATCTCGATCGAGTGACGCATTTGCGCAATGTGAATCGTCCGTTTTTTGCCGGCATTGTTCACCTTGATCCGATGACGCTCAACTGAGCGCATTTGGCGAACCGAGCTGAGTAATCCCCGTTTTTCGCAGAAGTCGGGGGTTTCCGTTAGAATGAAAAGTTGTTCTCTGTAGCATTTATTTGGCTACGTCGTTGGCTTTTGATTTGCGATTTTTTTGTCTGCCTTTTACTTGAGCGGCGGGGATGAAAAGTCGCGATGGCATTTGCCCGAGTCTCGTTTATAGGAATGCTTCCTTTATGGCCCTTCATCACGCGCTGAAATTGCTCGATCCCAAGGCCCGTGCCGCGCTTTGTTTTTTTATGCAAGGCACGGGGACGCTCATGCAACGTCAGATTGACATTCTTGAGGATGAGTACTCGCAACTGCCGAATAAGACGACTTCCGAAGCCAAAATCCTGAAAAACAATATCGAGGCATGCTCGGCGAGCATTGATGAGCTGGGCTTGTCGTCGGTCAATGTCGATGCCGTTGAAAAGTATGCCGCGGAATTCGCTTTCCAAGGTGACCACGACGTTTTCGTTGAAACGGTCAAGGCGCTCGAGAGCTGGTGGCGCAGTCCTGAGACAATCAAGGCTATCGGCCGTCAGCAGAAGATTCTGCAAACCTACTATCTCACGGCGATTCAGTTGGCTCAGAATTTGGAGCTGCCGGTTCTTCGCGCTGTGACAGAGCCCTACATCATCTTCTACAACTACAGTTTTACCGTTGTGCTCGTAGCGATGATGCTTCAGGAATCGCCCAGTACCGCCGCCTTTGACGAAGGGGTAATAGATCCGACCTGGCATCCGCTCGATGTGGGGCGTATTCCTTATCCCCTCTTTGAGGAAGCGAAGATTCGCAAGGCGATCGAAGACCTCACCGAGGGCGAGCGCCATTACCTCAGGGCGATCTTTGCCGACTTCAAGAGCACCATGGTAAATAAAGCGATGACGGTGAACTCGATGGTCGAAGAGCTTCACGAGAATTACACCCATCCTTTGGCCGTCGCTTTTGAGACTGTCTACCGGGTCTTTGACGACGTTCTTCTGAATAAGAGCGAGGCAAACTCCGGCAGGCTGATGGGGAGTTTGATGAACGAAGAAAGCATGCCCGATATCATTCTCGATTTGCGCGTTCGAATGGCTTTTGCGGAACCGACGCCCTTCATGCATCCGTTGACAGCTCCCTTGAAGGTCTTGGCAACCGTGATGGACCTGCTACTCGATCGCGAAGGGAAATCCGTGGCGGCTTTCCTTATGCTCGGTCTCTTTCACCTTGCGGCGACCGAAGAGGATATTCGCGCTCACTTTACGGCTCCCGCCGTCGTCGCCAATGTCTTCGACGTTCTCACGAAAAAAATCCCGCCCGAAATCCTGGTGCCGACGATGCTTACGATTGAACTGTTGTGGCCGCTTTTGGACGATATTTTCTCGGAAGAGGGGCGCGAAGCGCTTAAAAAGCGAAGCGAAGGTCTCTATCTGGAACTTTGCCCGATTTTTAAGAACCGACCTCATCTCGACAATGTGAGCGAGATTGCCGAAGCGTTCGCACGATGCGCCGCCGACTTCCGTGAGATGAATCCCGAGTTGATGCCGGAACTCGACGATAAAAAGAGCGTTCGTCAGATGCTCCTGAAGTTGCCCGAGTACATCAAGTACATTCAGCCCTTCCCGGCGGACGGTCCTGAAGAGGCGTCTCCGGCCGATCTTTATTTCGGCATCCTGCTCGTCTGGGCATTTTCGACGAATACGTTGCCGCCGCTCATTCGCAAGGGCTATTTGACGGTCCCAGAGGGACTCGACGATTCGCTTGATCTGTTCTTCAGACTCGTGTTTCAGGTCACGAAGGAAGAGGGCGGCAACAAGTTGATGAGCGGCACGGAGTTCGAGAAGAAAGTTGAAGATTATTTGTCCGAACATGAAACAGACGGGGCTTCTCTCAAGAAGAAGGAAGACGATCGAAAGCAAAAGACGACGTCGACCGAAGAATTGACCGATGAAGTACCCGAAGGAACGATCTTTAACTGAGCGACTGTAGGGACGGATTAAGCGCCGTCCTTCTCTTTGTCACAAGCGAAGCCCTGTCAGACCCGAAACGGTCGGCAGGGCTTGTTTTTTAGCCGAAAAAAAAGCGTAAAGTCTCGTCCGCTATCGGCGATGGGATAGTTAAAAAGATCGAAAAATAAGCCGAAAGAACTAGCTTAGTCCGTGTCTTGTAGGGTATTTGACCTATTTTCCTTTCTCGGTTGTCCCGCTATGATGAAAGGACGGATTCGTCCGACAAAACTGTGCGATTAATCTAGGAAGAGGAGCGCGACAAGAGCGGGCTCAATGCTCGCTTCGTGATATGGCTATGTATTTCGACAGCGTTTTTTGGTATCTGTTTATCTGCCTGGCCTTTTTCGGCATAGGCGATCTTCTGGGGGTGGCCACGAAGGCGAAAGTTTCGTCCGTTTTCGTGAGCCTGATGCTTTTCCTGTTGGCCTTCATGATGGGCTGGATTCCGCCCGACATCATTCAGAAGGCAGGGCTCAGCCAGCTGGCCAAATGGGCCGTGCTTTTCTTGGTCTTCTCGATGGGGACGACCATCAATGCACGGGAATTGATTGCCGAGTGGCGCACCGTCGTCACGGCCGTCGCGTCCTGCTTCGTCGTCGTGGCGAGCGCCTGGCTCATGATGCCCTTTATCGGTCGTGAAGAAGCCTTGGTGAGCGTGCCGATTGTCAACGGCGGTATCGTGGCTACGCAGATCATGACCGAAGCGGCCATGGAAAAGGGCTTCACGATGGCAGCCGCTCTGGGTACGATCGTCTACGCCGTGCAGAAATTCTTGGGAACGCCGCTCGCAAGCTACTTCGGTCTTCGCGAAGCCCGCGAAGCGGTGGCTGAATACCGCAAGACGGGCGTAAAGCCGACCTTGGGTGTGAAGCCTTCCGTTGAAGTCGAAGTGAAGCCCACTTTCTTCGAACGTCACAAGAAGTACTACGGTTCCTTCACATCCTTGGGTATCACCGCTTTCTTTGCCTGGGTTGCTTTTGTGCTCGGCAAGTACACCGGTATTTCCGGCACGATCTGGGCTCTCGTTTTGGGGGCGGTCGTGGGCAGTACGGGTCTTCTCCCGAAGAATATTTTGAAGCACGCCAATGCCGCGGGCATCTTCAACTGTGCCGTTTTCGGTGCCATTATCCCGAGCTTGGCGACGATTCGTCCGTCCGATCTGCTGACGCTTTCTTACGCCATTGCAGTCGTCTTCATCATCACGGGCATTGCGCTTCTCCTTGTGTTCTACGTGCTGCCGGGTTGGAAGCTCTTGGGCTCGCGCAACGTCGCGACGGGTGTCGCGCGCTGTCAGTTGCTCGTCTTCCCGGCCAATTACCTCATTGCCAATGAAATCATCAACGCCGTCGCCGAAAACGACGCGGAACGCGAAATCATCAACGAACGTCTGATGTCGAAGTATTTGGTTGCCGGCTTTGCAACCGTCACAACGACGTCCGTGATTATCGCGGGCTTCTGTGCGCCGATGCTCTAACCAACACTCAAAAACGGATTAAAAGGAATTCTCATGCTCAAATTCGATGCTCAGGACTATCCTTACGCGAGTAAGCGTCATGTGGTTTATGCCAAAAACGGCATGTGCAATGCCGGTAACCCGCATGCCGCTTCGGCCGGCCTTCAGACGCTGTTGAAGGGCGGCAATGCCGTCGATGCCATTGTGGCGATGGCTTCCACGATGCCCATTTGTGAGCCGACGGGCAACGGGCTCGGCGCCGACTGCTTCGCGATCATTTGGTTCGAAGGAAAGATGTACGGCATCAACGCCTCGGGTCCCGCGCCGCTCGCCAACAGCGTAGCCGCGCTGAAGGCCCGCGGTTTTGACAAGATTCCCTCTTACGGTGTGGAACCCGTTGACGTCCCCGGGGCTGTCGGCGGCTGGATGGCCATGCACGAACGTTTCGGTCGTTTACCGCTCGAAGACGTGATGGCACCGGCCATCCGCTATGCCGAAGAAGGTTATCCGGTGACGCCGAATATTTCCCGTCTTTGGGAAGAAGCCTACGGGATCTACTCGAAGTACCGCGATCGTCCGGAATTTAAGCCCTGGTTCGACACCTTTGCGCCGAACGATACGTGGCTCAAACCCGGCGAACTTTTCAAGTGTCCGGATATGGCCGCTACGCTTCATGAAATTGCCGCGACTAAGGGCGAATCTTTCTATCGCGGTGCTTTGGCTGAAAAGATTGACGCCTTTTTTAAGGAACATAACGGGTTCTTAACGAAGGAAGACTTGGCGGCTTATCACCCTGAGTGGGTCGAACCCATTAAGGTCAATTACCACGGTTACGACGTTTGGGAAATTCCGCCCAACGGTCACGGCATCACGGTTTTGATGGCCCTGCAGATTCTCAACAAGATGGAATTGGGCGAACGCGACTCGGCCGACACGATGCATAAGCAGATCGAAGCCATGAAGCTCGCGATGGTCGACACGGCGCGTTATGTTGCAGAACCATCTTACATGAAGGTCTCGGTTGATCAGCTTCTCTCCGAAGACTATGCCGACCGCCGTCGTGCTTTGATCGGCGAAGAGGCCATCATGCCCGAAGCCGGTGATCCGGGTTGTCCGTCAACCATCTATTGCTGCTGTGCCGACGGCGAAGGCAATATGGTTTCGCTCATTCAGTCGAATTTCCGCGGTTTCGGTTCCGGGATGGTGGTGCCGGGCACGGCCATTTCCTTCAATGATCGCGCCGAAAACTTCAAGTTTGACGAAAACCATGAAAACGCGCTCCTGGGCGGCAAGCGTCCGTACCATACGATCATCCCGGGCTTCCTGACGAAAGACGGCGAAGCGATCGGTCCCTTCGGGATTATGGGCGGTTGGATGCAGCCGCAGGCACACGTGCAGGTTGTGATGAACATGATCGACTGGCACCTCAACCCGCAGCAGGCCTTGGATGCTCCGCGTTGGCAGTGGGTCGGCGGGAAGAAGGTCGAGGTGGAGCAGGATACGCCCAACCATATCATTCGACTCCTGCAGCGTCGCGGTCACGACATCGTCGTTCAGCCAGACCCGTATCACATGGGCCGAGGCCAGGTGATTGTTCGCGATAAGAACGGTGTCCTTTGCGGTGCCACTGAAAAGCGCACCGACGGGCAGATCATGTCCTACTAAGCGTTGATTTCATCCTTGTCAGGGGATGGTCCGGGGCGGTCGAAAGGCTGCCTCGGATTTTTTTTGTGCACGGTAAAAAGGAGCCGGAAAAGAAGAAGCGGGCTCGATCTGATGACCGAACCCGCTGCGCTTTGAGCGCGATTGAATTAACTTTACTATGCCTTGACAACGAGTATCGGCAGACTGCTCTTAGCTGCGACACGCGAAGTTGTGGATCCCAAAACGGCTGACGTGAAGTTTCCGTAGCCGTGAGAGCCCATCACCAGCAGGTCAAGGTGACCGTCAGCGTGTTTGACGATTTCTTCGGAAGCAATCCCTTCAAGCTCGACGACCTTGGAAGAAAGACCCGCGTCAGCAAGACGTTTGAGCACGGGCTCGACAGCATTTTGGTCGACAACTTCCTGAGTTTTCACGTGAATGACTTCAATCACGGGGTCAATGCCGAAGAATTTGATCTGCTCGGCAATGAGACTTGCTGAAGCCATGGAGTGCTTCAAATCGTCGACGCAAAGGCCGACTCGGAGGCCTTCTTTGATAACCGGGGTTTCCTTACGCAGCAGGAGAACCGGTCGATCAATCTTCGAGAGAACACGAATGGAAACGGAACCGAGGAAAAGTCCGCTAAAGCCCGAACGGCCGTGCGTACCCATGACAACCAGGTCGTCACCGTTCTTTTTGGCTTCTGCGACGATCGTATCGCCGACGGGGCCGGCGATGGCTTTCTTTTCAACCTTTAAGCCCGAACAGTCGATGTAGGGGCCGAGTTTCTCGAAAACTTTCTTGGATGCGGCTTTGGTGTAGGGATCAACGGCTTCAAAAATGACGTCGTCATCGTAATCTTCAGGCACAACGTCCTGAACGTTCAACAGATCAACTTTGAGGTCGTCACCGATAAGTTGCCTTCTGGCGGCAACGAAATTAATGGCATTGCGGCTGTACACACTGCCGTCAACAGGGATAAGGATACGCATAAGAATCCTCCTTTTATCCCGCTTTTGCTTTGAGTCGATTGAGATCGGCGAAGCGGGAGTGAGTGTCTGTTTACTACTTACATTGTAGTCTTTTATCCGTATTCTGTTAAGACCGAATTTGGGTATTAAATACGTATTTTTTAATAAAATTTTCAAATGGCGATTTGTCTTTTTATAGCAAAACGGCCGCTTCCCTTGAGGAGGCGGCCGTTAATGGATTCCGGAAAAAGGACGACTTACTTCAGATGACGGAAGCAGTAGAGATAGCTCTCTTCAAGATCGTCCATTACAAGTTCCAACATCGGGCGTTCGTTACCCTGATTGAAGTAAGCCTTGAATGCGTCGAAATAAGCTTTGCGTCGGTCGGCACGAATCACGATCGGCGGATAACCCGCACGCATCAGCTGAGCATTCAATAAGAGTCGACCCGTGCGGCCGCTGCCGTCGGCAAAGGGATGAATGCCTTCGAATTCAAGGTGGAAACGCACGGCACGCAGAATCGGATGCACGTCGCTTTCTTCATTGGCACGCTTGAAGAGATCGTCCATGGCCCCCTGAATGGTTTCGGGCGCATCGATATGCACTTTCTTGCCGCGGTTTTTAATGTCGCCCGTGCGGTAGACACCGGATTCGAGCGGCGTATCCATCATCACGGCACGATGGAACATCATGAGAAGTTCTTCGTTGATCGGGAGCTTCTTTTCCATCACTTCGTAGAGAAGCGCCACGGCCTGCTGGTGACCGGCCGCGACAAACTGGTCGCGAAGGTTCTTGGCGGCGATCGTCATCCCGCCCATCACCATCGTGGTTTCGCGAAGTGTCAGAGGGTTGCCCTCAAGTGCTGTGGAATGCCAGGTAAAGAGGACGGAAAAGTCGTCTCGAAGTTTTTTGGACTCTTCGGACGTTTCTGCGCGAAGGCCGGCAAGTTCCTCACGCATCTGATCAAGATCTTTCAATCGATCGGCGAATTCGCCCATATCAAGCGGTGCGGAGGGTTGTTGGAAGAAATTTCGAAAAAGCACAGCGGTTCCTGGCAAAAGGTGTGAAAACGGCGCGTCAAGGTTAGCGAGTTTTCGTCTCAAAATCAAAGGTAGTTCTGGAAAACGCCAAGAAAATTCGTTGCCCGCGAGCAAACGAACGAAGTCGTCAGAGACGAAGAAGCCGGCTTCCGTGACGAAACCGGCTTCTTCAAGAAAGGGAAAATGAACTCACGCACTAGCGTTTGACGGTTACGGTCGTCTCGGCCGTGCGCCCCGCGCTGTCCGTTACGGTTAGGGTCTTGACGCCCGGTCCTGTGACCCACACAGCACTTTTACCGGATTCCGTTGTGGCAATCCATTCCCCTTCGGAAAACCAATAAAGATTCTTATCGGTATTCTTGGTTGACGAACGGCTGGTTTTTGCTCTGAGTGTGACGTTTGCGAGATGGGTTGTCGGATCCGCCAACCAAACGCGATTGGGCTTCGGAGAGCGAATGACAATCGAACCTTCCGGCATGACGTCACCGGTCCGACAAACGGGATGGTAGGGCGGCAGAGGTTCGGGGCGAATACCGTTTTCCTTGAGGGTCTTCGTCCACGCCTCCGGCCAATTCTCTACAAACTTGATGACCGTTTCGCCTCGAAAGGCCGGGCAGGTGCGGAATCCCGTTGTCGGGTCAACGCGAATTTCCTTCAAAAGGCCGGTGGGTTTCACCGGGCTTTTCCCGGGGATGAACCACGCTTTGACCGTGTCTTCACAAAGAACGCGCCCGAAGGTGTCGACGGCCAAGTCGCCCGTACGTCGGCAGACGGCTTGCTCCGATACGCCCGAGGGCAGGGTATCCCAGATCGGATTTTCGCGCGCTTCGTCTTCCTTTACCGATAAGGTCGGCTCTGTCAGGGTTCTCATCGCAACGGTCTTCCAAAGCGGCAGGGCTACTTCGGCACCGCGCAGACGTTCGGAAGCTCGACCGCTGAAATTGCCGGTCCAGACACCGATGACGTAGGGGCCGGCAAAGCCCAAGGTCCACGCATCACGATAACCGTTCGAAGTGCCTGTCTTCCAGGCAAGAGGTAAGGAGACACCGTTGACCGTCACACGTTCGCCGCCGTCCTTCAACATCTCGCGCACAATCGCCGCGGCTTCGGGTGAAAGAATGGGCTTTAACGCACGTTGTGTCTCGGCTGTCCACTGCAGATCCGAATACACACCCTGGGAGAGAAGCGTGGCATAAGCGGCCGCGAGCTTTTCCATCGGCACTTCCGCACTTCCGAGCACTATTGAGAGACCGTACCAATCTTTCGGGTGCTTCAAAGGCACATCCACAGCTTTCAGAAAGTCGTAGAGATCGGGTTTTAATTGTTTTTCGAGATCAATTGCCGGAATGTTGCGGCTGCGGTTCAAAGCCGTCGTTGCATCCACGGGACCCTGATAGCGCTGGTCTTCGTTTAAGGGTTCGTAGCCTGCGTAGTTGGACGGTTTGTCCATCAGGATCGAACGGCTGTGTATCAGTCCCTGATCAATGGCGAGACCGTAAATAAAAGGCTTGAGAGTCGAGCCGGGGCTTCTTGCCGCGGCGATTCCGTCAACTTCGCCGGCTATCTTCGAGGAGAAGAAATCGGCGCTACCCACGTAACCGACGACTTCCATTGTTCTGGCATCAACGGCAACGGCAGCTGCGTTGCCGATACCGACGGCACGGGTTCTCTCAACCGATTCTTTGAGAATGGTTTCGATCGCTTTATTGAGCGGCAAGGAAAGTCCCGTGTGAATCACGGGCGCATCCGGTTCAAGGTTTTTCACACGCCGCGTAAAGTGCGGCGCTTCAAAGGGGATGTGTTTTTCGACTGTTAGGGGCGCCTCTAAGACCGGCGCAATACGCTTGGTGACCGCGCCGGACTCCAAGGCGTTCTTCCCGGCTCGCTGTCTTGCGCTTTCAAAGTCGATGCCGCCCACGGGATTACGCTTGACGGGGTTTTGCGGAACAACCGACAAAGCAATCGCTTCGTTGACGGACAGATCGGCCGCTGATTTTCCGAAGTAAAGTTCGGCCGCCGCTTCGATCCCTTCAATATTGCCGCCGTAAGGTACGACCGAAAGGTAAGCCGTCAGGATTTCATCTTTGCCGTAATGCGCTTCATAACGCAAGGCCGCTTTGATTTGTTCCCATTTGCCTGCGGGCGTATGAGTATCCAAATCAAGAAGTCGTCTCGCCAACTGCATGGTGATTGTCGACGCACCGATCGAACGGTCACCCAATGCGGTATTCCAGGCGGCTTTGACGAGCGAAACGGGATTGACCCCCGGATGCGAATAGAAATATCGGTCTTCGTACCGCAGAGTTGCGTCGATCACGGCTTGAGGGAGCGCAGCACGTTTTGCAGCCAATCTGAACTGTCCGTCCTCTGCCGTATCGATAGAGAGCATTTCTCCGTCCCTCGCGAAGACCGCCGCAGAAAAGGGAATATTTTCCAGAAGAGGCGGTTTCGGTGCGGATTTGGCTTGCCAGTAGAGGACCCCGAAGGTCCCGAGCGGGAGCGCTACCGCAACACCGGCCAAGCCGAGAAGGCATTTCGTCAAAACTTTCATGATCGATTCCTTTGTGAGGAAAACGAAAAATCCTTTGTATAAGAATACTGATAATTGCGCAAAGCCGCTCGGAGTAGTGCGCTGATAGCAAGGAGAGGTCTTCGAGTGTTCGAGCAGACCTCTCCTTTATCGCCTTACGGAAGAACGGTGATGCGGTTCACCGCCTGAGTGCGACCTCTGAGTATCGGAGACTTCGTGTCACGCGCCTCAGCACTCGGCACCAGGAATTCGCCCGGCGCCGTTGCCCGCATCGTAAAGCGCAGGGTGACGGGCTCGTCGGAGGCGATCACACGCCAGATGATGCGATCTTTTTCAAAGACCGCATTCATAACGTTCGGGTTCTTCGCCTGAACCCGGTCTTCAATCGGTTCGAAACCGCTCGGCATGAGGTCGGTCAGAATAACGGGCGAGGCGCTGTCACCCGCGTCACGCAAAAGACGAATTTCCACGGTGACGATGTCACCCGCCGTGACGGTCGGTTTCGACGCTTTGGCTTTGTCATTCGGATCGAAAAGCGGCTTTCCGTTCACAAAAACGGTCTTCTCGACGAACAGCCCGTCTCGGATGGCGGTCTCGGGGGCTCGGGCGGCAAACCCTGCAACCGTCGTTTCCCAATAAAGTTCCTTCAGGGAGTCGGCGCTTGAAATATCAAAGCGTCGGCAACCGGGTAATTCAAGCGTCTTTGCCGCGTCCGACTTCACGTGTGCTACCAGGGGCCGAGCGTGATCCGATTCGGCGCACTTGATCGTGACCGAGTCAAGCGAACGTTCGGCTCGATCGTCGTCAATCAGAGAGGCGACATAACCCAAAGCCGCTGCACGATCGAGGGCAAAGAATCCCCAGGCGGATCGTGCGAGCAAACCCTGAATAAGCGTTTGCGAATTGGTTTTCGCGCTCCAGCGTCCGGCGAGAGACTCCGCTGCAATGGGACTCAGGCTGTTAAACCAAGACCAATCGCCCCAATCGTTGGTGTCGAGAAGCTTCTCGCCTTCAAGGGCCGCCGCTTCGTCGGGCATGCGCATGGCGCGATAGGCTCGAGCAAAGAAGAGCGCCACCGTATCGTCGTACCACTTGGAGTTCAACTGATCGAGATGCGTGCGAAGCGTTTCGAGTTCTTCGGGCACCAAGGTTCCTTCAAGCGTCACGAGCATGAGCGAATAGGCATCAAAGCGGGCTTCGCCGAGATTGCGAGGTCGAGTGTTGGAGACACTGCGCCGAACGGCTCCGACCGTATCGGTGAGAAGGGCCGTGTCGGAAAGACGACCGGCGCGTTTCAAGCTCAACAGCAAATCGAGCGCACGGACCGTCGTCGTACGGTCACCTTCCCCGGACCAAGGCGTACGAATGCCGTAGTAACCCAAGGAATCGCGAAGGCGGGTGAGCGTTTCGCCGAGTCGTTTTTCCGCATCTTCACGCCACTTTTCATCGAGCCCCAAAGCACGCTGTAAGAGAGGGGCTTCAAGAAGTGCCAATCTCGCATGCGCATCTTCAAGCATAAAGTCGATATCGCTTCGGTCGATATCTTCAAAGGTGTCGAAAAGGCCTCTGGCAATCGGGATCGGCAGGCTTGACACCGTCAGGCTTGCATAGGCTTCATGAGCGGCCATCGAGGGCAATTCCGAAATCGAGAAGGAATGCGAATCGGGCATCATACCCCAGCGGCTGAAGCGCTCTTTGAGCGTGGCGGGGCGTACGCCTGTCGAAACGGTTTTCGTCAAAGGCAGCCGGTTATAGAGGCCCGCAAACGTATAGTCTGTCGTTCCCGGCACGGCGGGTGCCGTCAAATGCCAAAGCAGCGTTGCGTCCTGATCGGCCTTGACGGCAAAGTGACGCGTGAGACCGAGTTCCGGTTTCTTGATCAATAAATACCCAGAGCCGTCCGCTTTGGGCGTAACGGTCACGGCCGTTGTGAATTTGTCGCCCGGCGTCACGTGAGAGGGGACGGCGGCATTGAGGACTACGGGTTCGCGAACGGTCACTTCCTTTTCCCCGGAACCCAAATCCGTCACGGATTGGTCGTCGGAGAGTCGTCGTTCTGAGGCACCGACAGCCATCAGACGCACCTTGCCGTTAAAGCCGTCGGGGAGCGTCATCGTGAGTGTCTTCGGTTCGGGCCCTGTTTCCACCAAACCGCCCCACCAGACGGTCGCCTTTTCGGCGGTTCTGCGGAAAGGATTGGCTGCGGCATTGAGAAGCGCTTCGGGCGCACTCTCGCCGCCACCGTAGAGCGAATAGGCCGGGGAGGGAAGCGGTACGTCCTCAGGCATCAATTCCGTCAGGGTACGGTAGGTTTTCACCTGCAATGCGCGGTCCCAGAGAATAGCGGCTTTGGGATCCGGCAGACGGTAGTTGGAGAGACTCAAAATACCTTCGTCAACGGCCCAGACAAAGAAACGCCCGGGCTTATCGCTCTTAATCGTTACGGGGATGCCGGTCGGCGATTCGGCAATCGCGGGCACTTCGATGTCGGGTGTCACCGTGCGGTTCGGGTCGTCAATTTTGAGTCCCATCGTGGCAAAGGCGTAACCCTGCTGGAGACGCGAGCGGTCTTTGGCGTGACGCAAGAGGTGGGCATTGACCTGGATTTTTCCGAAGAGCGTCTCGGGCACCTCCATGTCAACGGTGTTTCGACCTTCGCTGACCGTTACTCGCTGATAAGCCTTAACGTCATCGGATTCGAGCGTGAGCAGAGCCGTTCCGTCAAAGGGGGCAATGAGAGTGAGCCTGGCCTTGTCGCCCGGTTTTACCGTATTGCCGGTCATGGAAAGGGTCATCGGCGCATCGGCAAGACGTCCTTCATTGAGGCTCAAAAGTCCCTTGTCGGAGAGACGATAGGAAATCTCGGCCATCACGTCGCCTTCGGGCGTACGCATCGTGACGACATAGTCGCCTTCCTTCGCGGTTTCGTCCGAGAGCGTCAGATGGGCGTGCCCGTTCTGGTCCGTCATCACGGAACCCGAAGCGATCAATCGGCCGACCTTTTCGGGACGATAGCTGAGTTCTCCCTTGTCATCTTCGAAAAGTGCCGTCCGGTATTCGATACGATGCGTTTCGACTTTAAGCGTCAGGTTCGACACGGGGCTTAACTGCGGATCGACGGCCATCAAACTCAAACGTGCCTTTTCACCTAAAGTGAGATCCGACAAATCCGCAGCCGAATCCATGAGGCGATAACCCAACATGGTCTTGGCGGGGGAAACGACAACCTTCAGGTCGTCCGTTGCCGATCGACCGCTGGCGGCTTCATAGCCTTCGGCCAGAATCGTAACGAGTCCGCCTCGAGAGAGATTCTTCAACTGCTCGGGTATCAGGGAGACCTCACCGTGTTCGTCCGTTTCGAGTACGGTTTTGGTCAGTGTGTCGTGCATCGAATCGGCCCCTGTCGGATCCGCAAAGATCCAGCCGGGATAGCGCGCAAAGCGGTGTGTGGATCGGCCGTCAATGCTGCCCGTCACGACGACGCGGCGATGCTTCGCGTCGGTGCCGAAGTGGTTCGTGAGGTGAAGTTTGAGCGTCAAATCCTCAGGACGCACCCAGCCCTGCGTTTCGTTCGGGAGGGTCACCTTCATCTTCATTTTCTCGGCATCGAAGTCTTGCACGAGGAATTGCGTTTCACCGATGACTTCTTTGCCGGCCGTCATTTTCATGACCCAATGGCCGGGGAAAGCCGTGTCGGAGAGTTTCATTTCGGCTTCGGCCATCCCTTCGGGTGTCACTTTGACGGTTTTTTGCCAAACGTTCCGGCCGGAGGAGTCCGTCACCGACAAAGTGACCGGCATCCCGGCAGGGAGTTCCGTCAGATTGCCTCGAGCGGCGATCAGGCCCGCGTGGACCGTTTCGCCCGGACGATAAAGACCGCGTTCGGTAAAGAGAAGTCCGGTCAAACCCTCGGCCGATAAGGTCTTCCCGTCAGTAGCGGCCGAAATGCGCTCAAGATTCGCCGTGTCGTCAATGGCGAGCCAGGCGATATCGTTCGAATAGGTATTCTTCGAGACAATGGCAACGGGGGCCTTTTCGCGTTCCAGACCGTCGGTCGACCGGAAAATAACCGTCCCGTCGCGATTCGTACGGCGGGTTTCAATCGGAAGGCCGTTCGCGGCGACAAGGCTCACTTCCAAACCCGCTGCCGGTCGGCCCGTCACCATATTTTCGGCAAAGACGCGTCGGGAGCCGTCTCGCGCTTCTTTCTGAATCAAAGCGGTATCGGTGACCAACAAACGTTTTTGAGCAAAGGCGACCGAATGCCATTCGTTCGGGTTTTCCTTGTCGGGTACAAAGCCTCTCACTTCGATTTCAAAGACACCCGACGGGCGATCGGTAAAGCCCATTGTCGTTAAGTCAAGCGTGGCAAAGCGGGTGCCTGCCGGAACGGTCATTTCGCCCGATTTGGCTTCAAGCGAACTGTCGAAAGCTTGAGGTGAGGTGAGACTGCCCCAAACGGGCGACTGCATGGCGAGAAATTCGTCACGAATGCGCGATATGCGCCACTCGATTTTGCGAATGCCTTCGGTATGAAGCGTCAAACGACGGCTGCCGGTGAGAGAAAGCATATGCCCCGGCTGTAGGAATCGGACGGTGCGAACGGGTTCGGCCGCAGAGAAAACCGTCTGCCAGCCTTTTTTGAGCGTGAGGCTCTTGTCGGGGCCGAAGCCCTGCGGGAGGGTTACGTGAAGATAATGTCCCTTCAAATCCTTGGTCTTTGTCGGCGGTTCAATCACAAAGGACATGCTGTCCACCGCCGTCTCGCTGTCGGTGACGGGTATCACCTTCAAGCGTTCGCCCTGACGCAATACGGCTTCGTCAATCACGGGTGCCGTTCGCCAGTCGGTTGGCGAGTTGGCGTCGGCATTCATTTTTTCGGGTAAGACCGTTACACGAATGGTGTCGGCCACCTGAGCCGGCATTGTGGCGACTGAGGTTCTGATGGTCAGCAACTGCTGAGGGCGCAGGTCTTTGTCGAGTTCGGCCGTTAATTTCGATTCTTCAATGCGGTAGACATCATCGGCGGCGGGGAGCCTCACTTCAAAATGCGTCTCGGGAAAGAGATCCGTGACGTCGTAGTGATTGCGGGAAGCCGGCAGAGCCAGCCGGGCGGTGAGGAGGACGGATTCTTTTGACAATCGATAGACGGGAATCTTCACTAAGACTTCCGTATCGCGGTTTAACCAGAGGAACTGCGGGGTGCCCGTTTCGAGGTCGGCAGGGAGTGTCGATTGAATTTGGAAAGCTTTTTCGACGGCCGCTTTATCAAGAACGCGAGTCGAGAAAGACGCTCTCATCGTCACGACTTTTTTGCCGTTAACGGCCGTATCGCTCATCAACTGAGCATCGGACATTCTTGTGTGCAGGGGCGGCGTTCTGAAAGTTTGTGTCTTTGACGAGAGGTCGGTGGCCGGTGGCAGATTCATGTTCGCGAGATTTACCGTGAATTCAGTATCGGCCGGCCAAAAGTCATCGGGTGTAAAAATGAGTTCGTTACCCCAGCCCCAGGACCAAATGCCGGGCAGGGCCGGTGTCATCGTGATTTCGTCGGGACTCGGATCAAAGCTGCCGGGCGAGCGGCTGCATTTTTGGCGAAAAGGAAAGAGTTCGACATCGATGTTGTTCGTCTCGATGGCCAAACCGTTAAATCTGGGGTGAAGCGTGCAGGTTGAGAGCGCCTTGGGAGGCGTTGCCGCCGTCGCTTCCATCACGGCCAGCGTCAGAAGGGAAAGGAAAAAAGGTGCGCGCAGCACTCTGTTCGAAGGAAGGTTGAGAGACATGGCCTATCCTCATAAAAACGGTCGGTTGTTTTTACAGTATAGACTCAGGATGTCCCTGAGAGGCGCGTCTTGTTACCAGCGGGAAACAAAGTATCTACGCTGTAACGGAGTGTTGCGTCGGAAAAGCCGGGTGAAGCATCGGATCGAGCTTTTCTATAATGGGTATTAAGCAGTTTTTTCTCAGGTTGATCATCATGAAAACCGTCCGCAAGCTTGATACCGACCGCCGTCGTTTCGTAGCCGCGTTTCTGGCAGGCGCTCTTCTTGTTGTCTCTGCATCACGGGTTTCGGCACAGTCGAGCCATCTGCGATCTGACGGAAGAGACGGGTTTTATACCGAGGATCACGAACATATCCGTTCTGACGGAAGGGGCGGCTACTATATGCCGGACCATGAGCACGTACGCTCCGACGGCCGAGGCGGTTTTTACACAGAAGATCACAAACATTATCGATCTGACGGACGCGGCGGTTACTACACGCCGGATCACGACCATATCCGCTCCGACGGTCGCGGGGGTTTCTATACCCAAGATCACGAGCATATTCGCTCGGACGGCCGGGGAGGCTATCGAATTCCCGAGAGTGTCAAGGAACGTCATCGGGATTAGCCGAACCGTTCGAAGTAAGGCCGGAATCCGCGGTCTCGGTGCTGTCAGACCGATCGGATAATGAAAACGGGTCGATTCCTCTCGGAAGTCGGCCCGCTTTTTATGGAGTCGCTTTTAATTCAACGGAGGCATCAGTCTTCGTCAATTTTGAGAATGAAAGGTTCGCCCGCGAACCGCCAGACAAAACCGCCCGCATGGTTGCGTTTCCCTTTGGTGCAAAGCGAAATGTTGGAGGGCGAAATGTGCAGATGTTTGGCGGCGTAATTGATGCTTTCCCAGGTCTGCACGGGACGACCGTCGGTGGTGTACTGAACGATCTTTTTGGCACTCGGAATCAAAGACGCCATATGGCGGCAATGCGGACAAACGTCGTCGCTCTCGACGCGATCGGCAATGGCGAGTTCGTAGTCGCTGCCGCAAAGCGGACAATGCCACCAAACCCGTTCGGTCGAATCCGGCGTAAACATTTCCGGATAGATGGCGGCGTTTTTCGTCGGATGCCATTCAGGAATGAGATCCGGACGCCGGAAAGCGAGCGACGTACCGCGAAGCTTCATCGTATAGGCTTCGATCTTTCCTTTGTCGCGGCGCAATCCCACCTGCACGCGGCTCTTTGCAGCCTGCGCGTCGAAGCGGTTCCAGCAGTCGCAGTCGGGATCGAGGGCGTCAATCACTTTTTGCAAGATGGTCTGCAGATTTTTCTGCTTCAAAATATCCGGCATCGAATAAATGATATCGGCACTCTCTTCGTCGCCCAAAGTCCGCGTTTCCTTAATACGCACGAGGAAGATTCCTTTCGCACGGCAGGCTGCGTACTTTTCGATGTCTTCGGCCAGCGTCGCATGCTTCTCACGAATCGGATCGTCGAATTCGACGGCGATGCGCTGAGAAGGAATGACCAGATCCAACTGGACGTCATGTCCGACGATCCCGAAAGCCATGTCGCGGGTATCCGGGAAAAGAAGCTTCAGGTAGTAATAGAAAGCGGCTTCTGCAAAGGTGCGTTTTTTGTCGTAGGGGGTAAAGGGAGCGGGAAGACCGAAGCCTCGGCGCAGAAAGATCCCCATGTAAGCCCCGGTTTCCGGCGGGCGCAACCACGCATCTTTATCCAAGAGATTGGCCGTATGGCTTTCAACGTCGAATTCCTCGAGAAGGATCACGTCGACAGGCTGAGCGCGAGTCTTTTTAACGGACGCGCGTTGAGCCGACAGTTTGGACGAAACGGCGTTTGAGGTGAGGGCCGAGAGCGGCGACAATGTGGCGACAGTCGCTTCGAAGTAGGGCGAGACGATCGGCGTGTGCTTACCGCTACCAGGCAGCGAAAAACCGAACGCAAACTGATCGCCTTCATGCGTATAACGGATCGTTGTGACGGCTTCCGAGGTCGACGGCGTCGGAAGATCGCAGGCTTCTTCTTCGGGAGTCGAAGTGCGGTCGGGCGGCGGAGTGAGGGTGAAAGACTTGGCAGTCGTCATGATGAAAGACGAAAAACGCTAAAGAAATCTGAAAGGCTGAGAGAACGCAAGAAGCGTATCGTTCCTTTAACGGAAATTCTAACCCTTCTCGTTTGGGAACGACTCTCACAAAGGGGAGTTTGATAGGAAAAATACTATCAAAGGAGACAAAAACTCCCACAGATAAATTATGATTCGTTCTCTGAACGAAAACATTGAACCTTGGTGCAATATTTGGAGTTCGGAAGTGACGCAAAATGCCTGCACCCGTTTTGCATTGATGTGATTCACAAGCCCACGATCCTATGGCCGGTCTTATTCTTGCCGTCGCAGTAACGGCGGTTGTCGTCAAAATCCTTTTCATGAAGCTGCAGCCTCATTTCGTCCTGATGGCAGGGGCGATGACGCTGATGGCAGGCTCCATCCTATTGGAGGCTATGGGACTGATTCCGGTTGCCGCCGTTCTCCCGTCGGGTATTCCGGAAACGGGCTTTTGGGGATTCGATCTCGCGCGCACCATGACGACGATCATGGAAGCCACCTTTATCCAGTACGGGCTTCTCATCATGGCGGCGGCCGCCTATGCGAAGTACATGACGATCATCGGAGCGAACGCGAAGATGGCCAATGCCTCGGCCCGCGTTTTGTCGAGATTCAACGCACCGTACCTGATGCTCTCTTTGGCCTTTTTTATCGGGGCCGCGATCGATCTTTTTATTCCGTCGGCCTCTGGAGTCGCCATGATCCTGATGGTGACGATGTATCCGATCCTTGTCAAACTCGGCGTTTCCCGCGTTTCGGCCGCCGCGCTGATTGTGACGGTCTCCTGTCTGGATATGGGACCTACGTCGAGCGACGCCCGCTATGCCGCGCATCTGGCCGAGGTTTCGATCGGGACCTATTTTATTGATTATCAATTGCCCGTCTCGATCGTGATTGCCCTGACGGTCGCCATTGCTCACTATTTCACGCAAAGCTGGTTCGATCGCAAAGAAGGGCCCGACGCCTTCGAAGCGGGTTATCCGATCGTGACGCAGTTGTCGGATGACGCGATTGCGAAACTCCCGTTCTTCTACGGCCTACTGCCTCTGTTGCCTCTTGTTCTCTGCGTCATTTTCAGTCCTTTTCTCGTTGAATCGATCGTCATCGATACGACGAGCGTGCTCTTTTTTTCCGCCATCGTCGTCATGATGATTGAGCTCTGCCGCAAGAACGTACGAATCGTCCTTCGCGAAGCTTTTGAGTTCTTCCATTCGATGGGCCGTCAGTTTGCGGTTGTGATTACGCTCTTGGTCGCCGCACAGTGCTTTGCGCAGGGTATCAGCTCGACGGGCGCAATTGAAGTGTTGACGGACTATTTCAAACTCCTATCGCTTCCGCCCGTCTGGATCATGATCATGATGGTGACGGTGATTACGGTGGCGACGCTCGTCATGGGCTCGGCCAATGCGCCGTTCTTCGCTTTTGCCTATCTGGTTCCGCAGTTTGCGCACCAGTACGGCGTTTCCGCTCTCTTTTTGATTCTTCCCGTGCAGTTGGTTACCGGGCTCGCCAGAAGCTTTTCGCCCGTTTCCTCCGTGATGATCGCGGTGGCGGGATGCTCCGGCATTTCGCCCTTTACGTTGGCAAGGCGTACACTCATTCCCATGCTTTGCGGAATTTTCGTGACCGTCTTGATGTCGGTTCTTTTTTCCATGCCGTCCATTACGGCAATTTACTAAAGAGGGCGGGTTGAGATGAGTCATGCTTTGACCGAAGTTCGTGTCGCCTCTTTTTCCTTGAAGCGCTTTGCGAAGCTGGGCGCCGCCTTTGCTTTGTCCGCCTGTTTCGCTTTACCCCCTGCGTCGGCAGTCGAAATGTCGATGGACTCCGGCAAACAGGTCGTGACCGTCGGCGTCACGCAAGCGATGAACAACTACTGGGGCCGACTCATTTTGAAGCAGACGATCGATGCGCTCGAAGGGGCCATGCCCGGCTACGAATTCCGAATCGAGGTGTTCGATAAGCCGGCGCTTCAGAAGGCCGTTTATACTCGCAAGATCGATTACTTTGTTGCCTCATCGGGGTTTTATCTCCACAGTAACGCTATCGGCGGGACGAACTATTTGGCGACTCTGCGCGGACCGCATTCGGCCGATGCGTCGCGTTCGATGGGGGCCACTTACGTCGCGGCCGCAACCAGAACCGAACTCAACAAAGTCGACGATCTTTGGAATCAGCGCATTGCTGCGGTGGGGCCGAGCAACTTTTACAGCTGGATGATTCTTCGAAGCGAAATCGCGCATCTCACGAAGTATCCGGACTCCTGGTTCGGTAAGGTGACCTTCACGGGCGATAACGACTACGAGGCGATTCGTCAGGTGTTGGAAAAGCGCGCCGACGTGGCGGTGATCCCGACCTGTCGCCTCGAAGCGCTCATTGAAGAGAAACTTGTCGATCCCTCGGCCGTTCGTATCGTGAACGAAATGTTCCCCGATGCCTATGCCTGCCGTTCGTCTTCCGCGCTCTATGCGGGAAGTGTGTTCGGTGCCGTTTCCGGCATGGATCCGGACTTGAACCGTCGCATTGCCGGGATTCTTTTTACGACCGATTTTTCGCGCAATCATTTCTCCTGGGTGCTTTCGAACGACTTCCGTGACGAGCGCTTTATTCTCGAACATTTCGGGCTCTCGCCTTTTACCGATCAGTCCGAAGCGGAAGCGAGAACCCGCAAGCGCTTTACCGAAGCACTCATCATCGGGACGATCCTTCTCATCCTCGCCGGTGCCTACGGCTTTGCGCTCAATCGAACGATTCGAAAGAAAACGCTTGATCTCGAAGCCGCCAACGAAGAGAAGAATCACCTTGAACGCTCGGGCGTGGTGTCGGGCTTGTCGTCTTTGATTGCGCATGAAATCCGCCAGCCTCTGACATCCATCATTTCTTATTCGGAAGGTCTGCAGCGCTACCTGAAAAACAATCCCGACGAGATTGTGACGGAAGCGACATCGGAAATCCGCAACGAAGCGCATCGCATCGCCGACATTGTCGATCGCGTGCGTGCTTACGCGAAGAAGCAGACGCGACCGCACGTCAAGAGCAATCTTGTCGAGTTGATCGCCAAGGCGCGTCATACGGTGATGAACGGGCGTCATCAGTACGTCCCGATTGAAATGAAATTGCCGCCCTCGGCTTTTATTTTCTGCGAGCCCCTGGAAATGGAGCTCCTTTTTGCCAACCTCATGAACAATGCCGTTCAGGCCGTCGGTTCCGCGGGGCGCATTGATGTGGAAATGATTGAAACGCTCGAGAACTGGATCGTGACCGTTACCGATAACGGGCCCCGCATCAGCGACGAGAGTTTCGAACGTCTCGCGCGTCCGATGTCAAGCCAGAAAATCGAGGGCCTGGGCCTCGGGCTCACACTCTGTCGTGCTATCGTCATCAAGCACGAAGGGCATTTGTCTTTCTCGCGGGTGACCCCGCAGGGACTTTGCGCTAAAGTTACTTTACCTAAACCCGCTCAGGGCATTCCGGGCGATCCTTCCATTTCGGAGCTTCATCTTGATTGATAACGAACACTCTTCTGCGACTCTCGAGACTGCCGACCCGGCTGAATCCAACTATTCCCCGATCGTGCGAATTGTTGACGACGATGAGTCCGTCCGACGCTCCATTCGTTATTCGCTTCGTGTCGACGGCATCGATTGCGAGACCTTTGAGAGCGCGCAAGATTTTCTGATGCGCGATGACTCCCGTTATCCCGGTTGCGTGATTCTCGATCTGACCATGCCCGGCATGAACGGACTCGAACTGCAGGAAGAAATGATTCAGCGCGGAATTGATCTGCCGATTCTTTTTCTCTCCGGTAACGGTGACGTGCCGAGCGTTGTCAAGGCCTTGAAGAACGGCGCGGTGGACTTTTTGGTCAAGCCCTTTGAACCCGATGAGCTTCGCAGTCGCGTTCTTGAATTGAACGAAAAGAATATTCAGAATCGTGACAAGCAGAATGAAATCGCCGATATGCGCAAACGTTATGAACTCTTGACGAAACGTGAAAAGTCCGTCATCGGTTACGTTGCCAAGGACATGATGAACAGAGAGATCGCGGAGTTGCTCGGTATTCGAGAACATACCGTCAAAGTTCACCGCGGCAGTGCGTGTGAAAAATTGGGCATTCGTTCCACGCTTGAAATCTATGCGCTTTTGCAGTCGATCGGTGAATTGCCCGAATAAGTGTTGGCCTCAAGCCCGGCTCGAGACTGAGGCAGGTGGCGAATAAAAAATACATATGCCGATGTGAAACCGGAAAGTCATTCCGTTTCGCGTCGGCATTTTTTTATCTTCATTCTCCGGGCTTTCCGAAAAGAAACGTAGCATCCGTAAACCGGACATGAAAAAACCGGCCGAAAGTCGAAACCTTCGGCCGGTTTGTCTGAATTCTCAGTCGGTATCAAGTACCGAGAGGAATTACTTCGTGAGCGTCACGATGCGGTTCGTGTCAACCACTTCGAAGACGTCACCGTTCTTGACGAGACCGCGGACGTCCGTCAATTCGGCCGGGATACCCCAGACGCCGGTCACGGCTTCGGCAGCGATGTCGATTTCAACGATCACGTTGTAGTTCTTGGAAACGGCGTAGAGCTTGCCGTTTTCGTGAACCATACCGGTGATGTAGAGTTCGCCGAGCGTACGGCCTTCCTTGAGGTTGGCGGCAGGCATGAATTCGGCGGAAAGATTCCAGTCAGCTTCAAGAGCCTTGGAGATGACGAGCTTCTTCTGGTTGAGCTGATCGGGAACCGTGGCGAGGTACGTGTACTTGCCGTCCGTAGCAGCGGAGTGGATGTAGGAGTACTTGGCACGGTGCGTGTCGATACGGGAACGGCCGATGGTGCCGATCGGTTCAACCTGCGTGCGGCCGGCCGTGAAGTTGCCCCAGCTCTTCACATCGTCGGCGTTCGGGTTCAAACGAGCGCGGATGATGGACTTGTTGGAGCCGACGATCACGAAGCCGTCTTCATACGGGGTGAAGGCAACGACGTCAAGAACGTTGGCGGAGTACCAGGGGTCGTAGGCAGCGGTAACGCGCGGAGCGAGGTTGTTGTCCAAAACCCAGAAGTCGTACTTGGAGCCGACGAAGTATTCGCCGTTGATCTGAGCAAGCGTGTTCACCGGCTTGTTGATGCCTTCGATCTTGCGAACGTTGGCGACGGAGAGCATGCCGTTCAGAGCGACCGGAGCGTTGTTAGCATCGTGCTGGAAGTCGATGTTAAGAGCCTTGGCATTGTTGTCATAGGCGAAGTCCGGGGTCTTGGCACCGCGCTGACCGAAGAGAGACATCTTCTTGAAGTCCCAGAAACCGTCATAGAATTCGGTGGACCAAGTGATGTACTTCGGGTTCCAGGAGAAGCGAACGGGGTCGCCCTGGCCGGCGTACGGGAACGGACCCGTGGAGTAGGCAGCCTGGAAGGTGTTGGAAGCGCAGATGAAAGCAACGATACCGAAGGCGATCTTGTAGAAGCCCTTCATCGGACGGTAGGACTTGCCCTTCATTTCGTCGATCAAGGCGTCAAAGCGCGGAGCGAGATAGGTGGCAAGACCGAAGAGCATCACCACGCACCAGAAGACGATTTCGGCCCAGAACTGGGTGTGGATGCCGAAAACGTCAAGACCGAAGCCCTGGCCGATGTCACGCATGGCGTGAGAGCTGTAGTGACGGAAGGAGAAGTAAAGACCAACGGCGGCCATGACGAGCATGGTGGCGAGGTACTTGGGCTTGAAGCCGAAACGGACCATGAAGAGGGCCGTCACGCCGATGTAGGCCATTTCCTGACGCTGGCTCCAGCAGAGAGAGCAGGGGGAGTCACCGAGGAAGTAACCGAGAATGATGTTGGCAATACCGACCGGGAGAAGAACGATCAGAAGACCGCCCCAGGCGATGATGTCATAGAAATTGCGAGCCTTCTTCAGGTCGCTTTCGTTCACAGGCTGAGAGTAATCAGTCATTTTTCAGCTCCTGAAATTAAAGGTTGAGGGCACCCAAGAAGGTGTGAGAAACGTGACCCAAGAAGTGGAAAACCATCAAGAGCCAGGAAACAATCATGATGTTCCAGGCCAGCTTTTCCTTTTCCGGCTTAAAGATCATGAGCAGTACGGCAACCGTGAGCAGCAAGAATTCAATGAATTCCATTTGTGTTAAACCTCATCAAAATCGGTGAGTATTGAAAAAATCGTAGAAAACGATGTTGTGTTCATTAAAGCCCTAAAAGGGACTTCAATGAAAATTTTTGGGCAAATTTCCCCTTAGCCGTCAACCGAGGTCTGACGAAGTCGGCAGGGCGAACTATAGGGGGTGAGGGAAAGAGTCGGCGCTAGGTCTCTTGAGAAACCTCTCGGCCAGCCACTCGTCCGAGCGTAAAAACGTCGGAGAGTGAATTGCCGCCCATCAGGGTTTCGCCGTGAATCCCGCCCGTCACTTCGCCGGCGGCATAAAGCCCGGCAATGACGCGGCGGCGTCGGTCGAGAACCCGCGCTTTCGTATCGATCGCCACACCGCCCAAGGTGCAGTTAACCGACATCGAAATACGAGCGGCATAAAAGGGGCCCGTCTCAAGGGGAGAGAGGAGAGTATTGGGATTGCGCCCGAGCGGATCGGATTTCGCGGCTACGGCTTGGTTGTAGTCGCGGACAGTTCGCTTCAGGTTTTCGGCAGGAATACGAAGTTCCAACGCCAGATCATTCAGAGAAGGTGCCGTAAACGCTTCGCCGTGACGCATGCCGGCGTCGAAAGCCGCTTTCGCGCTCGGCTTCTGGGCATGGTAGCCGCGAGAATCAAGCAGCACGTAGGCGGTTTTACCGGGGGCACGGAGGACTGCATTCGTGAATTTGCAGCCGGGAGCATCTTCGGCAACGAATCGATGACCGGTTCGGTCAACGAGAATCATGTTTTCCACGGGTGAAATGGCGCCCACAAAACGACCCGACAGGGCTCCGCTCGGCAGAAGCTGAATGAATTCCATCCCGACCGTTGCCGCACCGATGTCTTCGAGCGGGGCAATCATATCGCCCGTCGCTCCCGAATGGTTCGTCGTGCGAAGGTCCTTCAAAAGGGGATCGAAACGTTCGACCATGTCGGACGACGCGCCGAAGCCGCCGGAAGCCACCACCACGCCTTTCTTGGCATAGAGGTGTTGAATGCCGTTCTGCGTTGAGACTTCGACGCCGATCACACGGCCCGAGAGAGACTCTTCGCGGATCACACGCGTGACGCGGCAGTTGATGCGGATGTCGACACCGAGCTTGCGGGTACAGTCGCGGAGCGGATCGATATAACCCATGCCCCAAGGGCGGGTGGGATTGTGCGTACGAGGCCAAAGGCTCGAATAGACCTGATAGACCTCGGAGGAGAATTCCACGCCATGGTCCTTCAACCACTGAAGCGTATCGGGAGCACCGTAGGTGACAAGTTTGGCCAATTCGGGATCGGCTCGGTATTCGCCGCTTTCCATCATCTGCTGATAGTGGTGTTCGACGGAATCTTCCACCCCGATCTTGCCCTGCGCTTCAGGATCGACCGCATTGAAGGCATCGGCCAACATCGTGTTGCCGCCGATCACCGGCATCTTTTCAAGAATCAGGACAGAACAACCGGCTTCGGCCGCTTCAATCGCAGCAGCCAGACCCGCTCCGCCCGCGCCGATCACGATCACGTCGCGAACAGCCTCGGGCGCAACATGTGCGTCAAGGGCAAAAGCATCGGCAGCGGGCGCGGCGGCTACGGCGAGCGCACCGGCGGAACCGATGAATTGGCGGCGGTTGATGGCGGAAGACATGGTCAGCGTCGTGGAAAAAAGGTCTTGGTTTGGGTGTTACGGAAAACCTACAAAATTACACTTTGGTACGTTTTCTGAGTGACGACACTCTAAAGCATATCGTGTTACTAGGATATTGTGAATTCACTCTACGTACAATACGCAATTGCGAGAAAACCTTGACATCGATAAACTCGCGCGAAAGCCGCGTGGTCGGTTTTGTTGTTTTGGCGTTTTTTCGTCGATCTGCCGTCGTTTTTGCCTCGATATTTACCTCTTCCCCCGTGATAAAC
>JAHHRG010000172.1 GCA_020025965.1 Sutterella sp.
CTACGGCGTTACGGGAATTGATGTCCGGCAGATAGCGTCGGCGTCCGAATTCGGTCAGGATATATCCGCGTTCACGGGCAAGTTCAATGCTCTTGTTCATGTACTCTTTCACCTTCGGATAAGTGGCGAAATAGTTGTCAATCAGCTCTTTAGCTTCGCTGCGGCTCACTTCCATACGTTCCGCCAAACCGAAAGCGGAGATGCCGTAAATGATACCGAAGTTCGCGGTCTTCGCCTTTCTTCTCTCGTCACGGGTTACGTCCTCCAACGCTTTGTGGTAGACGCGTGAGGCAGTCGCCGCGTGAATGTCACGGCCCTCGCAGAAGTCACGTACTAAGTGTTCGTCCTGACTCAGATGCGCCATGATGCGCAGCTCAATCTGTGAATAGTCGGCAGAGAAGAACACGCAGCCTTCTTCGGGTACGAACGCCTTTCTGATTTCGCGTCCGTCGTCACCGCGCACCGGAATATTCTGCAGGTTCGGGTTGGAAGAAGACAGACGGCCGGTAGCCGTAACGGTCTGATTGAATGAAGTATGGATGTGTCCCGTATTCGGATTAATCAGTTTCGGAAGAGCGTCTACGTAGGTGCTGACCAGTTTCTTCAACGCACGGTGTGAGAGGATTTTCTCCACAATCGGGTGTTTGCCACGCAGTTTCTCCAGCACTTCCTCGCCGGTAGAGTACTGTCCGCTCTTGGTTTTCTTCGCTTTGTCGTTGAGTTTCAGCTCATCGAACAGCACTTCGCCGACCTGTTTGGGCGAGGTGATGGTGAACTTATGGCCTGCCAGAGCGTAGACCTCCTGTTCCAAGGTCTGAAGGCGTTCGGAGAAAAGTCGTCCCGTCTCAGCCAGTGCTTCGGTGTCGAGAGTCACGCCGTAGCGTTCCATTTTCGCCAGCACGGGCATCAGAGGCATTTCTATATTGTGGAAGACCTCGAGCAGACCGTACTTTTCCAGTTCCTTCTGGAGCGGTTCCATGAGGCGGTAGGTCACATCGGCGTCCTCGCAGGCGTAGTCGCAGATGTCGCGCGGGTCAAGGTCGCCCATGTTCTTCTGGTTCTTTCCTTTCGGTCCGATGAGTTCCTCTATGTGGATGGTCTTATATTTCAGATAGACTTCGGCAAGGAAGTCCATGTTGTGGTAAAGGTCGGGTTGGATGAGGTAGTGCGCGATCATGGTGTCGAACATCGGGGCACTCAGCTGCACACCGTAGTTGCCCAGTACCTCAAGATCGTACTTCAGGTTCT
>JAHHRG010000173.1 GCA_020025965.1 Sutterella sp.
AATGTTAAGGCTAAGGTTTTGCCGTAGATATCTTCGGACAGACCGAACAGGTGCGACTCTATGGAGCAGTCGTCGCCATTGTTCAGCGTAGGGCGCTTGCCGATGTTGAGCATGGCCGGATATTTCTTTCCGTTGACCTCGGCATAGATGGCATACACGCCACGGGCAGGCACGAGCAGGTCCGGATTTTCAGGGCGGAGATTGGCGGTGGGGAAACCTAAGTCGCGTCCCACGTGGCGGCCTTCCACCACAGTGCCTCTCAGATGATAGGAGCGGCCCAGGCATTCGCGCGCCTTCTTGACGTTGCCGACTTCGAGAAAACGGCGGACCACCGAAGAACTTACGGTGAATTCGTCGTTTTGCAAAGGTTGTGCCTGCACCACTTCCATCCCCATTTCCCTGCCGTAAGCCTGGTAGTCCTCGAAACCCTCGTCACGGTTGTGTCCGAAACGATGGTCGTAGCCGATGACCAGACAACGCACTCCCAGATAGTCGTGAAGATAGTATTGCATGAACTCGCGGGCACTCAGCGCAGCCATTTCCTTGGTAAAATGGAAGACGGCGCAGGCATCGAGTCCGTTGTCCGAAAGCAGATGCACCTTTTCTTCGGGAGTGGTGAGCAGCAAGGGACGGTAGTCTGTCTGCAAGGTACGTCGCGGATGGTCGGCGAAGGTCACCGCCATGCTTTTCAGACCGCGCTGCCGCGCAGCCTCGTTGACCTGTTTCAGCAGAAACCGATGGCCCAGATGTACCCCGTCGAAAAAACCGATGGTGGCGCAAAAAAGTCCCGTTTCATCGCGGTTTGCCGATGTCGCGGGGATAGAGACTGGGTCGTGTATAATGTCCATTAATTATTGATTCTTCAAGAGTTGCTTGATCTCTTCTTCTGAGATGTTCTTCTTCAGACGGTCGTCCTCGTCAAAATAGTTGAACCAGAGACTGCCGGCTGGAGCCAGAAGCGACTGCATGCCGAAGGCACGTGCACCTTCGCAATTGGTCTCGCTGTCGTCAAAGAAGAGAATATCGTTAGGTTCACCACCAATGCCGTTGACCACGGCCTGGAAAATGGCAGGGTCGGGCTTTTCTGCACCGATTTCGTAGGAGAGGAAAACCTCTTCAAAGAAATCCTTGAGATGAAGGCCCTTGTATTCGAAATAATCTTCGAGCGCCATCTTCCAGTGGATGGAATTGGTATTGCTGAGGATGTAGAGGGGATAGTGCTGCTTGATTT
>JAHHRG010000174.1 GCA_020025965.1 Sutterella sp.
TGGAGCCTTTGGCTGTGCTATTGATGATGCAGCGTGAAAACAACTTGAACGCCCGTGTGCGAGGTTTTGTAAAAGGCGACGTTAAAGACGAGGAGGATGCCTTGAAAGGGGCACGCGATATTATTGCCGAACAAGTAAACGAGGACGAACGCGCACGAAACCAGGTACGCAATCAGTTCAGTCGTCAGGGTACGATTACAGCCAAAGTTGTAAAGGGAAAAGAGAATGATGAAGCTGCTGCTAAATACCGTGATTATTTCGATTTCAGTGAATCGCTGAAGCGCTGCACGTCGCATCGTCTATTAGCTATCCGTCGTGGTGAAGCAGAAGGGATACTTAAAGTAAGTATTTCGCCCGCCGATGAAAGCGAATGTACCGATAGACTTGATCGTATTTTCGTCAGAGGTAATAATGCTTGTTCAGAACAGGTTGAAGAAGCCGTACACGACTCGTACAAGCGTCTGCTTAAGCCTGCTATCGAAACAGAATTTGCCGCACTCTCAAAGGAAAAAGCTGATGAGGAGGCAATTCACGTCTTTGCCGAAAATCTCCGTCAGTTGTTACTGGCAGCTCCGCTCGGTCAAAAACGTACGCTGGGGATTGACCCAGGGTTCCGTACGGGTTGTAAAGTTGTTTGCTTAGATGCACAGGGTACATTGTTGCATAACGAAGCAATCTTCCCTCACCCACCTCACGCACAGGCTTCTTTAGCTGCCCGTAAGTTGGTCAAGCTCGTTGAACAATATCGCATTGAAGCCATTGCCATTGGTAATGGTACGGCTAGCCGTGAAACCGAACAATTTGTCACTTCCCAACGTTACGACCATGAGGTGCAAGTATTCGTGGTGAGCGAAGATGGCGCGTCTATTTATTCAGCATCGAAAACGGCTCGTGAAGAATTCCCTGATTATGATGTGACTGTGAGAGGGGCTGTTTCTATCGGACGCCGACTCATGGACCCATTGGCCGAACTCGTAAAGATTGACGCTAAATCAATTGGCGTAGGTCAGTATCAGCACGACGTGGACCAAACGAAGCTGAAAGCATCACTCGACCAGACAGTTGAGAGTTGCGTTAACCTTGTGGGAGTGAATGTCAACACTGCAAGTAAACATCTGCTGACTTACGTTTCTGGTCTGGGCCCAACCTTAGCTCAGAACATTGTCAACTACCGTACTGAAAACGGACCATTCAAGTCACGTAAGGAATTGCTTAAAGTCCCACGTAT
>JAHHRG010000175.1 GCA_020025965.1 Sutterella sp.
TAATAGAACTTCTGCAAGTCCTTATCCAGCAAGGCGCCCCCTCCGATAAAGAACTTCAGTTCGCCCCCGAAGTTCTCACGGACTTTCGCGAACAATAGCTTGTCGAACAAACGGACCAGTGGCTTCAAGAGGACGCGGAAACCTTTTCCTTCCTCCTCGTCGCTATCCCCGTTATAGATATAACCGATCCGTAAGGCTAGGTTGAAAAGGCGGACGGCGTTCTTGCCTCGCGCTCGGATACCTTGCTCGATATTCTTCTTGAAGTTCTTCGCCAAGGCGGGGACGCTCAGTATCAGGTACGGCTTGAACTCCTTTATATTGATAGGGATATTCTTCAAGGTCTCCATACCGGTACGCCCTACCTGCACGGTAGCTACCGAGGCTCCCTTCGACATGAAGATGTAGAATCCTACCACGTGGGCGAAGCAATGGTCCAGCGGGAGTATCACCAACGTACGCCACGTATCGTCTATATCCACGCAAGTGAGCGCTTGCTCCACGTTCGCCGTATAGTTACGGTGGGTGAGGATCACGCCTTTCGGATCGGCGGTCGTGCCGGAGGTATAGGTGATGGTGGCGTAATCATCGTTGCCCAGCGATTGCCCGATCGCCAAGAACTCCTCTATCGGATGAATACCCAGATAGACCTTCCCCATCCGGCGTATCTCGGACAGCGGCATCTCACGGTCTTGGTATTCCGCTTGCTCGTCGAGTACGATGATCTTCCGTACGGCGGGGAGCTTATCCTTGATCGCCCGGATTTTCTTGAGTTGCTGGCCCGATACCATGATATATTTCACGTCGGCGTGGACGAGACGGAACAGGAGGTCGTTCGCCTCCTCCAGCTTGATGGATAGGGGCACGTTCGTCGCCCCGGCGTAGAACATGGCCAGTTCTCCGATGATCCACGCGTTGCGCCCTTCGCTCAGTAAAGCCATATTATCCCCCTTTCGCACACCCAGCGATATGAGGCCCGCGCCTTCCTCATAGACGAGGTCGCGAACCTCGGCGTAAGTGGTTGGCTCGAATCGCTTGCCCGTCTTCTCCCATAAAAAAGGATTACTCGGGAATCGCTTGGCTGAACTCTCAAAAAGGTCTATAATCGTTTTCTTTTCCATATCTTTTCGTGTTTGTAAGAGGATGTGTCAAAAGTTGGTTGAGTTTATTTTTTCCATCTCTTGCAGGTAGCCGCATGCCGCTTCCACCGTAGGGACGTT
>JAHHRG010000176.1 GCA_020025965.1 Sutterella sp.
CCGCAAAGTGGGATCAGGACGAGCCTTTCTGGAATGACTGTCCGAGTTATAACGGAAGAAAAACCTATTCGGGTTGCCAGATCACTTCGATCTGTATTCTGATGCGCTACTTCAAGTGGCCCGATCAGGGTGTCGGTACCGTTCCTTCGTACTACTGCCAGCAGATCAGCCAGCGCATTAAGCCGCGTGCTCTGGGCAAACCCTACGAGTGGGACAAGATGCCCATGAAATATGTCAAAAATCAGTACACGAAAGAACAAGGTGAACTCGTTGCACGTGTAATGGCCGATTTCGGTGCCATGATCAAAGCCGAGTACGGTACGGCTCAACACGGTGGTACGGGTGCAATTCCTCAGGATGTTCCCGCTGCCCTGATGACCTATATGAAATATGACAAATCGATCATTTATCGTCCCCGCGACTATTACAGTATGGACACTTGGTTGGATATGATCAAATCGGAGTTGGATCGTTGCCCGATCCTCTACACCGGTGCCGATGACAGCGGTAAAGGCGGTCACGCATTCGTATTCGACGGTTACACCGACAACGACTACTTCCACACCAACTGGGGTTGGAGCGGCGATTGCGACGGTTGGTACAAGATCACGGCTCTTGCTCCTACGCAGCAGGGTGCCGGTGGTAACAACGGTAACTTCAACGTTATGCAGGGTGTTGCCTTCAATATGAAACCCGACGAGGGTGGCAAACGTGTCGGTGGCGAGATCAAATATCTGTCCAACTACAATTGGCAGGGTCGCACATGGTACGGTCTGCGTGCTCTGACCCCCCACATCTCTCAAGGTAACCCCTTCAAGGCTGAAGCCGGTATTTTCTTCAATGTTGGCGACCTGCCCGTGAACTTCAAACTTTCGTTCTGGTTGTGCGACCGCAACGGTAACCGCAAGGAGCAGATGACTATGAAGACCGACCGCGAGACCAAGGAACTCATCGTAGGTATGATGAACCCTTGGAGCGAGGCTGTGAAGATCCCCGTTCTGGAACTGACCTTCACTTCGAATCCCGAAAGAGGCGACCGCGTTCGCGCATTCTACGAGAAGGACGGCGAATGGGAGTTGATCTCGGGTACGACCGACCACGCCAAAGACGGCAAACCTTGTAGTTTCGAGATCGTCGTAGGAGAGGATGCTCCCGCCGATGTAAATATCGAGCAGACCACCAAAGTCAAGTACGAAA
>JAHHRG010000177.1 GCA_020025965.1 Sutterella sp.
CGATGGCATTGAAGGCACCTTCTGCCTTCATTGTCGTTCCGCCGATTTCGGACGCCTTTTCGAGGACAGCTACCGTGAGGCCGGCTTCCGCAACGCTCATCGCCGCAGAGAGCCCTGCAAGGCCGGCGCCGACCACGAGCACGTCATAGGTCGTGTCACTCTTCATGCTGATCAATCCTGAAGCTTGGCCAAGAGCCCGGCAATGCCGACAGCGTTCTTAGCCCCGAGTTTCTGACAAACGTTTGCGCGGTGAACCTGCACCGTGCGTTCGGCAATCGAGAGTCGATCGGCGATGACCTTATTCATCAATCCTTCGGCGACCAACGCCGCCACTTCTTTTTCGCGAGGCGACAGCGTCGCCCACTTCTCTTTGAGACGCTGCTTTTCTTCTTCCTGCGCCCAACGCTCGCAGCCCTTTTCTACTGCTCGTGTGATGGAATTCAGGAGTTTTTCATCCGTCACGGGTTTTGCTAAAAAGTCATGCGCACCGCGTTGCATCGCGCGCACGGCCATTTCAATATCGCCGTGAGCCGACACGAAAATAATGGGCAGACGTGAGGACAGTTCGTTCAGCTTTTTCTGGAGTTCCATCCCGGAAATGCCGGGCATACGTACGTCAATCACGCCGCACCCCGGGACCGTCGGATCGTCGTGAGCGAGAAAACTTTCCGCATCCGGATAGGTTCGAACGAGCCAACCGTCACTTTCAATCAAGAATTTATAAGATTCGCGCACGCCCGCATCATCGTCGACAATGCGGATCACGGCACGGGATTTGAGAGAAGTTTCTACCATTTTTCTTGCCTACTTTTTAAGGACCGTTCTTCCCAAAGCCTCATCGGGGAAAACGATTTCGGCGAGCACGCCGTGCGGCTTTCGCACCGACAAAGTAATGTGCCCGTCATAGGATTCTACAAGTCGTCGCACGATTGACAGCCCGAGCCCCAGGCCCGCCGTCTTTTCCGACATCAGCGGAGAGGCGAATCCCGAGAAGCGTTCGGGATCGTCGACCGGACCGTTATCTTCCACGCGGATGCGAAGCGACTTTTCAATATCGTCAAAGGCGATCGTGACGCATCTCGCCGGATCCTCGCCCACCGATTCCACGGCATTTTTGACAAGGTTCCTAAAAATCAATTCCATCTCGAGCGAATCGGCCAAGACATAAACGGGTT
>JAHHRG010000021.1 GCA_020025965.1 Sutterella sp.
CGTTCGGAATCACCATCAGACCGTTGAAGAGGTCGGCCAATTCCCAAACGAGCGTGACGTGAAGGAAGGAGCCCATCATGATGAAGCAGAGAACGAGCACGCGGTAAATCGAAACCCAGCGCATGCCAAAGAGGTACTTGACGTTCTGTTCGCCGAAGAAGTACCAACCGATGATGGTGGTAAAGGCGAAGAAAAGGAGGCAGGTGGCTACAAAGCCGTTGCCGATCGTACCGAGACCGATGGTAAAGGCCTTCTGCGTGAGCGAAATACCGGTTGTCGTGCCGTCAAGAGCACCCGTGCAGAGAATGACGAGGGCAGTCATCGTCACCACAACAAAGGTATCGAAGAAGAGACCGACCATTGCGGCGAGCCCCTGTTCGACAGGGTGCTTGACGCGGGCCTGAGCGTGAGCGTGCGGCGTCGAACCCATACCGGCTTCGTTCGAGAAGAGACCGCGGGCCACACCGTAGCGAATGGCTTCCTTAATACCGGCACCGATCACACCGCCCGTAGCGGCCATCGGGTCAAAGGCACCGACGAAGATCATGCGGACGGTTTCGGCCAGAGCACTCCAGTTGGAGAAGATGATGGTGAGCGAACCGATAATGTAGAAGAAGGCCATGATCGGAACCATCTTTTCGGCAAAGGAAGCGATACGGCTCACGCCGCCGATGAAGATGAAGCCGGCAACGGCAAAGACGACGATACCGGTAAACCAAACGGGCACATTGAAGGCCGTCTTGAAGGCATCGGCAATGGAGTTGGCCTGCACCATGTTGCCCACGAAGCCGAGAGCGATGATGATGGCAATGGAGAAGAAGGCTGCCAGCGTTTTGCTGCCGAGACCTTCGGAGATGTAGTAAGCGGGACCGCCGGTGATATGGCCTTTTGCGTCGCGGGTACGGTAGACCTGGGAGAGAACGGCTTCAACGAAAATCGTAGCCATCCCGAAGAAGGCGGCAATCCACATCCAGAAAATGGCCCCGGGGCCGCCCATGGCGATGGCGGTAGCCACACCGGCGAGGTTACCCGTACCGATCTGTGCGGCGATGGCCGTCGCAAGAGACTGGAAGGAAGACATGCCGTCCTTGTCGGCTCTCTTACCGAAAAGGTTCAGGTTACCGAAAACCTGGCGCATGGCCTGAGTGAAGCGCTTGATCTGAATAAGACGCAGACGAAGCGTGAAGTACAAACCCGTCCCGACGAGGAGCGGAATGAGACAATAAGTCCCCCAGAGCAAACTGTTGATGCTCTGCACAATTTGAGTGGCCTGATCCACCGTAGCCTCCAATGTGGATTCTGAAATGACCGGCATCGAGTCTGTCGCCGGTCAACTGTCGAACTCGCTCGTCGCATGTCGTCGAAATACACGCTGACGAGGCGATAACGCGAGAACCCTAAGAGGCACCCGAGAGAGAGCATTGTAAGAAGAGATTGCTGATTGTGAGCAATTTGGAATACCGTGAATACGGTACTTTTAGCTTCTCTAGGTATTTATGACTAGAACGCTCGGGTATTGAAAAAATGCCAATTTTTAGTCGGAAGATCGAAGAAAATTCAGTAAAATGACTGACTTTTAGAAAATCTTTCGGAGTTTTCGCATGCGTACCTTCATTCGCATCTCGATGGCCATCATTGTTATTGCTGTTGTGCTTTGGTTTATTGCCAGCGCTTACGGCGCATTTCAGATGTTGACGGCTTAATCGATCAATGTCTGTCGGGCGGCAAGTATTTCCAGAGCCGCCGAGACTTCTTCGGGCTTGACGCAGAGAGTCCCGAAGCGTCGCAATCTTTTGCCGGCTTTCAGTACGAGTTTGTCCTTCGTAATAAGAAGCGGAGCTTTCGAGGCCACGGTGAGTGAGAGAAACTTCTGATCGAGAGGATCCTTGCATTTGACCTTGAGGGTTTCGTCCTGCACTCGAACTGCGGCTTCGTCCGCTGCGAGACTCCTTCGGCACCAGTCTTCGACCAAAGCTCCCGCTTTGGCTTCGGATCCCAGAAAATGCGGACGAGATGCCACTTCGGCGAGCTCTTTCATGCTTTCGCGGTCTCGAACGGCCGTGAGTTGCCCTTCTTGTAAAAGTCGTGCCAGATCGGCCGCTTTTTCATCCTGCCAGAAAACGAGATCGAGCACCACATTGGTGTCGATGACGACCCGTCGTCCCTTTTCTTCCGCGGAAGGAAGCGTGAGACAGTGTTCGTCAACGTAACGGCAGAGAGAGTCGGAGAGCGGCATCAAAAAAGCAAATGAATTGTTTGAATAAGAAATGTGCTGCCCAAATGTCTCGGCAGACACCAAAAGTATGCTAATTTTAGCGAACGTCGCCAAAGCCCGAAGGAAGACTCCGGTGCTTGGACGATGTTCCGGCGCACCCGCGGGTCGGGCGTTCACCTCAATTTATACAACCAATGGAATTCTTACTTGATCCGACCATCTGGGTCGGGCTTCTTACGCTGATCGTTCTCGAAATTGTTCTCGGGATCGACAACCTCGTCTTTATTGCCATTCTGGCTAAAAAGCTCCCCGACAGTCAGCAGGATAAGGCCCTTTACGTGGGGCTCGGTCTCGCGCTTATCATGCGCCTGGGTCTTCTGTCCATCATGAGCTGGCTGGTGGGTCTTACTGAACCGCTCTTTAGCATCTGGGGGCATCCGTTCTCGCTTCGCGATCTCATCCTGATCGGCGGCGGTCTCTTCCTCTTGGCAAAATCCACGATGGAATTGCACGAACGTCTTGAAGCCCTGCCGCATACGGAACGTCATGGTTCGGGTCAGGCCGGTTTCTGGCTGGTCATTGCCCAGATTCTGGTGCTTGATGCCGTCTTCTCGCTCGACTCGATTATTACCGCTGTCGGTATGGTCGACAACCTCGGCGTCATGATGACGGCCGTGGTGGTGGCCATGGGCGTGATGGTGCTCGCCAGTCGCCCCCTGACGACATTTGTCAACGCTCACCCGACGGTGATCGTTCTCTGTCTCTCCTTCCTCCTGATGATCGGTCTCTCGCTCGTTGCTGACGGTATCGGCCTTCATATTCCGAAGGGCTACCTCTACGCTGCGATCGGCTTCTCGATCATGATCGAGTTCTTCAACCAGTTGGCTCGTCGCAATTCCGACCGAAATCTTTCGCGAGTTCCTTTCCGTGAAAGAACGACGTCGGCGATTGTGCGCCTCATGAGCAAAGACGGTCCGCATATCGAACTTCCGGGTGAAAACAACGCCGACAACGAAGGTGTCTTTGCCGAGGAAGAAATGCATATGGTTGAAGGGGTTCTCACCTTGGCCGAGCGCAATATCAAGACCATCATGACGCCGCGCGGCGACATCGCCTGGATCAACAGCCGTCAGTCGATGGACGAAATTCTGGAACGTGCTCGTACGCTTCCGCACAGCAGTTTCCCCGTGTGTGACGGTGCGCTTGAAAACGTTATCGGTATCGTGAAGGCGAAGGATTTGATTCGCCCCAACGTGACAACCGAAGAATTGATGGCGATGGCCAAAAAGCGCCAGCCTTTGACAGTCCCCGAAACGATCAACGTGATTCGCCTGATGCGTGACATTAAGGCGACGCGTTCTCCTCTGGTGCTCGTTACCGATGAGTTCGGCGTGATTCAGGGGCTTGCTACCGCGCACGACCTCTTTGAAGCCATCGCCGGCGACTTCCCCGACGAAGGCGACCGACTCATTATCGAAAAGGTCGAGGGCGGCTGGAGTGCCGAAGGCAATATCGATCTGCTTCTAGTTGAACAGGAAACCGGCGTTCACGGTTTGGTGAAGGCAGACGGCGAATACGTGACGCTCGCAGGTCTTCTTCTTGATCGTTTCGAACATCTCCCGAAGAAGGGCGAAAAGATTTCGGAAGCGGGGCTTGTTTTCGAAGTGATCGAAACGGGTCGAAACAAGATCGAACGCGTCCTGATTAAGCTCGAAGAAAAGCCCTCTGAGGAATAAAGCGCGTTTTCGCTTCGAACAGAGAAAGCCGATGTCGGTGTCCCAAAACGGGACACCGTGTCGGCTTTTTGCTTTTGTATCGTTAGAAATGTTGTCAGTGCGTAAGTGTCAAGCCGATTCGGCATCCGGGAGCGGCAAAATCGTGTATCGTCAAAATATCTGCGATTCTTTTTTCGGAGACCCACTATGAACGACATGCTTGACATCGCCCGCCGTCGCTATACGGCCAAACACTACGATCCTGCCCGTCCTGTTACGGAGGCCGAATGGGAGGCGCTTATCGAAATTCTGCGTCTTTGCCCCTCGAGCGTAAATTCACAGCCCTGGCACTGGTTCCTTATCGAATCTCCCGAAGCTCGTGCCAAACTCCTGCCGGCCATCATGGATTTCAATATCGAACGTGTGGAAAACGCTTCAGGAATTCTTTTGTTCACGGTTGCCGAAACGATTGACGACGCTTATCTCGAAGCGCTTCTTGCTCAGGAAGTTGCCGACGGACGCTTGAGTCCCGAAGATGCCGCCAAGGGGGCGGATGCGAATCGTCGTCGCTTTGTGAAACTTCACCAGATGACCCACGAACAGCAGATCGAATGGGAAACCCGTCAGGCCTATATCGCTTTGGGCGTACTCACTTTTGCCGCCGCCGGGATGGGACTCGATACAACTGCCATCGAGGGCATGGATATGAAGAAGGCCGATGAGGCCTTCGGTCTTCGCGAAAAGGGCTATCGAACGGTCGTTGCCTGTGCCGTAGGTCATCGTGCAGATACGGATGCGAACGCCACGCGTCCGAAGTCTCGCTGGCCGATCGAGAAAGTGGTCACGCGCCTTTGAAGCCGAAACAATATTGGATCAATATCGATGCAATCTTGAAGCCGATATTGCGAGAAAGCCGATCGGCTCCCCTGAAAACGTTTTGCTCGGGCTTTTTTGAGAGAAGGCCCGAGCGACTTTGGTACACTTAAAAATTCCTCTTTTGTCACGTTTCCTTAGACCTATGATCAAACGTTTTGCTTTTTTTGCCTCAGCCATGATTTTGATGTCGACGACGCCCGCACTGGCAGCGAGCGACGCTGAAACGGCGGAACTGAAAGCGAAGAAGGACGCGGCCGACCTCATTCTCAACGACGACTCTTTCTATCGGAAGTGGTCGAAGCCGGGGGCTATCAAAACGGTTGAGATAGCTGAAAAAGTGAAAAAGGAAGCGGAAGCTATCCAAGACAGTCTCGACGTGGCCGTGAGCGACAGTCGCGCCTGGTGTAATACGCGCTTTTTTGTGAATGCGTGCATAAATGAAGCGCGCGATCTTTCTTATGACCGAAATCGTGAACTCCGTCAGGTGATTGTGCTGGCAGACGAAGTGCTGCGTGTCGACAGAACTCGACGTATTGCGGAAAAGCTCGAAGCGCAGCGTGCGGAGAAGCCCGAACCGATCAAGATGAGAAAGTCCCACGTGAAAGAGTCCGAAAGCCCCCTGAATCTGGGGAGGCGTTCGGCCGATGGCAAGATCAAACCCTCCGAACACGTCGGTCAGACGGCGGAAGACGTGCGTGAAAATAATGAACGAGCACGCCTGGCTCGCGAACAGGAAGAGGCCAACATCGCACTTTATGAACAAAAGCAGCGTGAAACTGCCGCTCGCCTTGCGGAAGCCGAAGCGAAGGCTGCACAGCGCCGTGCTACGCGAGAAAAGAATCACGAGCGCTTCCAGCAACGAATGAAAGAACGTACCGAAGCGCAGGAGCGCTACGAGCGCAAGCAGCAGGAAAAAGAATCCGGCTTGAAGAAATTCTTCTGACGAGGTGACGATGTCGGACGATATTGACGGAACGATTCCGCTCGTTGACGCACGAGTTTTGGGTGAAGCCGTACACCGTGCTTTTATGCCGGGCGGTGCGCTTGAAAAGGCAACGCCCGGTTTTTGCGTGCGAGAAAGCCAGATTGCATTCGCCCGAGACGTGGTTGAAGCGCTTCAGAATCGCGGCACGCTCATTGCCGAAGCCGGGACCGGTACGGGTAAAACGTTTGCTTATCTGACACCGGCTCTCTTAGCAGGCGTGACCTGCATTATTTCCACAGCCGGGAAGTCCCTTCAGGATCAGCTCTATAAGAAGGATTTGCCGGCACTCTCGCGCGCTCTGAAACTTCCCTTTTCATCCGCTGTATTGAAAGGTCGAAGCAACTATGTCTGTCCCTATCGACTGGAACTTGTTCGCAGCGAAGGGATGTTGCCGGAGAAGGATTCCTTTATCAAGCTGCGTAAGATCGAACGCTTTGCACAGGTTTCTCAGACGGGTGATAAGGCTGAGTTGACGGACGTGCCGGAAAACGATCCGCTTTGGCCTTTGGTGACGAGTACTCGAGAAAGCTGTCTCGGGAAAGACCGCTGTCCCTGCTGGGACCGCTGCTTTGTGCGTTTGGCACGTGAAAAGGCACTCCAGAGTCAGGTTGTGGTGGTGAACCATCATCTTTATGTGAGCAGCATGGCCGTCAAGTCTCAAAGCGATGCGATTGACGGCATGCTCCCTCAGGCCGATCTGACGGTCATTGACGAAGCACATCAGATGGCCTCTGTGGCCAGCAGTTTTTTTGCCGAAGTGTTTTCCACTCGAGATCTTGAGGACCTGATGCAGGAATTGCGTCAGGTGGGGATTTCGAAAATCCGAGACGGAGCCGACTGGAACCGTCTTTACGATAACGTAATGAAGGGGATTCGAAATCTTCGTCTCGAAGCGAGCATGATCGGTCTCGGAGAAGGAAAGCGCAAAGCGCTGACCGAATTGCCCGAACTCGGCGAACTTTATCCGGCGATGCAGATCATTTTCGACGCCATGAAGCTCACCGCCGCGGCCTTCCGTGAAAATTCAGGCCGTGAAGATGCCATCGACAATTTGGCCGAGCGTCACGACTTGATTACCGTCACGATGAAATCGTGGATGGAATTGATCGAACTTTTCCGTAACGCTCCGGAAGGTACGATTCCGCAGATGAAGGCCGACGGGTACGTCCGCTGGATCGAAGCCACGGCGCACACCTTGCGTTTTAACGCAACGCCCTTATCGATTGCGGAAGCTTTTAAAGGAATTCGCGAAGGCGAGGGCGGTGCTTGGGTATTCACGTCAGCGACGCTCTCAAGCGGCAAGGACTTTACCCACTTCAAGCACGAACTCGGAATTGAAGAAGCCAAAGAAGCTTCGTGGGAGAGCCCCTTCAATTATTGGGAGCAGGGGTGCTTTTATATTCCCAATATTCCGGAACCGCACAACAACACGTTGGAGCACACCTACAACGTGGTTGAGGTCGCGTGGCCGCTCATCAATGCGGCGGAAGGTCGTACTTTCCTCCTCTGCACGTCGCTTTCTGCGGTGAAAGAGGCTGCGAGACTTCTTGCGCAAAAGCTCGAAGCCAACGGCGATCCGTACCCGCTTTATGTTCAGGGCGATGCGCCTAAGATTGAATTGATCGAACGTTTCCGTCAGGACGGGAACGCCATTTTGGTGGGTTCGAAGAGTTTCTGGGAAGGCGTGGACGTTAAGGGCGAAGCCTTGTCGCTTGTCATTGTCGACAAGATGCCTTTCACGTCGCCCGACGATCCGGTTGCCTCGGCTCGAGGCGATGTGCTGAAGGCGGCAGGGAAGAGTCCCTTCTTCCTCGAGGCGCTTCCCGAAGCTGTCATTACCCTTCGTCAGGGCGCAGGCCGACTTATTCGAAGCGAATATGATCGCGGGATGTTCGTTTTGTGCGATCCGCGCATTCTCAAGAAGAGCTACGGGAAGACTGTGATCAACAGTCTTCCGGACTTTTACCGAACCCGACGCTCCGAAAAGGCGTTGGAATTTTTCCTTTCGCCTGAGCGTTACGCGGAAGGTCTCTATAGTTAGTAAGTTGCTACTTACAAATCAAAACGCCTGAAGGAGAGCTCTTTCAGGCGTTTTGCTTTGTTGGGGAGAACTAGTTCCCGGCTTTAGCGCACGAATTTCGCGACCGTTTCGACATGAAGGGCTCCCGGAAACAAATCGACCGTGCTGATTTTCTCGATCGTCCAACCAAGGTCGGTGAGGCGTTTTGCATCGCGTGCGAACGAAACGGGCGAGCAGGAGACGTAAACGAAGCGCGTGAGCGGCAGGGTTGTCAAAAGTGAGGGAACGCTCGCTTCCATTCCTTTAAAAGCAGGATCCACGATGGCAACGTCAGGTTTTAGACCTTCTTTCATGAGCGAAGGCAACACTTTTTCGACAGATCCCGCATGAAAGAGTGCATTTTCAATACCGTTGTCACGGGCATTCTGACGTGCGCGTTCAATCGAGGGTTCCACAATGTCAACCCCTACGGCCGAATGAGCCTTGAGTGCGCCCAGCAGCGTCATCGTGCCGACACCGCAATAGAGGTCCAAAAAGGTTTCGTTAGCGCGAATGTCCGCCCATTGGAGCGCCGTATCGTAGAGACGTGCCGTCTGCGGCGTATTGACCTGAAGGAAGGTCTCGCTTCGTACCGAGAATTTCAAGGAACCGATCTGAGCGGTGACGGCGGGGCGGCCCGCGAGAAGTGTTGTTTCGTAGCCCAAAACAGCATTGCCGGGGTTCCCTTGCACATTGACACAGATTCCGGTGAGTGAGAGCTCACTTAACTTGTCGGCAACGCGTTTGAGTTCGGCGAAAACGCTGTCGGTCAATTTTCTGACGACAATCGTCAGAAGGCTTTCAACACCGGCTTCGCTCTTGCCTTCACGCATGACAAGCGCACGCACGTCCCCCGTGAGGGTCTTTTCGTCGTAAGGGTGAAGGTTTGTCGTTTCAAGGGCTTCGGCCGTTCGGCGAGCGGCTTCCGGCATCCAGCCGGCCAATTGCGCACAGGCGATCGACTCCGGAACCAGATCGTGAGAGCCCTGCGCGAACATCCCGAAGGTCCAACGGCCGTTGCACGCTTGGGGATAGAAGACGGCTTTGTTTCTAAAGCCCGTGAGTTCTTCGTCGGTCGGACGAATGAGCGGAAGCGGAGTAGGCGCTTTGACGCCGGCTTCAGTAAGCGCATCAGTCAGCAAAGCTTCTTTCAACGACACCTGACCGTTGTAGCTGATTCGACCGAGCGGGCAACCGCCGCAGGCTGGACGAGCGTCGAGGGCGGGGCAGGGATGCGATTCCCGAACGGCTGAGGGCTTTTCAACGACAATATTTTGCGCGACCGCTGAGCGCACGCCTTTTCGGGGCGGCTCAACGTCTGCACGAACGGTATCGCCCGGGAGTGCGCCCGGGACGAAGACACGAAAGCCCTGATGTTCGGCAATCCCCGCACCGCTCGAAGCGATGCCGGTGACGGTAAGAAGCGTTTCTGACATGAAATATTAAAGAAGAATGGTCGGATTCTTGCGTTCGGCGTTAGCGGCCGCCATCGTGGCCAGCTTCTTGCTCATCATCTCTTGAAGCGGTGAAGGGAAGTGGCGTTCATGATCGGGACAGGCCGCAATGCAGGCAAAGCAGCCGATGCATTTCGACGGTTCGGTGGCCGTAAAGGACTGCGGATCGATGATATCGACCGGACAGACATCAGCACACATGCTGCAGTGACGGCAACCGTCAGGCGGCACGGGAGCCGTAGGAACGCCGGGATAGGGACGATAGTCGCCTTCGCCAGGAACGGTCAAAAGGATATCGGCAATCGATTCGGCTTGCAAGACTTTTTGTAGGGCGGCTTCAGCAAAGGCCGCAATGGTTTTGCGGTCTTCGAGATCCGGCCGTCCTGCTGCCAAGGTCGGAATCTGATTGTGTTCGGAAATGAAAGCGGCACCGGCAACGGTATTGAAGCCCGACGCAGTGAGAACATCTGAAAGTTCTCGAAGCGCGTCTTCATATTGACGGTTCCCGTAAATCACGACGGGAACGGCTGCCGCGCCGTTTCCTTTGAGTTGCGGCAGTGCTTGCAAAGGCAGCGGGACGCGGCCGAAATAGACGGGGCACACGACGAAAACAAGTTCGTCTGAGGCAAACTCGCGCGGCGTTTCACGAGCCTCTTTACCGGTGATGTTGGTATTGACAATTGGCTTCTTCGTCGGGCGAAGCCCTTCAGTCAGATAGCGTGAAACGCGGCGAGAATGGCCCGTCGGTGAAAAGAACAGAACGGAAATGCGGGAAATTTCCATGGAGAGCCTCTGCTTGGATGGTGTTATTAGGCTGTTGGAGACGTCTTTACAAGTGACAGCTCAAAGGACGCTCGTCTCAATGATAGACGCAGTCAGAATTCGAAGGGGGCCAGAACTGTCAAACGATCTTTTTGTCGCGAAGGAAATTCAAATGCTTCTCCTTGACACTTGGAGAACTAAAGAGCGTAAGTGAGTACTTCCTACTTTTGTATTGAAACTAAAAACTCCTTTTTTATCAATGGCTTCGATCGTTTTATGAAAAAGTGTAAAAAAACAATAAAAGCTGTTCGGTCGTGTTTCCCTCTTGGCTAGAATCCGCCTCGTTGACCACCCAAGCTGTCCGCCCCATCCGGAAACGAACAACCTGCCTGGCCACGGCGGACGCGACTCTCAGAAAATGGAAACGTTTATCTATTGTGTGTTGGCGCTTCTTTGTGCGCTCGCCGTTATTGATCTTTTTGTGGGTGTCAGTAATGACGCCGTGAACTTTTTGAACTCCGCCGTAGGGAGCCGTGCCGCTTCCTTCCGCATCATTATGTCGGTGGCCAGTCTCGGTGTGTTACTGGGCGCCACTTTCTCTTCCGGCATGATGGACGTCGCCAAGACCGGCGTTCTCGTCCCCGAACATTTTACGTTCACTGAAGTTATGATCGTCTTTACGGCTGTCATGGTCTGTGACGTTCTGCTTCTCAATACTTTCAATTCTCTCGGGCTTCCTACATCAACCACCGTTGCCATTGTGTTTGAGCTCTTGGGCGGTGCAACGGCGCTTGCCTGCTATAAGGTTTGGGTGGGCGGCGCCCCCTTGGCCGATTTGGGGCTCTATTTGAATTCCGGCAAAGCGCTCGCCATGATCATGGCCATTCTGATGTCGGTGGTGATTGCTTTCTTTGCGGGCCTCATTGTTCAGTATCTGCTGCGTCTGGTTTTCTCTTTTAAATACGAAAAGATGTACCGCCGTTTGGGCGGTCTTTACGGCGGGGCATCGATCACTGCGATTTTCTACTTCCTCGTGATCAAAGAGGCTAACGGCGCTTCCTTTATGCGTCCGGAGTGGATCGACTGGATCAATGCGAACACCGGTACGCTTTTATTCGGATGTTTCGCGATTTTTGCCGTTCTTTTTCAGCTTCTCATTCTGCTGGCGAACTTCAACGTTTTCCGCATCGTAATTCTCGCGGGCACCTTTGCGTTGGCCTTCGCCTTTGCCGGAAACGACCTTGTGAACTTCGTAGGTGTGCCTTTGGCGGCGCTTGAGTCCGCACAGATTTTTGCTGCGGTCCCTGGCGCTGATCCCGACGTTTTCACAATGGAAGCGCTTCGCGCCGACTCGAAAACCCCGACCATTTTCCTTCTCTTGTCGGGTATCGTGATGGTGCTCACCCTCTGGTTCTCGAAGAAAGCCCGTCGCGTCATTCAAACGTCGATCAGTCTCGCTTCCTCGTCCCGAGGCGGCAAGGAACAGTTCGGCTCTTCGTTGCCCGCCCGAGTGGCCGTTCGCAGCTCTCTCAAAATGAGCAAGGTCTTGCATCAGATCATTCCGGAATCGGTCTTCCAGAGCCTAGCCACGCGTTTTGAAAAGAAACCGTTGAAGCCGGGCGAAGTAGAACTTCCCTTTGACGAAGTGCGTGCGAGCGTGAATCTCGTGTTGGCGGCGGCTTTGATTGCATCTGCGACGAGCCTGAAGCTTCCTTTGTCGACCACCTACGTTACCTTTATGGTAGCCATGGGTTCGTCCTTGGCAGACGGTGCTTGGGATCGTGAATCGGCTGTCTATCGAATCTCCGGCGTCTTTACGGTGATTTCCGGTTGGTTCCTGACTGCTTTTACAGCCTTTACGGCCTGCGCTATTGTCTGCGGCGTTTTCATTCTCTGGGGCAAGCCCGCGATGCTCGCTCTGATGCTTCTGGCGCTTTTCGTGGTTGTCAAAACCAATTTCTTTGAAAAGGAATCGAGTGAAGAAGCTCGGGAAGAAAACCGACTGCTCAAAAAGGGCGATAAGAAAAGTGTTCGTGACTTGCTGGACGTGAATGTATCAGCCAACCTCGAAGCGACTTTCTCGCTGTTTACACGCGGTATGACGGCCTTCCTTGCCGAGGACGGTCGTGCACTCAAAAAATTGAAGGGCGATGCTGCCGTTCTTTTTGACCGCATTACGGTGGGACGAGGCGAGTATTACGAAATGGCTTCGAATTCCCGCGGCAGCAAGGCCGATCGGGATGCAAGAAGTTTCTACTATCGATCCTTTACCACGATGAAGGAAGTGAGCCACGGTTTGCGCGATCAGTTGGGGGTTTCGGAAAACTACGTACTCAACTGTCATTCGCCCTACACCGACCGGATGGCGGCGAATCTGGCCGAGATTGTCCGTGAACTCGACTCGCTTAGAGAAGACTTTGTGGCTACTCGTTGTACGGCTGTCTTGGCACGCTTTGATGAAATACAGACCGACTTTATGACGAATTTGTCCGAAGAAGATATTTCACTCAGAAAAAGCGAACTCTATTTGGGCCAGATTCTTTTTGCCAAGGAATTGGTAACGCGATTCATGATGGTTCGTCTTTTGCAGGCAGAGCTTGATGCGAAGCTTGCTGCCGAAGAAAGTGAAGCGAAAGTCTGAACATCATCGCGTTTGAGATGAAAAAAGAATGCCTCGGGAATTGTGATTCGCTGAGGCATTTTCATTGGAAGGGACGGAATATGACCATCAGACCAAACTGATGAATTCTGATCTGGCATATAACGGCTAGCCATAAGAAATATCGAAAAAACTAGACGTCTCAGTTCGCGCAGTCCGAAACCCTATCAATTCTGGGCGATAGTCGGCCTCGAAGCCTTGAAAACCCTATCAATTCTGGGAATGCCCTGCTTGTCTGTGCCTTGAAAACCCTATCAATTCTGGGTAGAAACCGAAGTCGGATCCTTGAAAACCCTATCAATTCTGGGCGACAGAAGGTGTTCGGCGGCCTTGAAAACCCTATCAATTCTGGGCTGATCGGTGGGAACGATCCTTGAAAACCCTATCAATTCTGGGAAACACACACGGCCAACTCCTTGAAAACCCTATCAATTCTGGGGTAGCGAGACAATCGTGCCCTTGAAAACCCTATCAATTCTGGGTCATAACCAAAAATAATGCCTTGAAAACCCTATCAATTCTGGGTTTGATTAGCATCCAAAACCTTGAAAACCCTATCAATTCTGGGAGTCTAATGGATAATTTCATGTTTTTCAAGAGAAAAATGGCATTAGATCTTCTTAAAACCTTTTGATAAAATAGAGAATATCAATAGAGGATTTCTTTTTTGATATGACAGAAGCTCGTGAAATAACCGATAATCAGGATCTTGATTTTGTCTGGACGTGGAAAAGTAATTCACGTAGCTCAAAGGTCAGCTTATGGTTGCCGTACTTTAGCGAAGCAAAGAAGATACCCAGAACGAAAAAATGGCACGTTGCTTATAACGGCGGAGCGCTGTTGGTTGACCTTGATCGAATCGACTTCATTATGTTTTATGGAGCGACAGGCGATCTTTCTTTGGAATTTTTAGACGCTCTTTCTCAACATAGAATTTCTCTGATGATTCATCGGCGCAATCAGCGATATCCCTATGTTTTTCATCCGTCAGTCATTGGGGACGATGTCGACGTTTTGTCCAAGCAAATCCTTATTCGTGAACATCAGCAAAAACGAGTGTATATTGCAAGAACCTTAATTCGCGAACGATTGTCCCGTTTTTCACCAGTCTTTGAAGTTTCGCCCATTTATTTAAAGCGACTATCTTCTGCAAAAAACATTGCTGATGTTCGAGTTATCGAAGCAGATATGACAGCGAAATATTGGACGCGTTGGTTTAGCGAGCTTGGTGCAGATGATGAAACTCGCCGAGGCGGAGGGCCGATTGCGGCGGCTTTGGATGCCGGATCCAAATTCCTTTTCGGCGTTATTTTGCGTTGGGTACTCTTTCATAAATTGTCGCCCTGTCACGGTTTCTTGCATGAACCTACGTCTTATCCGTCACTGATTTACGACTTGATGGAACCTTATCGTTATCTAGTCGAAGTCAGTGTTACAGAGGCGGTGAAGAGTTCCGGAACTGCCAATGCCGACGAGAAAAAAATAATTGCGCGAACACTCGCGAATTTGAAGGAGAATTTGGAAGAAGTTGTGTATGTGCCGGCAACGAGACAATACGTCAGAAGAAAGAATCTTCTTCACGGGATTGTTTTGGCATTGAGAGCCTATTTGCTCAATGAGTCGCTTCGGTTGGTAATCCCGACCGAAGGAAAGAAAAACGGCGGACGACCGCCGAAAATTGGGTACCGATTACCCGGAGAAACCAAGCAAAAGGAATAGGGGGCATCTTGATAGGCATCGGCCCCCCGGCGATGCCCAACCGACCAAGGAAAGGAGGCCTGCAAGCAGGCGGTCCGGAAGTCGGAAGGGGTTTAACAGAATTTTAGCAAAAAAAACGGAAGGAAGAAAATGAATCAAAAACTGGTATTGCGAGACTTGGTTTCGGGCGAAGCATTGCGAAATTATCGTCATCGTTTGGCTGGATTTTCTAATCCGAAAGACTCCGTTCTGACAACCAAATTTCGCTTGAGCTGTCCGGAATCCGATGCGATGCGGGCAAACGGAGATTTTGAACTTTACCGGTCGCTCTATGACGTAATTGAGGGGGTCGATAAAGGAAGCATTACCTATTTTCTCTTTTCTGTTATTTTGTCGGGTTTCCGAATTTTCCCGACATCTGGTGAAGCTTCGGTATTTGCAACGCGTGCCGCTTATGATGAGAAGCGTTTTTCGTCTGCGCTGAAGACTGTGGTAGGCGCTGAACTGCCCAACTTTACCGTAGAAGGAATAGTGACGCGTTTGAAAAAAGCGGTTAAATCGACAAATGGGAAAGACAATCGATTCGTTGCGGACGTGATCGAAAAGGAATACGGTCTTTCGCTTTTAGGAAAAAAACTGCCGGCTGAAGCTAACGAGGAAAAGGCGCGTTCTTTGGTCAAAGGAATTGCGGAAGAGCTCTTGATGGCCGGGTTTGATTCCTGGTCAAGTGTTGAAAAGGATCTTCCGAAGGCGATTGAAGCCGTTGATCGGGCTCTTCAGAAAATAGGGGATTTTCCGTGTCTTGCAGAGATGGTTGAGAAGAGCAATCGCATTCATCCGTTGCCCAAGAACTCGACGATCGTCTTTGATCCGACTATACCGATGCAAACGATGACTGCCCTTAATGGAAAGGTCCCATATGCGGCGGTTGCCACCATTCTTCAATACGATGAAATGGACGATCCTGAGAAAGCCGGCGTATTTATCAGAAATCATCTGACGACAGCCAGTGCCAGCGGGTTATCCTGGTTGTTCAATAAAGGGTTGGAACTTTTCAAAACGGACGAACCAGAAAAACTGTGCGTACAGTTTTCAGTTCCTATTTCAGAAATCGGTCGTATTGAGCAAATCGTCGAAGCCGCTCGAGCCGTTCCTGAGCTGACGCTGTTTAAGAGCAGTAAATGTAATTTCGGTTATCACGATTTCCGCACGGGATTTGCCGGTCGTCTGGATTCTTGGACCAGCAATTACATCAAGCGTCTGCAGGAATTGAAAGCACTGGTCGAAGTGATTGAAAAGACGCTGCCGATGCCCAATTTCATTTGCGAAGCCGGGGATTTTCTGTCGACGACTGCTTGTCGCCGAGAGGAAATTCAGAATCTTCTGCTTGGGTTTGAGACACTGCGCCCGCAGGCTGAATTATCGCTGCAGAATTTGTTCGGCGCAAAACATGACAACAATGTCGACAATGTGCAGATCGTCGAAGATTTTGCGATGATTGCCAACAGTCTTTTTGCCATCAAAGAGCAGTTGGTCAATGCATTGAATCAGGCAGAAGAAGATAAAAAATCGATTTGGAAGCCTTATGTGCCGGGCTTCAAGAAAGAACTCGCTGCATGGAAATGTCTTGTTCGTTTGCCGAAATTAAATAAAATCTCGGGCGGCGTGCCTTCGGTGGAAAAGGAACTTCAAAATGCAGATGCTCTCTTTACCCGAACGGTGAGTGCGGCCGAAACTCACTTTACTCTCTTGAGAGACTGGCTCGCGAGTGAAGGGAAAGCCGTTGATGTAGTAGCTTCTCTTACGGCGGTCGAGCAAAAACGTGCGGAAGCACGAAAGAACAAAGGTTTCAACGGTCGAGAACTCGCTGTCAGAAGCATTCTTCAGCGCTTGGGACGTACGATTCGTGATCGCCGTGACGGATGTGCCGACGAATTGCGTCAATGGTTCGATCGAGAACGAATTTTTGCCGAGAAGCGACATTTTAATCAATACTTTTTTAACCGCTTGGGGGCACTTTACGTATCACCATTCAGTCGATCGGGGCATCAGGCCTATCGTTTGGGTAATGATGTACTCGATCGAGCAGAAGAAATATGGCAATCTTTTGAAGAGTTTATCGAAGTACGTCGAGATCGCTATTGGCAAAGTAAAGCGGCGGAGGGCGACACTTATCGCCAGTTGCGTTTTTTGCGGTTCAGTCTTGTGATTTCGGCCATTTCGATTGAGATTCCTACGGCCGTTGCTGCATTGAAACTGCCTGAAGGCGATTTGTCCGAGGCTGTGCCTGCCGGACTGAGAATGGCGCTCGCCAAGCCGACGGTGACACCTTCGACATTGAACCGAGCCTTTAACTGCTATTTGTCACTCTTGAACGGGACGATGATCGTACTGCGACGCGAGCAGTTTTTCCTTCGGACGAAGTTCATGTGGGTCAATAACACCACGCTCAAATACGTTCCTAAAGAAAAAGCCTGGGCATTACCGAAGGAGCGCTACAGTCAATCCGAACTTTGGAAGGCTGTTTTCGAACAAAAGCTCTTGGCTGAAAACGGTGACGGAAAGATCGATACCCTCAAGACGTTCGAGAATATTCTGAAAGTGCTCGGCGATAATCCGAGTGCCCCGATTCGCGAACTCCTGCATCAATTGCCGCACGATTGGTATTTTGAATTGCCGGTGATGATGGAGCAAAAAGATGCAAAGACGGTGCAGGCGCTGACTATTGTCAAAGCTGGCAAACAAGGAACGGTGATCAAGGCTGGGAAGGCCGATCCCGCAATTGCCTGTCGTCTTATCGGTCCTAATTCGATGAAAGAGCGAATCGATGCCATGTTGCTTGATTCTCAAGTTAAGACAGGGGATATGACTCTCTTGGTGAATCAGCGGTATTCGCAACAGGGTATGAAGGTCGAGCGCAAGGAGACAGACTTTGAATTGGCCGTGCCGCTTACTTCTCCGACGGTCAAACCGAAAGAGGGGGCTCGATTTTTTAAACGCGTCGTGGCCATTGACCAAGGAGAGATGGGGATTGCCTTTGCCGTCTTTGATTTAACGGAGGCCGGTCATGTTCACGCGCTCCCGGTGGCTCAGGGGACGGTGGCTATTCCGTCGATTCGTCGACTGATCAAGGGGGTACGTCGCTATCGTAAGGGCGGTCAGGCTGTTCAAAAATTCAATCAGCGTTACGACTCGACGATGTTTATGCTGCGTGAAAACGTGGCAGGCGACGTTTGCGGTGCCATTGCCGGTTTGATGAGTCGGTACGATGCCATTCCGGTTTTGGAACGTGAGGTCAGAAACTTGGCCAGTGGCAGCAAGCAGCTGGCACTGGTCTATAAGATGGTTAATGCGCGCTTTGTGAGTGACGGCGTGGATGCCCATCGACTCGAACGTCAGTCGTGGTGGTTCGGTGCTCAGTCTTGGAGCGTACCCGGGCTTTTGAAAGGTATCCCTGAGGAGTTTTTCTCTCTCAAGGATTTAAAACGGAAGGATATCGTGAGAGAGGACGGAAAAGTGTTTTATCCGCTTAACGTCCATCCCGGTGCCTGCGTAGCAGCCAAGTGGACGAGTAGGATCTGTTCGCATTGCGGCGGCAATGTGTCGGAGATTGTTGCTGAACTTGAAACTGAAGAGCGTCAGACTAAAGAACCCGTGAAGATCCATCTGGACGAGAACGGGGAGGTGGTCTTGAAAGGGCATCGGATTCGTCTTTATGCCCGACCTGATGCCCGAGCCGCCAAGATGGCAAGACGTCGAAACGAACGGGCACCTCGAGTGAAACCGGCGAAGAATCTCACACTCGGTCTAAAAGAGTTCCACCGACTGGCTATTGAAAATCTTCGGCGTCCGCCGAAGAGTCTGCAGACGAAAGACACGTCGCAGAGTCGGTATTTCTGTGTCTTTACGGATTGCGACTGTCACAATAAAGAGCAGCATGCCGACGTCAATGCTGCGATCAATATCGGCAGAAGGTTCTTGCAGGATCTGAAGAAAGCCTGATTAATTTGGGTGTCAAAGAGAAAATGCCTCGGGAAGTTATTCTCCGAGGCATTTTTGTTAAAAATCTGCGTTTGTCAACTATCGCAGAAGAAAATAAATCGATCCTCCCAAGAGAATCAAAGTCGAGACAAGCGGTACGAAAAGTCCTCGGTAGAGACCGGCTCGGAATTTCGATCTTTCGCTCGGATTGAGCGTACTGAGATAGGCGGCAAAGCTCTTAAAGAGGAGATGCAACGTCCAAAGGAAAAAGATCGAAAAGAGGAGCGCGGCCGTGGCAAGCGCCTTCAAAAACGTTCCCGAAAAGTCCGGTGAGTCAGTGACAATGGGGTATGCGAAGGACGCGAGGATTGCGAAAAGAAGCGCACCGATCCAGAGGGAACGGTGCGCCGCAAATTCGCGGTCCAGGACGGAGAAGACCGCCCTTTGACCACGACGATAGGAAGTGTCGGACACTTCGACTACCCTTTAGAGGCTGCCGAGTGCCACCGTCAACACGAAGAGCGGACTCACCACGCCGATCATGATACGGATGAATTTAAGCGTACCTTCCGACATCGGATGACCCTGAACGAGTTCGTGACGGGTAGAACCCCAAGCTACCCAGGCAGCGGCAATGGCGATACCGAAGGTGGAGAGTGGCATACCGACGTTACTCGTGACATAGTCGAGAAGGTCGAAGATCGTCTTGCCGAAGAGCTTCACATCGGCCCAGGGACCGAACGACATGGTCGAAGCGAAACCGACAATCGTGCAGCCCGCGATCGTAATGAAAATCGCGGTGCGGCGCGTGATGTTGAACTGGCGCGTAAAGCAGGCGACGCAGGCTTCGAGCATCGAGACGGAAGACGTCAGGGCGGCCACCACGAGGCAGATATAGAAGAAGACGGCAAAGAGCTGGCCGAAGGGCAACTGCGCGAAGATGGCGGGCATCGTCACGAAGGTCAGACCGGGGCCGGCCGTCGGGTCAAGCGAGAAGGCAAAGACCGCCGGCATGATCATCATGCCGCCCAAAATGGACGACAAAATGGCGAGCAGGGCGACCCAGCCCACGGAACCCGTGAGGTCGGCCTTGGGGCTCAGGTAGCTGCCGTAGGTGATCATCGTACCGGCACCGAGCGAGAGGGAGAAGAAGCAAAAGCCCATGGCGTTGAAGAGCGCCGTCGCATTGAATTCTTCCCAACGCGGGTAGAAGAGGTATTCCACACCGGCCCAGCTGCCCGGGAGCGTTATGCCGCGCACGATCAAAAGGAGCATGAGAATGAAGAGCGAGGGCATCAGAACCTTGGAGATGCGTTCGATCCCTTCTTCAATCCCGCGCAAAACGACGAGCGCCGTGATCGCGAGGAAGATCAGCTGGAACACAAAGGAGAGGCCCGCATTCGACACAAAACCGCCGAAGTGCTGACCCAAAACGGCCGGATCGGTAATGAGACCTTCACCCATGGCGGCGTCGGCCAAATACTTCAGCGTCCAACCACCTACGCAGGAGTAGAAGGAGAGGATGAGAAAGACCGTGCAGACCCCGACAAAACCGAAGAAACCCCAGCCGCGTCCTGCGACCTTGCGCAGACTTTCCATCGGACCGGCACGGCCGGCGCGACCCATCGTGAATTCCGCAATCAACAGCGAAATCCCGACGGTGAGGGTAAAGAAGATGTAGGGAAGCATGAAGACGGAACCGCCGTTCGTGCCGGCCATATAGGGGAATTTCCAAATGGCACCGAGACCGACGGCCGAGCCTGCGCTCGCCAGGATGAAACCGAGGCGAGAGCCCCAACCTGAGCTTGTGTTGTCTGCCATATGTTTCTCTCTTTAAAAATTGAAGCAGATAGTGAGGGTATTGTTATCCAACGTCTTTAGAAGAGGCCGAGGCCTTTCAGCGTGACGAGAACGATGACGATCGGGGCAAAAATACCGCCCACGATACGGTAGGTTTTGAGGAACCAGGGCGAGACCGGGCGAACGAGCGAAAGCTGTTTGCAGGTCATCGGCCAGGCAAAGTAAACGGTGACCAAAGCGATCCCGAGAACGCCGATCGGCATGCCGATGTTGCTCGTCAGGTAGTCGAAGAAGTCAAAGAACGTTTTTCCGAAAATCGTGACATCGGCGAGCGGTCCGAAGGAAAGGGCGCACAGCGTGCCCAAGGCGGCGAGGATAGTTGTCGTCACCGTCACGGCAAAACCGCGGCTCCACTTCCATTCGTCAACGAGGTACTGCACCGACATTTCAAGAATGGAGATGCTCGACGTCAATGCAGCCACAAAGAGGCAGATGTAGAACATGACGGCAAAGCCCTGGCCGAACGGAAGCTGTGCAAAGACGGCGGGCATCGTTGCAAAGGTGAGCCCGGGACCGGCATCAGGCGACAAGCCGAAGGCGAAGACGGCCGGCATGATCATCAAACCGCCGAGAATCGAGGAGAGGATCGCAAGGAACACAATCCACGTCACGGAACTCGGAAGATGCACCTTGTTCGAGAGGTAGCTCCCGTAGTTCATCTGAGAACCGGATCCGACGGAAAGCGAGAAGAATGCAAACCCCATGGCATTTAAAAGCGATTCGCCGGTAAATGCGGACCAGTCGGGCTTGAAGAGAAATTCGATACCGCTCCAGGCACCGGGAAGCGTGAGACCGCGAATGATGAGCCCGAGCATCATGAAAAAGAGCAGGGGCATCAGGAATTTCGCGACGCGTTCGATCCCCTTGTCAATCCCAAAGAGAATGACAACGGCGGTGGCGGTCAGGAAGGCCAGATGGCTCACCACGGGAGCAAAGCCGGACGAAGCGAAAGTGCCGAACTCGGTACGCATCATCGCCGGATCGTTCACGATCCCATTGCCGATGATGGCTTCAAAGGTGTAGTAGACGGTCCAACCGCCGACAACGGAGTAGAAGGCCAAGACGAGAAAACCGGTGAGCACAGACAGGATCCCGATTTTCCCGACCCAGGGGCCGGCAAAACGCGGAAAAGCCGTAGCGGCCCCCGCCTTGGCGGCGCGCCCCATACACATTTCACCCATGAGAAGCACGAGGCCGATCGTCACGGTAAAGAAAATATACGGCAACAGGAAGATCGATCCACCGTTCGTTCCGGCCATATAAGGGAATTTCCAAATTGCTCCAAGTCCGACGGCCGATCCCGCACTGGCGAGAATGAATCCGAGGCGAGAGCCCCACTGTGAACGCGTTGTCATAATATTTTTCCTTTACCGGTGCGGTGGATGTTCACCGGATAGCGTTTGCTTGCGATCGTGATTGATCGGAGCTGGTTATTTAAATGAGACCCGATATAAGAACGATGAGCACGACTACAGGGGAGAAGCCGATCATCATGAGTCTCAGGAGTTTGAGAGAAGCTTCGGAAAGCGTCCCTCCGTGAGCAATGTCTGCCTTGATAATGTCCCAGCATTTCCAACCGGCGAGGTAAAGAATCACAAGACCGCCGATCGGGAGCGAGATATTGCTCGTAAAGAAGTCGAAAACGTCAAAGAAGGTTTTCGAACCGAAGAATTTGACGTCTGCAAGCTGACCGAAAGAGAGACAGGGGAGAGCTCCCACAATGGCGAGTGCCACCGTCGAGCAGACAGCTGCGACGGGACGGGACACCTTGTGTTCGTCGATCAGGAACGCGACGATGATTTCGATCATCGAGACGGACGAAGTAATGGCCGCCACCACGATGCAGAGATAGAACATGACGGCGAAAATCTGGCCGAAAGGAATCTGTGCAAAGACGGCGGGCATCGTAATGAAGGTGAGGCCTGGACCGGCAGACGGATCAAGTCCGAATGCGAAGACGCTCGGCATGATCATCAATCCGCCCAAGAGAGAGGAGATCACTCCGAGGAAAGCGATCCAGGCGCAGCCGTTCACCAAATTCGTCTCGCGCGGGAGGTAAGACCCGTAGGTGAGCATGCAGCCGCAACCCACGCAAAGCGAGAAGAAAGTAAAGCCCATGGCCTGAAGGAGAGCACCCCATGTGAAGGCTTCGGTATCGAACTTGAAGAGGAAGTCGACGCCTTCCATGGCGCCTGGGAGCATGAGGCCGCGCACGATGATGACGATCATCATCACGAAGAGAAGCGGCATCAGGACTTTCGATACGCGTTCGATCCCCTTGGTGACGCCAAGAGCTACGATCAGCCCGTTAATGAGCAAAAAGAGCCATTGAAAACCCATCGCCAAAACGGGGTTCGACGTGATTTCCGTAAAGTGCGCGCCTAACTGAGATTGGTCTGTAACGAGCCCTGCGCCCACGACAGCCTCGGCGAAGTAGGCAAGCGTCCAGCCGCCGATCGCGGAGTAGAAGCACAGAACGAGAAAGCCCGTCAGAACGCCGAGGTAACCCATCGGTACCCAGAAGCGGCCTGCGAGATTGCGGTAAGCCGTTACGATCCCGCCGCGGCCCGTACGCCCCAATGCGATTTCCGCAATGAGAAGCGCAAGACCCACGGTGAAGGTCATGAGAATGTAGGGAAAGAGAAAGGCGCTGCCGCCGTTCGTCCCGGCCATGTACGGGAACTTCCAGATAGCACCGAGTCCTACAGCGGCGCCGGCACTGGCGAGGACGAAGCCGATGCGGCTCGACCAGGTTTTTCGTTCGTCAGACATATCAGATGCTCCGAAAAGGAAGTTAAGAGAAAGAAAAAAGACAAAGCCGACTTTCAGGCAAAGTCGGCTTTGTCGGTGGTGACAAGGTCGGCTTCGTATTTAACCGAACAAGCCCTGATAAAAGGCTACCAGAACAAGGATCGGCGCGAGGAAAGCCAAAATAAAGTGGAAGACTTTAAGAATTCCCGGACCGAAGTTATTGCCGATACGGAACTGTTCGCGAACGACAGGCCAAGCCTTCCAACCGGCGAGCGTAGCGATCACGAGGCCGCCGAAGGGCATCATGAAGTTCGTGCAGACATAGTCGAGAAGGTCGAAGAAATTACGACCGCCGACCGTGAAGTCACTCCAGACACCGAAGGACAAGGCGGACACGCTGCCCAAGAGGAAGAGCGCCACCCAGTTGATGGTCACGGCCTTCTTGCGCGAGAGGTTCCATTCGTTCTGCATAAAGGCGGTCACGACTTCGAGAAGCGAGACGGCGGAGGTCAAAGCGGCCACCAAAAGGCAGACGTAGAAGAAGAACGCAAAGATGCTGCCGAAGGGCACGTGCGAGAAGATCATCGGGACCGTGATAAAGACGAGACCCGGACCGCCGTTGGGTTCCATCCCGAAGGCAAACACTGCAGGCATGATCATGAGCCCCGCCAAAATGGCGGCCTGAATGGCTAAAACGGCAATCCAGAGACTCGAATGCGGCACGCTCGTCTTACCCGGCAGGTAAGAACCGTAGGTCACCAAAATCCCGCCGCCCAAAGAGAGCGAGAAGAAGGTAAAGCCCATGGCGTTCAAAATGGCATTGCTCGTCAGGTTTTCCCACTGGAAGTTGAAGAGGTATTCCACACCGCCCCAGGCACCCGGCAGGGTGAGACCGCGCACGATGATGGCGAGCATCAAAATGAAGAGCATCGGCATCAGGTACTTCGAGACGCGTTCGATCCCGGCTTCAACGCCGCCGATCACGACGGCACAGGTCAGCGTCAGGAAGGCAAAGTGCCAACCGACGTTGAGGTAGCCGTTCGAGACCAGATTCCCGAAGTGGTCCTTGAGGATCTGGGGATCGGAAATCGTGACGTTGCCGCCGACGGCATCCCAGAGATAGGCCACACACCAACCGCCCACGACCGAGTAGTAGGAGAGAATCACGAAAGAAGTGAGCACTCCCAGCGCGCCCATCAGGGCATACCAGGGACCGCCCACGGAACGCAGGGCGGTGACGACCGACCCGCGACCCTTACGACCGATGGCGACTTCCGCCATAACAAGAACTACGCCAATCGTGAAGGTGAAAATAATGTACGGAATAATGAAGGCAGCGCCGCCGTTGGCACCGGCCCAGAACGGGAATTTCCAAATTGCACCGAGGCCGATCGCCGACCCCGCACTCGCGAGGATGAACCCAACGCGAGAGCTCCACTGAGAATTACTTGACATAGGCAGAAATTTTTATTGTCGTTGTAGGTGATAAAGGGAAAAAAACGGTCGATAAAGAGGACCGTTGCTGCACGTTCGTCTGGAGGGGAAATTCAAAGTGAAGAACACTGATTTCAAATGTCGACGAACTGAAATAAATTGTAGCGGTAAAACCGTAAAAAACCCGATCTTAGAGGCGTGAAGACCTAAAAAAGTGACAAACATTAGATATAGAACGGTTTCTATAAGGAATACGTCTTAATTCGATCGGCCGATACAGGTGATCGTCAAGCAAAAAAAGGCGCGTCAACGAGGAAAACGTGAAAGGGAAGAAGGGCCCCGAAGAGCGAATCGTAAGGAATGTTTCTGTTTCTAAAAGATAACAAAGAGCACGGTTAATCGGCCTACAATCAAAAGTACCGAGAGTCGTCCGATCGACGCAAGGTCGAGAGTGACGATTTGGGTGAAGAAAAGTTCGACGACCAAGGAGAAAAATGAGATGAAAAAAGAAGTTGCCGCCACCCTTTGCTGCCTCGCTTCCGCCTCTGCGATGGCTGCGCCGATGATTGCCGACGACGGCCTGATCGTGGATTTGAACGGGACGGCCGACATGACGGTTGCCAACGACGAAGCCTTCATTACCTTCAGTACCGAAGAGCAGGCCGCCGTCGCTCAGAAAGCCATGACGGCAGTGGTAAACAAAGCCAATGCCGCTCAGAAGGCGCTGGCCAAGTTCGGCGGTCGCATAACGGTCGAAACGACCGATTTGTCGAGCTGGCCCGTTTATCGCCGTGCCAAAGAAGGAGAAGTACAGACGATCGGCGCTTGGGGAGCGAAAGAAACGATCCGCGTGACGGTGAAAGACGTTGAAGACGTCTCGGCCGTGATGGAAGCCGTATCCGCACACATGAATTACGACGGCGTCACCTATCGCGTCTCCGAAGCAACCCAGCAGGCCAAAAATGACGAATTGCTTCGTGCCGCCATTCAGGATGCTCTTCGACGCGCGACGGTAATTGCCGAAGAATTCGGGCTGACGAAAGATAACGTGCGCGTTGAAAAAATGAACGCCGGGGAACGCTCGGGCGGTCATGTTCGCTACTATGCCGCTCCCCGCATGAATGCAGTGAAGGCCGATGCGGTTCCTGTACCGCAGATGAGCGCAGGGACGAGCGAACTTAACATGCGCGTCACGATGCAGGTGCGTTTCGTTCGCTAAGTTCGATATCTGAAAACTTCTGTTCGAAAAGAAGCCGTCTTCACCCGACAGACGGCTTCTTTTTGTTAGAATGAGGCGTTTTAGATTTTCTCTTCGGAGATCAGATTGAATTCCCGCATTTACCCGCATCCTTTCTTCGCTAAAGAAGGTCAGCCGATCATCATCGGCGTCGGCGTTGTGGCGCTCGTGTTGGCGCTCGTCGGTCTCAACTTTCTGAGCGGCATCGCAGTCATTCTTTTTATCTTCTGCGCTCAGTTCTTCCGTGATCCGGCTCGTGAAATGCCCGAAGATCCCCGTGCCGTGGTGAGCCCGGCCGACGGTCGCATCTGCAAGGTTCAGAAGGCCGTGGATCCGCTTACCGGCGCCGAATGCACGATGGTGTCGATTTTCATGAACGTCTTTAATGTTCACAGCCAGAAGTCTCCGGTTGCCGGGACGGTTGAAGAAATCGTCTACACGCCGGGTCTCTTTGTGAATGCCGACCTTGACAAGGCTTCGACCGACAACGAACGCAACGCCGTTCGCGTCAAGATGGAAGACGGTCGCAGCATTACCTTTGTGCAGGTGGCCGGCCTCATCGCCCGCCGCATCATCTGCCACGCCGAAGTCGGCCAGAAGCTCGAACGCGGCGAACGTTACGGTTTCATCCGTTTCGGCTCTCGCGTCGATATGTATCTTCCGACCGATGCCGAAATCTGTGTGTCGATCGGTGACAAGGTGACCGGCGTGATGACGACGATCGCCCGCCTCTAAAGCGACGACAATCGGAAATAAATTAAGCTCGACTGCCTCCCAAAGGCAGCCGAGCTTTTTTTCGACCTTTATTTCGAGGAACGACGCTTAACTCTTGATCAGACTTGCCTGAGCGTCGGGCGTTTTCCCGAAAGGCTCGAATGCGAGGTCTCGTACGAGCGTTCCTTTTTCGTTGAGCCAACGGCGTAAAAGCGCCGAATCTCGCTCAACAAAGCTCACCAGAGCCGTCTCGCCTCCGTCAAGAATTTTCTGAGTGGGTGAAAGGGGCGTTTCCTTCAAATCCGCGAGGAAGTCGCGGTCACTCGTGAGAAAACTCACCTTTGTCATCTCGCCCGCCCCCGGGTTTAGCCCTGTTGCATCCGCGATTTCATCCAGGTCCCTCGCTTCTTTGACGGGCGGCTCAAAGCTCGTCACAAAAGCCGAGACGATGGTATTTAACGGCAAGGCCAAGGTTTCGGATTCGCCTTGTTCGCGTGCGAGCAGTAGAAGTCTGCCTTCCTTCACGAGTAAGAGTAACGGCAACACCGTTTTCTCTAAAGTACGTCGGTTTTGACGGTGGCGAATTTTGAGGTAGTGTCCGGTTTGAAGGCTTTCTGTGACGGCCGACCAGATGTCGGATTTGATTCTGGCCGGTACGGGGAGAAAGCAGTCTTCGGCAATACGCAAAGGAAAAGCGGCTTCGGATTTGACCGTGCGGGTAAAGAAAGTCGATGCCTGAATAGGAAAGCGCTTTTCTGTCAGAAGTCTCGCGGCCGTCATGACGGCACACTCTTCAGGAGATAAGGCCGGGAGTACCCAGGCCGGCGCCTTTTCATCCCAACGATAGCGGTAGGGACGTTGGTCTTTGATCACTTCAACGGGAAATCTCGGATCGTCGGCGAGCCCCGCGAGAAGGCGGCTTGCGCTTCTGACGGTTGTCGGCATTTCAGCCTCTGCCAAAACCGCCGCAGCCTCTTCGGCCGTGAGCCCCACGCGTCGACCCATGGCGGCCAAGAGGCGAATCACCTTGACGGCATCCGTAAAGGCAGGCTTGGCATTCGCTTTGGCCGCAGTCTTTTCGGAGGACTTGATCTTCGTGGTCGAGCGGGCTTTTCTCGGAGTTAACGGTTTTTTCTCTTGCGGCACGGACGTGACCTTTGATAGGGAGACTGAGTAAAAAGACGGGGAACTTCTCAAAACAGAATAGCAGAAAGGTGCCCGGCGAATTCTCCAAACGAAAAAAACGATGCCGTTTCGTGTCGGCATCGGTTTTGAAAGAGTACGGCCTAAATGCTAATTAGGCGGCCTTTTCGTCGGTAGCGGCTTCCGCTTCGGCAGCCATAGCAGCGGCGATGTCGGCCTGAATCGGATTCGGACGACCCGTCCACCAGCACCAGAAGCCGTAGGCAAAGCCCGACAAGGCATAGATGCACATGAGGATGAAGATCGAGAGGCTCGTGTTGCTCGAAATCACGATAAAGAGAACGGCGGCAACGACGATGACCCAGAAGGGAATCGTCTTCACAACGGCATAGCTCTTACCGGAGAAGAAGGGAGCATTCGAGACCATGGTGAGGCCGGAATAAAGCGTCACGACAGCGGCGATTTCAGCCTGGTACTGAAGAAGCCAGGCCGGGAAATGATTTTCGACGCCGAGCCAGACAAAACCGCAAACAAGTGCGGCAGCGGCCGGAGACGGGAGCCCCTGGAAGTAATTCTTACTCACGACGCCTACGTTGCAGTTGAAGCGGGCGAGACGAAGAATGGCGCAGAGGCAGTAGATGAAGGCAATGGCCCAGCCGATTTTGCCGAGGCCCTTCAAGGTGTATTCGTAGATGATGAGGCCCGGAGCAACGCCGAAACTCACGGCATCGGCCAGTGAGTCCATCTGGACGCCGAATTCGGACTGCGTATGGGTTGCGCGTGCAACGCGACCGTCCATACCGTCAAAGAGCATGGAGAAGAAAACGGCAATGGCACCCGCCAGAAAATCCTCGTTCATGGCGGCGATGATGCCGTAGAAGGCCGAGAAGAGGGCGGCTGCGGTAAAGGCGTTGGGAAGAACGTAAATGCTCTTGGATTTCACTGCTTCGATACGGCGCTGACCGATCGAGGTCAGGCTTTCGCGGTGATGGGCGTTGTTCGTATTCATTTGCGTGTGCTTTCCTTTATTTGGGCGGTGTCCGTCTCTTCAAAAAGAAACAACAGGTGGACGACCTAGTCTGCGAGTCGTTTGAGCGAGTGCCTCGAAAAAGGCGCCTTCAAAATCGATCCACGCATCTTAGCAAGATTTGCAAACTGTTATTATCGCGCTTTCACAACGGTTGGCGCAACACTCGTTTGACGACGCGGACGTTCGGTCGGCTGATTTTGCTATAGTTAACACACATTCCACTTTGGTGAGATTCATCATGCCATTCGTTTTTGCACCGCCCGCCCAGGCCGTTGTGCCCGTTCAAGACGAGCGTTATCAGTTCCTTCCCGTCAACCGTGTTTTCGGGGTGGCCAAGAATTACGCAGAACCGGGCCGCGAACCCGATGCGCCTCCCTTTTACTTCATGAAGCCCGCTTCCTCCGTTTTGCCGGTGGCTGACGGTGACGTTGCCAAGATCCCGATGCCGCCTTCGACCAATGACATGCGTCATGAAATCGAACTCGTGGCTTGTTTGGGTAAGGGCGGCCGCAATATGACGCGCGAAGAAGCGCAAGCGGCCGTTTGGGGATGGTGCACGGGGATTGACTTTACCTTGGGCGATCAGAAACTTGCTTCGGGCGCGAACGACATCACGCGTGCAAAGTCCTTCGAACGCTCCGCTCCGGTGACGCACGTTCGTCCGGCTTATCGTTCCCCGATGCCGGAACCTGCGGACTTGTGGCTCTACGTTAACAATCAGAAGCGTCAGGCCGGCTCGACCGAGAATCTTGTGAAGGATCCGTACGACGTTATTGTTGAACTCTCGCAGTTCTGGGAACTGCAGCCCGGCGATATGATCTTCACCGGCACCCCCTTCGGTGCGGGCAAGGTGAATAAGGGCGATCGTCTTGAAGGTGGCGTCAACGGCGTCGGTACCATTAAAGTCGAAATCGTTTAAGACTTTTCACCGAAGTCGATCGATACGAAGACCGGTTTTTTGAGGCTGGTCTTTTTTTCGTTCGAGAAAAAGAAACGCTCGCTTCCGGCAAGGAAAGCGAGCGTTGATTGTCTTTGTCCGAGGAAGAATTATTTCTTCTGGCGGGCAGCGGCGAGTTCCGCCTTTCGGCTTTGTTTAGCCATGCGTTCCGTATATTGACGGAAGACGTAAAGCGAACCCATCACGCCGATCAGGAGGATCGTGTAACCGATGACGAGAGTAACGGTCGGCATTTCGCCTCGGAACATCATGGCGTAGATGACGGACGAAATCGATTCGAAGACAATCAGCTGACCGCCCAATGCGGACGGAAGACGCTGACTCATCCCGTTCCAGCAGAGCATGGCAACCCAGGAGCAGACAAAACCGAGCATCAGGGCGACCCAAAGGAAGTTGATGGGTTCGGGACCGAAAAGACCTTCCGTCGTATCAAGGTAGCCCATGGGCCAAGCAACGACGGCCCAGGCGACGGTTACGACGGGAAGGACCGTGACGCCCTGCAGAGCGGTCCAGGCGGCGGAATTGTGGCTCGGGTGAGCGAGCAGCCACTCACCGTTCATGATGGAGAACCAGGTCCAGAGGATAGCGGCCACGATCCCGAAGGCAACGCCGATCCAAAAGTCCAGCGGACTTTCGGCACCGGCGGTCATATATTGGAATTCGGACCAGTTGGCAATCACCATCCCGAAGAAAATGACGACCAAAGGCGGCGTAATCACTCCCCAGGAAAGGGCACGGCCTTCTTTCTGATAGCGGAAATTGGATGCAATGGCGACCATCACGGGAATGATGGCCATAAACATGCCGGCCAAAGGCGCACCTGCCATGCGGATGCAGATTGCCATCGTAATGTAAAAGAGAACATTACCGAAGAGCGGCAGTTTGAAGGATTCGATGATGTCGGCTTTCGTAAAGCGCTTCAGATCCTTCCTGAGGAAGTACATAAAGGGAAGCGATACGATACCGAAAGCAATGTATCGAGAGAGTGCGACGAGCACCGGGTTGTAGTCCGGCACCATCAGCGGAGCAATGTATAAAAGCCCCCAAAAGGCGCCAGCCGCGACGCCGAGTAAAACACCAAGAAGCATGGATAGTTGATTGACACTGCGCTCGTCTTTCACCCGAACGCGACCTGGGCGGACGACCGTGTGAAAGATAATAGGTGTCGTCCGAGCTCATCCCGCCTCTTGTCGTTCCCGGTCTCGAGGTTCATGTCTGAGGGAACGGTTCTCCGGCGGAATTAGGGCGATCGGGCAGTCGGCTCGATCACAGGCACTCGGCTGAACAGGCTGATAACGGGCGGCTCGAAATAGCGGATGACAGTCGGCCGCGCGTCGCCAAAAGACAGACGAGCGCGCTCATGCTATCAAACTCCGGGGGCTCTCGTTGGAGGTGTTGAGGGTAAATCCCCAGAGCGAAGCAGAAAAACGTTGTGAAAAAGAAACGAAAAAGCCTCGTTGGCGGGCTTTTACCGCGCGTCTCGCAGGCGTATCGAAAAAAATGTACTCAAGTGAATCGAGTTAAGAGGCGGCGGGCGCAGCTGTCTTTGCGGACGCGGCGATTTGCGATTCGCGTTCGCGAATGGCCTCGGCCAACATCGAAACGGCGGAAGCGTAGAAGTAGCTGCGGTTATAGCGAAGAATGGCAGCGAAGTTGCGCGTACCGACGTACCACTCCGTGATTTTCTTGTGCGTAATGGGTTCCGTCATCGGGAGGTCGATGAGCATGACAGGTTCGTCAGCCGCGAGTCCGTGAGCGTCGAGTCCCGTCACGCCGGCGTTCTTGAGATCTTCTACCGTCAGGTGCGTTTTAATGCCGCCCGATCCCGTGGCCTTAAAGATGGCGTCCGTCGCTTCAACCTTAAAGAGCGGTTCGCGGCCTTTTACCCAGCCGTGGACCTTGAGGAAGTTGGCGACCGACATAATGCCGTCGGCCGGCACATTGACCGTATCGATACGGCCGTCACCGTTGCCGTCACGGCCGTAAGCTTCCATCGAACTCGGCATGAACTGTCCGAGTCCCATGGCACCCGCAAAACTGCCCTTCACGGAGACGGGACGAACCTGCTGTTGCCAGCAGAAGTCGAGGAAGGCGGCCAATTCGCCTCGATAGTATTTGGCCCGGCGCGGGTAATCGAAGGAGAGCGTCATCAGGGCGTCCAAGACGCGAAAGCGCCCCATATTCTTCCCGTATATGGTTTCCACGCCGATGACGGCGGCAATGGCGTATCGAGACACCCCGGTCACCGCTTCGGCACGGGCGAAGGCATCGGCGTTTTGGGCGAGGAATTCCACGCCGTTCGCAATGCGCTCTTCGTTCACGAGATTGCGCTTATAGAGGCGGAAATTCTTGTCCGGCGTCGTTTTGCGGTCGGCGTTGGGTTTCGGGGTCGTGTACTTTTCAGTCAGCGGACTGTAACGTGCGACAGCCACTTCGTTTTCAAGCCATTCGAGCGGAATGTGCTTTTCTTCGGAGACTTTTTTCAAAAAGACACGAACGTCTTTCTGAGCCAGATAGTCGGAGGTGGAGAGACGAGGCTCATTGGCT
>JAHHRG010000178.1 GCA_020025965.1 Sutterella sp.
ATCCTCGTCAGCATCATCGTCACCTAACGACGGAATGCTAAAGCTGTCGTCATCGTCATCGTCGTCTTCCGTAACCGAATTCCCTAACGATGGAATGCCAACCTCATCCTCTTCATCTTCACCATCGTCATCCGTGACCGTATCCGTTAACGACGGAATGCCGAACTCATCTTCCTCTTCTTCATCCTCGTCGTCCTCTACGGTGCGCTCTTCTTCAGGATGATCGACGTCGACCGTTTCGGGGATCGAAGGAACAGTAAAAGCTTCCTCTTCTTCATCCTCGTCGTCCTCTACGGTGCGCTCTTCTTCAGAATGATCGACCTCGACCGTTTCGGGGATCGAAGGTACAGTAACAGCTTCCTCTTCGTCTTCTTCAGTCTCTTCGACCTCTTCCGCTTCCGCTCCCTTTAAGTCAGGTTCTTCAGCCACCTGTACTTCAGGTGCCGTCACTTCCTCGTCGGACGATTCCTCTTCGCTTTCTTTGTGTTTTTTAGCGATGGACCTAATCTTCGGAGCACCAATCTCTTCGAACAGCTTGGCGTAATACTTCGACCCCATGAGCCTGGCGAATTGCGACAAGTTAACGCCATAACGCGTAACCGCAAACGGAGAAAGCCCGGCTCTGAGATAGTCGATAATCAGTTTCGACTCAATGGTTGTGATCGCAAAGAGCAAGTCATCTGGAATCATCCTGGGGTTTTCTTGAGCCCAATGACTAATGGCCTGGTTTCGTGCACGCCTCATTGCCTTGCACGATGGATCGAGTCGGTTGTTCATGTAGAAGACGTTAACGACATTTCGAGCACCGCGCCCCAGCAACCAATTGAAGCTAGCAACGTGATGCAAGTTCGCGGTCATCTCTAAGAGATTCATCAGCTCAGAACACGTATGGAAGTGATCGGGATGCGTCACCAAGTACGCCAACAAGGCTTGTGTCGTCCCGCGTTTTACCACCGACTCCAGCGAAAGATCGCTTACCTCTTGAACCAGTTTGACGAAGTCATCTTTCTCAGCGTCGTAGCCACAGCCCTTAAAGTAGAGCCAGTCAGTGATCATGTCCGAGTTAGCGGGATTGGCTTCGCGCACTTGCTCAATCAAAGTGTCATCAATCCAAGTCTTGTCATGAATCAGATAGAAGAGATGCACCATCAACTGAAAG
>JAHHRG010000179.1 GCA_020025965.1 Sutterella sp.
GGATTTTGGATTCGATGTGCCGGCTGACGACAGGCTGAAAGATAAGTACTTTTTCAACTTTCAGGTTTTGCTTGTTGTCAATCAACGACTTACAACCGGCTGAAAAGCTGAAAAGGAAAAGTCAAACTCCGGTCCGAAAGCGGTCAATACGCTCCCGACCTTCACCTTTTCCCGGTTCAGCGCGTTTATATTCACTTCTTTTCAGTGCGATTTCCGCCTTTCAGACGGTTCACAATGCTTTTTCCGACACATCCGCAGCACGATAAGGCTTTCCGCCCAACCGATGTGCCTTCTCGAATGTTCAAGGTGGCTTCTCGATTCTACAAGAACGCACCTTTTTTCACGCACATCCGATACCTGCGGAAAATTTCGCCGCACAGTTCCTTCCTTTATATGTACGGGAACAGGGGCTACCTATATATTATAGACCGTAAGCTTCCGGCTGTGCCGTTTCTCGCCTGTCCAGCCTACAGTGTCGGACGGTTTTCCAAAGCGTTCGGCTTCATTCTGAGGTCTCACGGACGCACATATCTTTAGGGAACGGTCTGTACGGCCTGTTCGACGGTCGGTTGTTCCGAAGTAACGCCCCGGCAAACCAGACGGAAATGCTCCGAGTCGAAGAAAGAAGAAAACTTCAAAGACTCCGAGGGAGGATACATTTCGATGTGGAGTTCATCCTTGAGAATGCGGTAAGGAAGCTCCGAACAGAAGAAAGAAGTGGTGTCGTTCAGACTGAATCCGTGGTCAAAAGGCTTGTGCGCTCCTAAATAATACCGGGCACGCGACGCCAGACATCCGATGGTATCCGCCACGCAGCGTACCACATAGAGTGAGCCTGCGACACAATCGGACATGAAATCCTCGAGCGAACAGCACTGGACGCCGTCCGTGTCCGATATTTCGAGGGAAAGGCAGTGTACCACTTGCCAGCTGTCTTCCTCCCGCACCAAGATGCCGCAGTGCGAAATGTCTACCGTATCGCCGAGCTGACGGACGATGAAACGGCTGAGCATTCCCTCTCCTTGCCGCAGTATGATGTCGCCCTCACGCAGCAACGCCACAGCCTCAGCAGGAAGTACGTTCCGCACCTTCAGATTTCCGTCCGTCTGACGGTTCCGTGAAGTACAGCCTGTGCCGAGGCGGAGCCAT
>JAHHRG010000180.1 GCA_020025965.1 Sutterella sp.
GATAAGGGGTGAAAAAAGGCGTTGAACCACAGAACAATAGCCTTTCGCAAGCCTATCCGCGTTTCCTTGCTCCTTTTTGCCCCTTAGAAAGGAAATGTCTGCCAAAAAATCGTTATTTTTGCAAGTCACGCGGAAAGCCAACCTTTCCGCCCTCCTATCATACAAACCATAGATTATGTTAGAAATAAAGAATTTGCATGCCTCAGTAGAGGGCAAAGAAATATTGCGCGGGGTAAACCTCACCATCAATGACGGTGAGGTTCACGTGCTGATGGGTCCGAACGGTTCGGGCAAAAGTACACTCAGCAACGTGCTGGTCGGCAACCCCAAATACGAAGTGACCGAAGGTTCTATCACCTTCAACGGCAAAGACCTCCTGAGTCTCGCTCCCGAAGACCGTTCACACGAAGGTATCTTCATGTCTTTCCAGTCTCCGATCGAGATTCCCGGTGTGAGCATGACCAATTTCATGCGTGCCGCCCTCAATGCCAAGCGCAAATATTTCGGACAGGATCCGATTCCTGCCGGTGAGTTCCTCAAGCTCCTCAAAGAGAAGCGTAAACTCGTAGGACTCGACGCACACTTCATGAGCCGTGGCGTGAACGAAGGTTTCTCAGGCGGTGAACGTAAGCGTAACGAGATTTTCCAGATGGCGGTACTCGAACCGACCTTCTCTATCCTCGACGAGACTGACTCAGGCTTGGATGTGGATGCACTCCGTATCGTAGCCGAAGGCTTCAATATGCTGCGCACCCCCAAGACCAGTGCGATGGTCATCACCCACTACCAGCGTATGCTTGACTACCTCAAGCCCGACTTCGTTCATGTACTCGTTCACGGACAGATCGTCAAGGAAGGTACAGCCGAACTGGGTTACCAGATCGAGGAAAAGGGATTCGACTGGATCAAACAGGAACTTTAATCCCGCTCTCTCCTGCGTCCGCCATGCCGGACCGCAGTACAAACCATTTGTTACATTATGAACAACAGTCATACTCAGTATATTGAAATCTACCGCCGGTATCAGGCACTGCTGGAGGGCGGCAGTTGCGGGGTGATGAACGCCGCGCGTGCCCATGCCGCCGAGCTGCTCGAAGCGCAGGGTCTGCCCACCAAGAAGGAGGAACGGTACAAATAC
>JAHHRG010000181.1 GCA_020025965.1 Sutterella sp.
CATCGAAGACCGCTCGGCAGGCAACGATACGATCACTTACTGGCTCTGCGACAGCACGCTGATCCAGAACGACTCGTTGAGCGTGGCCTATACTTACGAGGCGACCGACGACTCTACCGGCGTCAACAGCATGCGTACCGATACGCTGACGCTGATGCCCCGCCTGAAATACGCCCAACGCAAGAAATTCGCCGACGAAGAGTATGAGAAATGGGAGAAAAAGCGTGCGAAACGCCACAAACACGGCGATTATTCGCAGGAAGTCTATCCTGTTCCGCCGTTGGATGTCCGTTACGACATGCCTATGGAACTCGCGCCTGACCGCAACCTCCATTTCACCCTCAAAGAGCCAGCCAAACGCATAGATACAGCGGCGATCCACCTGTATCTGCAGGAAGATTCACTCTACAACGAAGTGCCTTTCCGTCTGGAACGTGACTCACTGTCCTTGCTGCGTTATACGTTGCGTGGTGCGTGGCGACCGAAGCAGCAGTATGTTATCAACATCGACTCGGCTGCCATTACAGGTATTTCCGACCGTGTCTGCAAGGCGCACGACACGAAGTTCGCCATTTCCGCCATGGAGTCTTTCGGTTCGTTGTTCCTCATCGTTTCCGACGCCGACAGCACGACGACGGTGCAGCTGATGAAAGGCGGAGAGACTCCGTACAAACAGCAGAAGACCGTAGACAAACGTGTCGATTTCTTCTATCTCGCCCCCGGTGACTACTATATCCGTGCCTTCAACGACCGGAACGGTAACGGTATTTGGGATCCCGGTGAATTCGAGAAGGGTACGATGGCCGAAGAGGTCTATTACTTCCCCTCCGAAATCATCGTCCGTGCCAACTGGGATATCGAGCAGACCTGGAACATGAGAGCCTTGCCCGTCGGCAAGCAGAAACCGTCACTGCTCATCAAGCAGAGAGATACCGAAGAACGTATGCCCCGTAACCTCAATGCCGAGCGTGAACGCAATAAACGCAAATGATCCGCATCTGGCCTGAGGCGGTCATCCCTTAAGTAACCCCAAAAGCTAAAATTATAAAATTATGAAATCCCCATGAGATAAAAAAATGACGCCAAAGAGAATGTAAATAGTCAAGCTGAAGTTACCTTTGTATAGTGTAACC
>JAHHRG010000182.1 GCA_020025965.1 Sutterella sp.
GGATATTGATGATGCCGCTCGAGACCAAGGTAATGTAGAGAATAGGGCGGTAGCCGAAACGCTGACCGGCGACACCCCAGGGGGTTGAGGCAATGACGCCCGCGAGCCCGGCAATAGAAAAGAGGACACCCGTTAAAAAGACGATCTGATCCATCGAGCCCTGAAGTTCCGAGAGGTACATCGGGAGCACCGGCTGAACAAGCAGGAGGCTCATCTGCCCGATACAGCCCGCAAAGAGCATGCGCTGAATGACGGGCATGCGAAGCGGGTTTTCGGATTTGGGCTGGGCTTTGCGTTCGGCAGCCGTGAGTTTCTTCTTGGGTTCTTCTTTAATGACAAGAAGAATCATGAGGAAGATCAGCGTCATGGCGATCCCTGCCCAGTAAAAGCTCGTGCGAATGGAGAGATATTCCGCGATGCTCCCGCCGATCAGAGGGCCCAAGACGGTACCGGCCGTTAAGCCCGCCTGCATCGTTCCCATACAGAAACCCACGCGGTTTTTCGGAGAATGACCGCTCATGATCGCGAGCGTTGAGGGCCAGAGACCGCAGGAGAGCCCCTGAAGAGCACGCACGATAAAGAGCTGCGGTGCGGTTTCAACGAGCCCGAGAAGGAAATAACAGACGGCGAGACAGAAGGATGCCCGCAGGGCCATGAGCTTTTTGGAGTGGCGGTCGGCCATCGCTCCCCAGAAGGGCGCGCAGACGGCGGCAATAAAGAAGCTGATGGAAAAGGTCGCCGACGTCCAGAAATTCAAGTCGGCTTCTTCAACCCCTAATTCCAAGAGCAGATACATGGGGAGAAACGGCATCATCATGGTGTAGCTCATGCTCATCATGAAGGCGCTCGTGGTCAGAACCGCGAGTATGAGTTTCCAATTGACCTGGTTCGTTTGCTGCATCTTCTTTCTTCTTATTGTGGTTCGTTGTCGGCGTTGTCGGATAATGGGCGCTTGATAGCTCTCGCAGAAGAGTTCCCATTAATAAATGATACCGCGTCAGCCTCTCGTCCGAGAGAAAAAAGAAGCGCTCGACGCAGCTTCCTTGCGTCTTCGATCGGGATTGGGTTCGCGAGATCGGAGGGGAGGGGCACGCTCTGGCACCGCCCTTTTTACTTGAAGGCT
>JAHHRG010000183.1 GCA_020025965.1 Sutterella sp.
ATATAGAGCAGTTCGAGTTCCGTGGAGCGGTCATTGACCTGTATGGGCAAATCGTTGGCGATGTTGTTACAGAAGGTGGCCACTGCCGAGTTGTAGTTCGGGCGGCACCACTTGCCGAAGAGGTTAGGGAAGCGGTAGACCAAGACCTTGGCACCCGTCTCCTTGCCGTACTCGAAGAACAACTCCTCGCCGGCGAGCTTCGACTTGCCGTAATCCGATTCGCCATAGCGGCCGATGAGTGTTGCCTGGATAGAGCTGGACAACATCACGGGGCAGGTATTGTGGTGCTTCTTCAAGGTGTCGAGCAGCGTGGAAGCAAAGCCGAAGTTGCCCTTCATGAACTCGCTCTGGTCCTTGGGGCGGTTCACGCCTGCCAGGTTGAAGACAAAGTCAGCCTCACGGCAGTAGCGTTCCAGCTCCTCGGGGGTAGAGTCGATGTCATACTCGAAGACCTCCAGTGCAGAATCCACCTTATACCAGCGTGCCTTACCCTCGGAAATGTTGTGCAACTGGGCAACAAGATTCCGACCGACAAAGCCTTTGGCTCCGGTTACTAAAATTTTCATGATATGTGGTTTGTTAATCTGACCCGAAAGGAATGAGGTTTGTGAATACCTCAAGAAGAGATGTGGGTTCGGGTCGAAAAAGATGTGGTATCGTTTAGTGTCCGAAATGACAATCCTTTGCGTGGAGATGAGTTTTTACTCGCTACGGATATCGCGTGCCTTGGCACGGGGCAGCAGACCCAAATCCTCCTGAATGAAGCGCAGGCGCATCAGCTGCTCCTTCATGCCCTCGACATCCAGACGGCGGGTGTTGTGCGAGTGGTAATCTTCGGTTCTCGAAATCTGGTCGTCACCCTCGGTGAAGAACTTGTCGTAGTTCAAGTCACGGGTATCGCAGGGGATACGGAAGTAGTTGCCCATATCAATCGAGCGAAGCATCTCCTCACGGGTAACGAGGGTCTCGTAGAGTTTCTCGCCGTGGCGCGTACCGATAACCTTAACCTCTGTCTCACCGAACTTGGGGTTCACCTTGGCATAAATCTCCTTCAGAGCTGTTGCCAGTGTCTCCAGCGTTGCGGCAGGAGCTTTCTGTACGAA
>JAHHRG010000184.1 GCA_020025965.1 Sutterella sp.
GGTGTGAAGATGTCACGCGACAGCATCATGCAGAACCTCCGCGGTCCGAAGGGAACGATTGCCCGTCTTGAGGTGGTCAGACGCGGAGTAAAAGATATCTTGAAGTTCAAGGTCGTACGCGACAAAATTCCTATCAACACCGTTGATGCGGCTTATATGATTCAGCCGAAAATCGGTTATATCCACCTCGACAGCTTCGGAGCGAACTCCGGTAAGGAAATCCATGACAAAATCAAGGAACTGAAGGCTAAGGGTATGAAAGACCTGATTCTCGACCTTGAATTCAACGGAGGCGGTTATCTTAGCGCGGCACAGGAAGTCGCCAGTCAGTTCTTGCCCGAAGGCTCGTTGATCGTCTATACAGATGGCCGTTCCATGCCGCGTCAGGAGCTGACTTCTACCGGCAACGGACTGATGCAGGACGAAGGCCGTATCGTGATTCTGGTTGATGAGTTTACCGCATCGGCTGCTGAGATTGTCAGCGGTGCCGTACAGGATCACGACCGTGGCGTCATCATCGGTCGCCGTACTTTCGGTAAGGGACTGGTTCAGCGTCCGATTGACCTCCCTGACGGTTCCATGATCCGCCTGACCGTATCTCATTATTATACACCTTCCGGCCGTTGCATCCAGAAACCTTATGTCAAGGGCAAGAAGGAAGAATACAATCAGGACCTCGAGGACCGCTACACACATGGCGAGCTGACTTCTATCGACAGCATCCATTTGGATTCAACCAAGGTTTACCAGACTTTGGTGAAGAAACGTACCGTTTACGGCGGTGGCGGCATCATGCCCGACATCTTCGTTCCGCTCGATACGACCGCGCTTACCGTGTATTACCGTGAGTTGCGCCGTAACAACCTGATCAACGAGAACGTGATGCGTTACGTAGACGAACACCGTCAGGAACTGAAGGCGAAATATCCCAAGTTCGAGACTTTCGAGCGTAAGTTCGAGGCTCCTCAGGAGTTGATTGATTCCATTTTCGCCGAAGGCAAGCGTAAGAAGATTGTGCCGAAGGACGAGAAGGAGGCTGAGGCTACCGTCAAGGACCTCCGTTTCACTTTGAAGAGTTCTATCGCTTACGAC
>JAHHRG010000185.1 GCA_020025965.1 Sutterella sp.
CGCAACACGTCCACAAAATACTGGCGCATGATGTTGTCGCGCGTCTCGGCTTCGGTGGCAGGGTCGTACACGATTTCGTCGAAAAGTCGCTGATAGGCGGCATCTTCGCGGAGTGTCTTGTAGAAACTGAGCAGAGAGACCTTGCAATAAGTGTTCTTGGGGTCTTTCTTCAGCACCTCGTTGAAAAGCGCCAAGGCCTTGTCGTTGTAGCCCTGTTCGTGATACAGGTTCGCCTTCAGGGTGGGGAAATGCAAGTCGCCCGGGTTGTTCGCTATCAGTTCGTCGATAGCCGCATAGGCGTGGGCGGTATCCTTCTGGGCGATATACAGCTGGTAACGTTCAAAATAGATATCATTTTCTACTCCTTCGAGCCGTTCCACACGGTCGAGCACCTCGAGCGCCTTGTCCAGCTGCTCCGAGCTGCGGTAAAAGTCGAAAAGCTCCGTGAGAAGTTCCTCCGAAGGTTTCTTGGCGATGAGTTTCTCATACACCTTGATGGCGGTAGGATAATCGCCCGCCTTGGCACAGGCGTAGGCATATACGCGCTGATATTCGTCGTTGTCGGGCGCCAGCTGCGCAGCCAGACGGAACAACGAGTCGCTTCCGGCTTCGCGGAGTGTGCCCATTTCGCCGCCATGGTTCTGCTTCAGCACCGCCAGGGCGAAGAGTGCCTCGGGGGCCTGCGGCTTGACCGTAAGGGCCTGTTGCAGCAGTACGTACTCGGCATCGAAACGTGACTGTAGACGATGATTGACCGATGCGGTGTAGAGCGCATCGAAGAGCTGCTGTTGCTCGACAGACTGAGTCTTGGAGGAATGGGCATGGTCGACAGTCCAGATTCCCCCAGCGGTCTGGGAGGAGGAACACGCAGAAAGTGCTACCACGGAAAGAGCGGCAACACCATACGAGAGTAATATATGAAAACGCTTACTGATAAATTGTTTCAACATTATGCAATGAACAAAAAATAGTGTACTACAGTTTGCCGGTATGACCGAAACCACCGGTTCCACGCTCGGTTTCATCGAGTTCTTCGACAACACTCCATTCCACTGTTTCGTGACGAGCCACCACCATCTGG
>JAHHRG010000022.1 GCA_020025965.1 Sutterella sp.
ATTTTTCATGAGGCTCACCGGAGCCACAATTAAGGCCGGTCGACGTTCTTCCCGCCAACCGTCAGCAATCCACTTGAGGAAAGAAAGACACTGCAAAGTCTTTCCTAGTCCCATATCGTCGGCAAGCAATGCTCCTGAGAAGCCCTTTCTCCAGAGGTTTTGAAGCCACTCAAGAGATTCTTCCTGATGCGAAAAAAGGTGATACGGTTCAACCAGACCTTCGAAAGGATGCCACCATCCGTCGCGTCGATGCTGTTCGGCTTGGAATTCGAGTTCTTCGAGGTTCGTCTTGAGAAGCGGCCCGATTCTGGTTTTCTTTTCCTCGGGTTCTTTCTCTTTCCCCGGTCCCTTGTCGCCTTCTTCCTCGTCCTTTGCTTGACGCAGACGAGCGGCTAGCATTTCGAGCGCAGAAAGATCAACTGACGAGACCTCAATCGTTTCGCCCTTAAAGTCAATCGACTCGATCTGGTTCTTTTGCGCCTTATGAATATTACTGAGGAGAGACTGCACTTCCTCTTCGCAAACCCAAAGGCAATTGCCGCCCACCATAACGCCGTAACGGTCCTCAGCGTCGGCAAACCATTCGGTACGCAACGGTTGCAGAAAGGAACAGGTCTTCGCTTCCCAAGGCCCGAAAGCTTCTACGCGTTGCGAAAGAAATTCCGGCGTTTCGACAAAGATGCTGTCGATCGTATCGGCAATGTCTTCAAAGCCGGGCTCGTTTTCCAAAGCCCGCACAATTTCTCGCGTCGGATTGGCAAAAAACGCCGCTTTCTTTTGCGGATCACTGCCCTTGGTTACCTTACGCACGACGTCGACAACCTTTTCGACCTGCGGTGTCATAAAGAGATAGGAACGATTTCCCAGCGGCAAATGGCCCTTAATCGGCAAATCGCTGTCAAGCAGTTTCGCCGCCCGCGCGGCCTGCGTTTCCGACAAAATCGGATTCCACGTTGCTTCGCCTTCGGCAAAGGCAGTCTTCAAAAAAACGGGACGGATTCGGCCTTTTTCGTCGAGTTCCAGAGAAAGACGAGTCGCCGGCAAAAAGCGAGTCGTACCGATGTCGTCAAGGAGATCCTTATAGATCGCCGAACGGCCCAGGAGTTCCGCCGTTTTAGCCCATCGGAAGTCACGAGCTTCCTGATTTTCGTACGTTCTCTCCATAAAAAGACGCACGGCATCAACGATATAAAAGCTGTCGCCGTAAAGCGTATGGTCACGACCACCCGCCGTCACGATCATGCCGTCGTAATGCGGGAACTGGACCGTACGGCCCTCGCGTACGACGGAAATCTTGACCGCAAAGTCAGGTGTGAAAGGCACGTTGCTCTTTGTAAGTCGGATACTGAGTTTGCTCAAAGGCGGCAAACCGCAGACGCTCAGCGTTGAAGCAGGCAGGCTCGCCAGCACGAAGTCCGGCACCTGCAGACGGCGCGAGTCTTCGTTCCAGACGGCAAGGCCTTTGTCTTTCAAAGCTGCAAGTCGCAAGGCTGCGGAAGAGGTCGTTCCGGCCGGTTCACTGGTCCATTCATCAATAAGAAGAGGAGAACCGAATTCCGCGAGGCTCAGATCAAAAGCCGATCGACAGTCGGTATTTTCAAGGTAGCAGTGGTAAAGCGTCCGAATATCCGCATCGCTGCCGTCTTCAGCCGCCACTGTTTCCATAAGACGGGCCTCTTCGACTTCGAGCGCACGAGCTCGCAGCTTTTCGAAAGCATCGTCCGTCAAAGTCGAGCGCAATGCAGGTTCAAACGATCGGCGCGGCGCAGCCGCTGCAGCCGCCTTCTTTTTTCCGAAACCAAAGAGTTTTCCGAACATGCTTTATCTCTCCAATTCTTTGCTTTTAGCCCATGGCCGAAAACGGACTCGGTCGTCCGCTTCGTTCGGCGATGGCCGCGTGCGCCTTTTTTTCCCAAGCACCATTATGGTAAATGGCAACACCGAATGGCACTATATCGATACTGTATCGGAAAAAAGACGACTCGAAATACAACGCCCTTTTATGATTTTCGTCGAATACAATCTTTCCGTCGTCGAAACCTTCCATAGCGTTACCGACATGGAAGCGGCCGTTATAGTTCACCTCAGCAAGCAGAACCCTATCTTCCAAAAGTACGAAAAGGACAGCCTGGTCATACGCTACCCCAGACACAGTACCGAATTGACATCGCCCTTTAAATTTAGCTATTAGTTCCCTTTGCCATGCAAAGCTAGGCTCTCTGACGTAAATTCGACAGTCCAGTACACGCCCCGCATTCCAATACGGGCGTAAAAAAGCTTCACGTTCTTTCCAACGGAAAGCTTGAGATCTTGAATATTCGCGCAAAAAGTCGAGCGCCGAAATCAGCTTTCTACCTTTCGCCCAGTGTGAAATCAAACTGCGATATTTTTCATCTACACCGTACCAGCGATGATTTGTCCGCGTGTCGTCAGGATCGCCAAACAACGAACACCAGAACTCTCTCAGCGCATCTTCTACCTCTTTACACGGAAGTCTATTTTTTCCCGGCATAAAAGGTTCCAAAAGTGCCGACGCGAGCCCTTCGACTGCCCGTTTATTGCGCCATCGGAAAGCCCCAGATGGAAGCACAGATTCTGATTTCACCTTCGACAATAACGCACAGAATTGAGCCTCATTCTCCCAACAATCCTCCACATACTCTCTTACTCTCATGAGTGAGCGAATCCAAACTTCCCGGCAAAAAGGCGAATCCGCCTTTGCCAAACCGTCCGTCAGTCGCGGAACCGAATCAGTCACCAAGCGATCAGGAGCCAATTGCGCCACGACGTTTTCCACTTGCTCGCGACACAACAATCCTTTAATTACCAAAGGTCGGCACTGAAGAAGCTGAGAGAAACTTCCGACGAAAACCGATAAAGCTACGTTCTCCGAATCAGCCGCGACTTCACTATTGAAGAAATACCGCAGGATGCGATCGCGATGAACCGACTCCTCGTTCGTTGCCATCGCTCGGCACCATGTTGCAAAGAGAGTGGGTACAGAAACGAGCGCACGTCTGTCCACATCCAAACCTTCGAACATCAGACGCGGGAGATAGCGTTTCTCTCGTTCGGAATAATCGTCGTGATACCCTTCGGCCAATAAGCGATCGTAGAGAGTTCTCAAAAAGAAAGGATCAATCCAACCGTCGCCGTCCTTGCCAAAACGTTGGCGAATTTCGTTGGTTCCGGCCAAAGTCAGCGTCATTTTCGGGAGCGGTTTGCACGCTCTTGTCATGAGCGCGTCAACCTCTTCTAAAACCTTTTGAGTATCCATTCCGTCAGTTCCGTGCTGTGGGATCAATCAGTGCCTTCTCTTCTTTACTGCGCTGAGGCTCGGAAAAGATGAAATGTCATTCGATTCGACGGTTGGCCGAATCGGCAGTCGGCTTCTTGTGATTATGGCCCGGCACCGGACGTGCAGATCCATACCCCGAGAGCGAGAAAAGCGATTCTCCATTGGGATTCGTCAATTGACTCAATCGTTCATTTTTGAGAATCAAAATATCGTGAACGGCATTAGAACGCGCAGTCGACAACATGCGATTGCGTGCGTCTGTCGCATCCCCCAGAAAAGCCTGGTTGTCAGTATGCCCCTCGATAAAAACGGCATCGAGTGCATTGCCGTTGGGGTTCACCTTGCGACATACACCCGGGATTCGTTTGAAGGTTTTGTCTTCAAAACAAGCAATCTGCTCAAAGAGCACTCTTCCGATCCTATGAAGATTCTCTTTATTCTTATCATCTAACTCGGCACTCCCGGTTCCGAAGGTCACCACCTCTTCCGGAATACGCAAGACACCTCGCGTCGGATCAATTCTGACACTCAAGCCCGCCTCTTTACTCAAACGAGCCTGAATAGTCTCCAGCATCCCTTGACGAGCTCGAGCATTGCCCGCCAAACGTTCTTCGACGGTTGTGAGACGTTGTCGAACTTCCTGAAGCTGTTCGGCACGGTTTAAGGCATCTTCGCCAGCGACTCTTGCCTGCAATACGGCAACAGCCACGAGAATAATAAAGATCAGCAACAATGCAGCCATCAGATCCGATACCGATGCCAAATAGTTGGTCTCGCCCTGCTCTGCATTTCGCTTGCTTCGGATTCGAAAACTCATCGGTCAATCTCTCGCATTAGTTGGCTTGGCGGCTAACGACTTTCTCAACCGCTTCATGAAGAGAGCGACGTTCACTTTCAAGACGATTGATTTCACGGCGAATGCCGTCGAGCTGTTCCTTCGCCTGATTATCCGTTTCCTGACGACGTTCGATCCAACTATCGAGCGCCCCCGTTACCGCGTTAAGTGCCATCGAAATTCCTCGGTCGGCTTCGGCGAGGTTGTTTCGCATCTGGTTGTTCATCGCATTGAGATTTTCTGCGAGAGCCGTCAAATGGCGATCAATCATTTCCTGCTGTTGTTTGATGCTGTCGTTTGCAGTCTGCTGCTGAGCCGCAACGCGGGCGGATTGATCAAGCACTTCCGACAAGCGTTCGTTGATCGTCGAATTCATATGTTCTGTACGAGAAGCCTGTTCACTCATATTCGTCGAGAGAATATCGGTACTCGCTTCTACCTTCTTCGAAGCTTCGAGCATCTTCGTAGCGACCGCATCATAGGTTTGAAGCAATTCATACCCGCGAGTCTGAGCCAAAGCGAGAGCTTCCAACTTGCTTTGCCAGCTTTCGAGTGCAACAGAGGAAGTCTTTACGAGTTTTTCTGCCGTCGAGAGCAGTGCGTTCATTTCCGTGACGGTCTTGCTGATTTCAGTTTCGAGAATGCGACCGGCCGATTCCGCACCGTTTTTGAGACTTTGAGCGGCCTCACTACCGCCCGCCTTCAATTCGTCAGCCGCACGTGTCGCGCTCTCCGTCACGTTTTCAAAACCGACTGTCGCGTTATGGATTTCCGCCAAGAGACCGGTCATACGATCGGCCACTGCATGCATGCCATTAGTCAGCTTCTCTTCTGATTCGTTCACCAACGTATTGAGATTTTCAATTCGATCACCAAGTTCGGCACTGACCGTGCGAACATCGCGTACAACGATTGCCAGCACTTCGTCCAATCCGTTGACTGCTGCGCCGACCGACTGAGCTGACTTGTCAAAGGATGCCGCCATCCCGTCAATCTTTTCACCGAGCTTCTCGCCAACAACATCGGCTGCGCTCGTTAAGGTCTTGCCCAACAACTCGGCCTGCGTTTGACTCATATTGCTGATCCCTTCCTTGATTGAGTCAAGTGCCGTCACCATACGATCGGTCTGCTCACGATTTTGTTCGGCATAGGATTCCATCAAGGTTTGGAACATCTGTTCCATCTGACCTTCCCATTTTTCAGCAAGCAGATTGATGGTGCTCTTTTCCTCTTCCGCTGTCGCGAGTTGCATCTCCATTACATCTTCCGGTGTCTTGATCAACACCCCCTCACGAAGCCTAAGATCCACCTCAACGAGTTTTGCAATCGCCTTGTTATGAAGCCAATTGATGAGAACCGTCAACACCAGAGATGAGCAGAGACCAGCAATTGATGTCCAGAAAGCCTGAGAGGCGCCACCCAACAACTTTTTAAGCGCTTCAACAATTTGATCGACATTTTGCAGACCGGCACTCGCAGTAAGGCCGTCAATCGACAAATAAATCCCAAAGGCTAGGCCGACAAAAGTAAAGAAAATCCCGAGACCTGTCAGAATCCCCGGCAAGGCACGATAGGCTTCAAGATTGACCGTCGAGAGATATTGCGTATCTTCATTGAAGAAATAATCCGGTCCTTTAAAGGCGTAAAACTCAACGGGCTCGACCTTATCGTTGGTTTTAATTTGTTTAGCATATTCGGAGAAAGCGCTCTGCCAAGCCAAAGAGGAATCCTTGGAATAGCGTTCCGCGAGTTCGTCTAGCGTATCTGGCGTTGGTACTTTCCAAGCTTCGATCGCATCGTTTAGCCCTTTCATCACAGCCAGATGTCGACAAGTAAAACGGTAAATGAAGTAGGCCGCTATTAAACCAATCCCAACGCTAATGTATATGGTCGAAGTCGAGCTAACCATCACATTGGCAATTTGATCCCAAAGTCCTAAATCTAGACTCACTTCTTCCGCGTTCATCGGCTTTCCTTAACGTTGGTTGTGCGCAGTCGGAACATACGCTATTGGCGAACTGCCGATCACATGACAATCGCGCCTAAGATACACAATCTATTAATTATCTCATTTTTCCCAAAAAATGTCGTTTTTGGAGATATTTGCGTTTTCTCTTTTCAAAATTCCTCGGATCGCCTACAGAATTCAGGGGGCTTGAGCCGTATCGAAACATCATTTCACCGGATTGTTCACGCCAAAATGCAATAGATACGATCTATTCTTAACGAGATGCTTAATAGGGAACCTTTACGTCATGTTTTGATATTAAGCAATTTTTTCGTAAAAATCACCCATTAAGTTTCATTTAAGCAATATCGAAATATTCGGTGTTTTTTTCATTTCATAACGTTTCCCATAGCAAATAAATAAAATCAGCAAATCTCATAGGAAAATATTCGATTGAAAATTGGAAAGGGTCAAAAATCCTAAACCAAAACGTCCTCTTCAACATGAAGAAGCTTGTAGTTTTGTTGTTTTTCAGGCACTTGTCTTTTCAATCGGTTCTTGCTATAACCCTTTTTCCCTCGGAACGAAAAAAGAGTCCTCACCTCGAGAACTTATTTTCAAACTTATAGGACTTATTAATATGAATAATTTTCATAAATCCTTTAATCCCCCGAAAACGGGTATCGAAAAGAATAAGACGGTCAAGACCGGAATCACCGCGAAAAAGAAAAAGCGCATACCTGCCAATTCCGTTATCGAGACGGAAACCCTGGCCACGCTCGTCCTCTCTGAAATCAATCGGAATCTCAGAAAGAGGAACCCGCATCCGCGCTTTATCGACGGTTTTGACAACAAAGCCCTCGGCAAGCTCATCCTCGGGAAGGTCAAGCACTTCATCACTGTCGAACAGAAAGCCGAATTCAAGCTCGGCACCGTCGACTTTACGGTTTGCGAGCGTGAAGGCAACACCATGGCGGGAGAAGGCGTTCGCGTGTTCAATTTGCACTGCAGCCTTCCGCAATCCTTTTGGAAAGAGGTGCGCGAAGCACTCGGCAACGCCCCCCTTGAAGGAAAGAAAATCGCCGAACGATCGGAACGCCGTCAGGAACTCAAACGACGACGCGCACGTAATGACGATGACGATAGCAATCCGAACGAATAATCACGCACCCTAGCCTAGCGCTCCCTCGTATCGGCCGCCGAATGACCTTCGGCGGCCCTTCCCTTTCCGTCAATACGATCTTCCCCGGCCGATGCGAGCCTTTCTTGAGGCATGAGAGAGATCGGTCTTCTTACCGCGTCACAACCCGCCGTCCCCTGGTTCGACAATCTTTCTCAAATCGTCGGGGCAGAGTTAAGGGAAATCGCCCACCTCATTGTTCCTTTTAGTCGACAAGACTCGGCGTATACTGATTGAATCTTTATCCATTTTCAGGACGACCTCGATGACCGGGCCGAAAAATACTGCCATTAACGGTGCACTGCTTTACCTAAGAATCCTTTCGAAACTCTCGGTTCATCGGAAATACTCCTCCGCAGATATTCTCAATGCACTTCGCGCAGACGGCGTGGAGATTGAAAAACGCGCTCTGCAGCGTGCGCTTCAAACGATGGTCGCCAGCGGCGAACTGCCGATTGTCTGTGACGATTCGTCAGTGCCCTACGGCTACAAACTCTCGGACAAGGCGGGACACATGCGTTTTGGCGAATTGTCCGCCAACGACATGCTCCTTTTACGCCTTGCCAAAGAAAACCTCCGTTATCAACTGTCGCCCAAACTCATGCAGTCGATGTCGGGGCTTTTTGACGATGCCGATTATTTCTTTGCCGATCGTAACGAAGCCTCGAATGCGAACGCCGCCTGGCTCAAAAAGGTGCGCGTCGTCAACACCTCGATGAGTTTTCTGCCTCCTAAAATCAAGCCCGATATTTTGGAAGCCGTCTCGGATGCGCTCTACGACAACACGATTCTTCGAATCGAATACGTGAATAAAGAACGAGAGCGGCACGAAGCCCGCGTCAAACCCATGGCGTTGGTGCAGCAAGGCGTCAGACTCTATCTCGTCTGCCAATTTGAGGGCTATGACAACTACCGACATCTCGCGCTTCACCGCATGATTCGTGCCGAACGGACGGGCTTTCCCTTTGAGCCGCCCAAGGATTTCAACCTCGAAAAGTACGATGCCGAAGGACATTTCGGTTGGTGTACGGGAAAAAAGGTGAAGCTTGAGATGGACGTCATCCGTTGGCGCGCCGACGGTCTCACGGAAACGCCGTTGTCAAAAGATCAGACACTCGATTGGTTGGAGGACGAGGAAGAAGGCGCACACGTCACCGCAACGCTTTTTGAAACCGGCACGTTGACGTGGTGGTTAAGAGGCTTAGGCGATAACGTTCGGAATGTCAAAATGACAGAAATCGTTGACGAATAGCTGACAGACTGACGAGAAATTCACATGTCCGACGCCATTGAAAGTCAGTTGAAATATAACTTTCACCATCGACAACCAAACAATTTCCGTTCGCAACAACACCTGCGCTCGAGAAGTAATCCAGTTTTTCTTTGATCTCGACTCAGATCTGACACTTGACGACAGATTGGCCAGCGCAAAACTCTTATCAGCATGACGACGTTTTAATCCCCATTCATCGTCTGTGTGAAGAGCATCTCCGAGAGACAGGCCTATATCCGCCTCAAACTCGTCCAAACACAGACGAGTTGGTCGTTCAGATCAGAGCAACGGAATTATCGTTTTAAACACCGTTCGGGCGTCACCGTTACTTCAACGATCGTGCGCCCGTCGGCATCTCGCCATTCCTGACGATAAGCCTTCAAAAAAAGAAAATTTTCAATCATCTCGCGATTCTCACAGACGCCTGCCACGGCGCTCTCCTCGATCCGCGCTTTCTCGGCGTCGGTAAAGTCCGCCGCCCGTGTCCCCCGCGTCAACATAGTGCGTCACGAGCACTTTATCGTCCGTAATGTTCGCCCCCGTCATTTCGCTTCTCTTCCCGATCCTAACGGGATATTGAGCGCTAGCCAGTTCAGTCCTCAATTCGGCGAGCCTGCTCTCATTTTTCGCGTCTTCGTCGAAAAAGGGACCGACCGAGATCCCCAGCATCAAAAGAACTAGGCAGCCGAGATAGTTTTGCTGAGTTTTTGTCATTTTTTTCTCGCGAGACAAAGTGACTGAGAGGAGTCGGTCTACAGCCGAAAACAAAAAACAGGTCGTTTGCCTCATTCTAATGAAGTTGGCAACCGACCCGTTTTAAGGGTTAACCGTCTTAATAACTAATCAAGCGGACGCGGGCCACCTGACCAGCCGCTTCGGCGAAAGCTTGATAGATTTCTCTTCGTTTGATTTCACGGTAAATCGAACCGTTTTTCTCGCCGCACAAAGCGCACTCTTGATAAATCTCCTTTTCTTGCTTTGTTGCATGGTCATCAGTCGGCAAGAAAATCGACAGACGGATACCGTTATCGGCGAGTCGTCGGCAGATTTCCGGGATGACCTTCAGATGACTTTCAGCACCGGTGCGACCGGCAAAGATCATCAGATGCTTTTCCGTATCACTGTGATACTGAGTCGGGAAATTGGCACCTCGTTTCCACGCAGAAGACCAGTTAGGATTCAGCAATCGATACCCCCAGGCAAAAGCCTCGTCAGGGGATGTCCCTGTACCGGAACTGTAGTTCTCCATGTGCTTCATCACTGCATCGGGATTGGTTTCACCGGCGAGAACACTCATTCTCGAAGCGTCGCCGTTTGCTGTCACAATCCCGTAGCGATGTTTTCCAAACGGCCATATGCCCCACATATCACCGAACATACTGTACATATCAGGCGAAGTCGCAAACATTTCGGTATACGACTCTTCCCACCATTCCTTCGGGATAACGGCCCATTCTCGAATATCGACCCCTTGCCAATATTCTGATGCCATCATCAGCTGAGCAGCATCCCAATAAGCCGTCGGATAAGTGTAGATATAACCGCCCGGCTTTTCGCTCCAACGTCCGTCGTTAATCACGAGTTCGAATTTATCTTCCTCGTTCATCGGTGGCTGTTCCATTAAATCCACATATGAAACGACATCCTTTAGCGGCTTGCGATTGACCGGTGCATAGCCGATTTTCTGGCCAGGACCGCCTTCGGAAAGCAAATCCTCCACCAATGCGGCATTGATCTTACTCAAAGTCTTTTTCTGTTCGTCATAAACTCTCTGAGTTTTATATAGAACAGGACTGCCTTTCTTCTTATGAATCCACTCTTCGCGTCGTTCGTCATATACCCAGCCACGGGCACCGGCCGGTGATAAGCGACGACTTTGGCGAGAAATCAGATCCTTATACTCACTACCGAGATTCACGATTTCGGAATAAGCAAAGAGACTGATTCGGACATTGTCACCGTACGACTGATTGGCATAGACAACATCCAGAGAGTTGCGGATCATCTCTTCCATCTTGTTCTTTTTCTGGGATGCCGAGGCGTCAAGCGCCATCACCAGTTCAAGAGGGCGATAAAAAAATTCTGCACTCGAGGTCACAAAGGGCAACACAGCCATATCCCCGTTTCGGGAAATCAGCTTCAAGCCCCATCGATAACTCTCGGCAACACCGTATTCAACCGACAACTTGATGAAAGGATCGACCATTTCGAGCGTCGTTTCGCTGAGTCTCAACGAGTGCACAGGCTCAGTATTGGCGTCAATCCAAGTGGATGACCCTACCTCACGGGCAGGCTCGGGATAATTTGCCAACGCTAAGGTCGCAGCGTCTACAGTCTGTTGCGCACGCGTGAGATTCGTCACCTCACCGTAGATGGCAAAGCTTCCCACTGCGATTGTCATCGTCGGAATGAGGAAGAGCCCAGCTACGACACCGACAAAGCCTTTTTCACTCGCTAAAAATGTTTTGAGCGTCGTCCGTTTTTGCTTAGTCATTATTACCTCTCATCGCGGTGAATTCGCTCGTCAGGAAAACCGGCAGTTTCAGTGTCGATTTCAGATCTCCAAAGGTGGGGATCACGCAAGTTTCTATACGCAACAGACGAAGTTTGGGGACGGGGAAGAGCATCCCATCACCTTCGGTATAGGGAATAATGGCCGTTTCTCCGGGCCGCATACGTTCCGCCATACTGAGACTCTTGGATATCGGGCAAGTACTACCGGCCGACGCTTCCATCACGATGGGAACATTCTTATCGTCCTGCACGGACGTATTCACGTAAAAAAGCTTAACCCCCACTTCAACGCTGTGGGGATCGGTTGACGAAAACGCCCGTTGCAAGAGTACGCGTGCGGATTCCGCACGCATCGGAAGAAGTTCCTCAAGGGGAATTTCAACAAATTCGCCCTCTTCGTTGACGATTCCGTCAGGCGCATTCACAAGAATATCGGCCATTGACGCCGTTTCACGATGAAGCGTATTGTCAGTACGTTGATACATATTGGCACTATAGAGGCCAAGAACAATCACGATCAGAATGGGTACCAAAAGCGCAAATTCAAGACCGACGGCCCCCTCTTTGCCCTTCAGGAAACGGCTCAACGCCAAAACGAAACCAGAATTTTTCATCTTTCTTCTCATCGAACCAGTTCGTTACGGTAATAAACAGACCATTCCCGCTGCCCGAATTCAACGGTATCAAAAGGCTTGATCTCGACCAAAGGAACCTTCATCTCAATAGTCAGACGCACGATCGAATTATCAACGCCGGGCCCCGGAATAAACGATTCGCGTTCAGCCTCTTCCAGAGAACCCGCATTTTCAACCTTCACTTTGAGCATTTGCTTGTCTCCCAAGCGTCCTGCCAAGTCACCGAATCGATCGACAATTAACGGCACCGGATCCGTCCCCGGATTAATGCGGGCTTCGCGCATCCCGCGGAAAATCGCTTCGTCCGCGACGGCATAAAGGAAATTGAGGCGCGCGGTCTGAAGGAGAAGTGCCAACAAGAGAATGAGGAGCGGCGTGATCAGTGCCGCTTCAATCGACGTGACGCCGCGGCGATCGTGCACAAAGCGTCGAACAAAATTCCACATAAGGTTCTCCCTTAGTGTTCGGCAGGCACGTCACGCAGACCGTGCTCTTTAATCCAGGCGTCAAAGGCTTCGGCCTTGACAAGACCCGACAAAAGCGCACGGCACTCGTCTTCGCGACCGAGTCGCCACAGAGCCATCGCAGCGGCGGTTTTGGCCGGTTCAAACGTGTTGACAATCGGTGCCAACAGATCGTAGGCGTGCTGCGAACGACCCGCATAGAGTTCGGTACGCGCATAGTTGTAGCGAACCTCAGGTTCGTCGCTCTGAGACATGAGCGATTCAAAGACGGTCGCTGCCTCGTCAAGCTTCCCGTTCATCGAAAGCGCAACAGCCAACAGTTTCTTGACGTTGCGGGTCTTGTCGGTGGGCATCGCATCGGTTTTGGCTTCCGGCATTGCCTCGAGAAGTTCAAGAGCCTTTTCGGCAGACCCCAAGGTCATCAGCGCACGGGCTTTTTCCATATTGGACGCATCCGTACGTTCGGCCACGGGAATAAAGTCGAGCGTACGCAAGGCCTGCTGCGCATCGCCCGTTCGCGTCATCAAACGCGCCGTCATTACGCGAGCATCGACATGATCGGGATGGCGGGCAATAAAGTCTTTCCCCGTCATCAGGGCGAGTCGATAGTCGCCGGCAGATTCGGCCGCACGCATCACGGCTTCGTTACTTTCCCAAGTCGATTCGTCATAGTGACGAATTTCGTCATTGGCGGGCATATAAAGGCCGTCTGTCATGGCGCAGCCGCCGAGCATAAAGAGACTCGTGGCACAGCCCAGAGCGAGGACGGTTTTTTTGATGACTCGAGTATTCATTTTTTCGGGATTCTCAGTCACTTCACCCGCCGACCGATCCTTTCGGGACCGATCGGCGGGAGAAGTTGGTGGACTCAATCAGAGGTTCTTTAGAAAACCTGCATAAGCTGCAGGACAGCCGGTGCGGCAATGATGACGATGACCGGGAAAAGAATCAGGATGATCAGCGGGATGCCGATATCGGCGGAAATCTTCCCAGCTCGTTCATCGAGTTCTCCCATCTGAGCGCGACGGGCTTCTTCGGCAATCGTCTTCAAGGTATCCGAAAGCGGAATACCGTACTGAATGGACTGACGCAAAGCGGAAGCGAGCATTTCCATTTCATGGACGCCCGATCGCTTTTCAAGACGCATCAGCGCCGTCTGACGATCGATGACGATCATTTCGTAACGCGTCTGATCGAATTCGCGGGCGACTTCGGGGGCTCGTGCGGCGACGGCCTTCGAGACGCGCTCGAAAGCGCTTTCGAGACTGATCCCGCAGTCCAAAACCAAAGTAAGCAGGTCAATCGCTTTCGGAATGAAAAGACGGATACGACGCTGGCGCTTTTTCACCATTTCTCCCACGAGCCACATCGGGACACGAGAAATAAGAAAGAGCACAAAGAGCCAGATGAGCCAGTCGTGAGCATTGGCCGCAATCGGGAAAGCCGTGGCCATCAGCCAAACCAACCCCAAGAGACCGACAATCACGAGCAACCCCAGACGGATCACGATGAAGACATTCGCTTCGTTGCGCTTCCAGAAGCCGGCCAGAGCCAACTGCTTCACGGTTTCTTCATAGTCCTTCTTTCCGGCCATGGCTCGTGCCAGACGGTCGAGACCGGTGAGGATCACCGTCCCGCCCACGGCAACGCCGCCCGAACGTTCAGTCAGGCGCTTTTCCAATCGATGCGTCTTGCGAAGTTGATCGAAGGACACGAGCCCGATAAAGAGAAGAACGAAGACAGCAAGCAAGGTGAGGAGAAAAGCGGAATTTTGCATTTTCAAGCCTCCAAAGAGCGCGTCATCTTATTGATGACCGCAAAACCCGCGAGCATGCTGAGCGCTGCGTAGAAAAGAATCATCTGACCGGTTTCGTCATGCACAAGCATTCCCAACTGGCCGGGATTCATAAAGGCCTGAAGGCCAAGAATGAAAAACGGCATGGCACAGAGAATGCGGGCCGAGGCACGGCTTTCGGCCGTCAGTGCACGCAGACGACGGTCCAAACGACCGCGTTCGCGAATGAGTTCGCAGAACGTCGCCAAAATCGGCGACAAGGGACTACCCGTTTCGCGAGAGAGCGACAAAGCCTGGCAGAAGAAGTCCACGTCGGCATTGTCGAGGTCACGCGAAAAACGTGCGAGTGCATGCGGGAAGCTCACGCCAAGCGCAAGGTCCGAGACCAAGCCTTTGAAGCGGTGCCCCACTTCTCCGCTGTAGTTCTCGCCCGTTGCTTCAAGTGCACGCTCCAAAGGGACGCCCGACTTGATCGCGCGAGCAAAGCTTTCCACGGCTTCCGGAAAAGTCTTGAGGAATGCTTCGCGCAAAGCCGCCAAACGGCGCTTTCTGGCAAGCCACCAAACGGCAGGAACAACCGGCACGGCCAACAGAAGGAAGCTCGAAAGACTCGATGTCATCACGCCCGCCACAATCATGGCAGCGAGCGCAATGAGAGCAGCCTTCCCTTCCTCGGTTCGTAGAAATTCACGGCCTTTGTCATCGGCCGCAGTGGTCTCTTCGCCCAAGCGCGTCAGCATACGCCGGTTAAGACGCTGACGTCGGCGAAGCTCGTCCCGGATAACGACGGCCGCGAAGGCCGCCGCCAGGACAAGAAGACCGAGTGCGAGCACTGTCATCTTGCCAACACCTCCATGGCCTCATCGTAAAGACCGGCCATTTTGAGTTTTTCAGTAAACGTGGGCATTACATCCGTGCGAACGTAGGTGCCGCTCGTACCGTCTGCGTCGTGCTTAAAGACAAAGAGCGGACGAGCTTCGACATCACCGTCGTCGTTCGTCACAATATCCGCAATATGCGTGATACGGCGGTTACCGTGACGGTCACGTTCGACCTGAATCATCAGATCCAAAGCGCTGCCGAGCTGACGACGCACGAGCGTGGCACTCATCGACTGATTTTCCATGCTCAAAAGATTTTCGAGACGAAGGAGCGCATCGGTCGGAGAGTTGGCGTGGATCGTCGACAGCGAGCCGTCATGACCCGTGTTCATGGCCTGAAGCATATCGATGGCTTCGGCACCGCGAACTTCACCGATCAAAATACGGTCGGGACGCATACGCAAGGCATTCTTCAACAGGTCGCGCTGCGTGATTTCGCCTCGCCCTTCCAAAGAAGCCGGACGCGTTTCAAGTCGAACGACGAAAGGCTGATTCAACTGCAATTCCGCCGCGTCTTCGATCGTGATGATACGTTCGTCGGGCGAAATGTACTGCGAGACAGCATTCAACATCGTCGTCTTACCGGAACCCGTCCCGCCCGAGACCAGGATATTGAGTCGGGCACGGGAAGCGATGCGGATAAAGTCGCCCATATCCGGCGTCATCGCCTTCGTTGCGATCAGGCGTTCGAGGTTCATCGCGTGATGCGCAAACTTACGAATCGAAATGCAAACGCCGTTCAAAGAGAGCGGCGGCGCCACGATGTTCACACGGCTCCCGTCCGGAAGTCGGGCGTCGACCATCGGGCTCGATTCGTCGATACGGCGACCGACGGCCGCCGTGATGCGCTGAGCGAGATTCAAGACGTGTTCGGCATCACGGAATCGAACGTCGGAAAGATGCAGCTTACCGTAGCGTTCGATCAGGACCTGATCCGGACCGTTGACGAGTACGTCGGTGACGGTCGGATCGTTCATGAGCCCCTGGATGGGGCCGAGCCCCACCATGTCGTTGACGATTTCTTCCGTGAGAAGATGCTGTTCGAAGCTGTTGAGCATCAAACGTTCGCGCGTCACGGTTTCCTGAATCGTACGTGCAACGATCGCCTGCAGTTCACCGGCGTTTTCTTCGCCCAAGCGACCCGCGTCGATCTTATCAATCACTTCGGTGCGAAGACGATTGAAAAGCGCAGGATCGACTTTGAGTTTCTGCGAAGAAAGAAAGCTCTTTACTTCCATAACTTGCTCCACCAGGCTTCGCTCTTGGTACCGTTGCCGGCCGTGAGACCCGCACGGGCGAGAATGTCGGCGGTGCCGCGCGTCACTGCGTTGGCATCCGTCTTGAAGGCTTCCGCATCAAGCGTCAGAGCACCCATCTTCTTCACGTAGTCAATCTTGACATCGAACGTGAGGCCGAGATGCTTTTCCATGGTTTCGGCCGGGATGGCATCGCCGGCGTCGGTCTTATTGAAGACCCAGAGGACGCGGGCATTCGTCTTCGCAACGGCCAAACGAGCCTTGAGATTGGCTGCGCCCTTCAGGGAAACCATGTTGCCGGCAACCACCGCCACAACTGCGTCGGCATGCTTCCAGGGGAGACCCTTCAAGCTCACGGCACCCGATACGCGCCAAATCTGGCGGGCATAGAGGCGCTTCAGGCGCTGTTCGAGGTTGCCGTAAGAGACGTTGAGATCGGCGTCGTCAAGATAACCGTCGAGAAGATGAAGCTTATCGGTAATCCCCGTCACAGCCTGAGAAAGAAGTTCGTTGTCGATGCGGTCGGCCGCGTCGAGGAGCAACGGAAGGTTACCTTCACGGTCCATGCCGAGATAGGCACCCAAAACCGGATGGCGGAAGTCGCAGTCGACAGCAACGCTCTTTTTCTCTGCGGAAAGCTTCAAAGCGGCAGCGGCGGCAAGCACGCCCGCTCCCGTACCGTAAGCCGTATCGACAAAGAAGATGCTCTTCGCATCACCCAGGTTTTCAGCGGGTTCGGCCAGGCGAGCCGCGGCCATGGCAGCCACTTCAGCAGGCTTAACGGGCTTGGCCCAGTAATCGGCGGCACCGGCCTTCTGGAAGGTGCGGTAAGTATCCAAGCGGTTGTCATCGCCGAAAACAACGAGTTCGACCCCCGGGCCGACGTGATCGGCCAAAGCACGGCAAGCGTCGAGCGGATCGGCTTCGCGGGAAAGGTCGGCTACGAGGACGCCCTTTTTAAAGTCGGCCGGAATTTCGTCGAGAGAATCCTTCACCGAAATGGCGGGCGATACGGCAAAAGCCGTTTCAAGCCCGGAACGCGCGAACGCGTCGGTGAATACCGAGTGAGTCTCGGTGTCGCGAAAAATAAAGCCGGCGCGAAGAGTCGTATCGGTCATTTGTTCCATTTTTTGCTACCTCCCCACTCTTAGTTCGTATCACCGCCGCCCGCTTCAAGCGAACGATCGCCGAAACCGCGCACGGCACCCTGCTGGTAACGCTGAACGGCACCGACGGCAGCCTGCGGATTCGGAGCACCGAGCTCGCGAGCCTTCGTGAGATCAGCCTTGTCAGCGACCTGCTGACGAATCGCCGTTTCCACAGCCGAGCCGTTTTCCGGCGTAAAAGCCGCCGTCTGGTACCAGCGGTAACTCGGATTCATCGTGTCCTCTGCGTCAGCCGTGAGCGGCTGGTGGACGGTCTGATGCGTGACAACACCGCAGCCCGAGAGGAGCGCCATCGCGCCGAGGAGCGGCAGGAATTTCAAAGATTTCTTAGTCATTTGGTGGGCACTCTGTTAGAAGATGTAATCAACGGCACGCGGAAGGATGCGCTTCGCGCCGACTTCGGGATTGGCATTCAAGAAGAAACGCGTCCACATGTCAGGAACATAAGCGTATTCATTAGGCATCACATAGGGTTCGCCGGAAGGCGTCGAGATGTAAGCCGTCGCCACCATGATGAGTTCGGTTTCGCCGCGCGTGAATTCCTTGGAGCGCGCCAAAGCGCCCAAGACCGGCATATCGCCCACACCCGGGATCTTCGAGACGGAATTGCTGAAGTCGTTCTTCAAGAGACCGGCAATTGCAAAGCTCTGACCGGAAGCGAGTTCAATGGAGCTGTCGGCACGGCGGACGATAAAGCCCGGCTGCACGAGGCCCTCTTCCCACATAATCCCGTTCGTGTAAGAGGGTTCAGAGACTTCAGGAGAAACCTTGAGGCTGATGCGGTTGCCGGAGAGAATCGTCGGCGACACGGCGAGGAGTACACCGAAATCCTTGAAGTCGATCTGACGATTGCCGTCGGAGTCGTAAGTGGCGAACGGAATCTGACCGCCGGCCACAAAGGTCGCCGTTTCGCCGGAGAGGACCGTCAAATTCGGTTCGGCCAAAATGGAGACCAAGTCTTCGCGAGCAAGCGCGTCAATCGTCGTTTGAGCACCAAAATGGTGACCGGCTTTAGCAGCCCAATCTGGAATCCCGAATTGTTGAAGAAAGCCGTCGCCCGTCGTGCCAATCGTGACGCGGTCGTCCCCGTAGCCGGCACCCCAACGAACGCCGAGGCGGTCAGTCAGCTTACGGTTCACTTCGGCAATACGAACCTTGACGGTCACCTGGTTCGGCGTCGTGATCGTCAACTGATTGATCACATTGCCGACACGATGGCCCAAGGTACCTTCGCCCTTAGCGGCACCGCTTTCTTCGTTGTCACCGCCCTGGCCTGCGCCAGCCCCTGTCATCTTCTTCTGACTGCTACCGTGTCCGGGCGCCGTGAAGAGACCGTCAACGGTTCCGACCACCGCAGCCGCATCGGCCGCCGTCGGAACCACGCCGCGAACGGCAATGCCGTCGTTCACGGCATGGAGTTCGATCTTAAAGTCGGGATAGCTTTCGCGAAGGGCTTTCTGGATGGAGCTCACGTCGTGGGTAACATGGAGCTTCGACTGATAAACGGTCTTACCGTCTTCATTCAACGCAAAAATCGTCGTATCGCCCGGCAAGCGACCGTAAACGATGATCTTCTTATTGTCGATCACCTGATAGCTCGCGATCGCCGGATCGGCCATGAAAATGGAAGAAACGGCTTCGTCAAAGCGCAGGCTCACGCCCTGATGAACGGAAACATTCAACTGGGTCTGCGCACGTTCGACGACAGCAGCCTGAACACTCTGAGGCACCACCATACCGGCGCCCATCACCGTGAAGCCGGCCACAGCTGCGGCGAAAGAGCCGCACAAAAGGGAATTCTTTTTTTCAAACATCTTTCTTCTCGCCTTAGGAGTGGTTGCCGGCAGAGCCGTAATAGGACTTGACGCGAGCCTTGCCAAAGTCGCCTGTCTCAACGGGACGCTTCGGAAGGATGTCTTCGGTCGTCGTCATGCCAGCAGGAGCCTCGGTCTTGACGTCATGCAGGTCACGCAGAGAGAGCGAGAGTTCACCGACCGTACGGGCAACGGTGAGGATTTCAACCTGCTGCGGCGTCACTTCGAGCGTCACGGTGCCCTTACCGTCGGTGCGCATGCCGCGCTTTTCAGCCTGAGCCGGTTCGGCACGGAAGCCGGAGGGTTCGAGAGTCTTATTGACAGCGACGACGCGAAGGTTCGTCAAGAGCGTCTTGGCGGTACGCGTGGCGGGCACAATCTGCGCGGGACCAGTGACTTCGGTCTTCAATTCGGCGGCCAGGATCACGTCGACACGGTTACCCGGACGAAGAAGACCGGCACCGCCCGTGACGTTGTCGACTTCGATCGTAAAGGCACGCATGCCGGGGTTCAAAACCGCAGCCATGAATTCGGGAGCGTCCTTAGCAATCAAGGTATTGACGTCAAGCGTTTCGCCTTCCGCCATGGGCTTCGTCAGCACGGCCCCTTCAAGGGCTGTGAGACTTTCGGTCGCTTCGACCGTCAACGCGCCGGCGGGCAGTGCATCGACAGACACCCACTTCAGGTCGTGCTTCGAGAGGAAGTGACCGGCTTCAAGCGCGTGATTGCAAACGGCAACCTGACGGGCTTCCACCGCGACAGACTGCTCGGACGTGGAGGCACCCGTAGGGGCACCGTTCGAAAAATAGATAACGGCAGCGGCTCCGAAAAGCAAAATGCCGCCGGCGAGTACTGAAGTTTTCATGTGTTCTTTTATTAAAGACAAAACCGAATGACAGCGGCGCTGAGTGACAGCGCAACACCGTAAGGCACGGTCGTGATCGTTGGCATGTGAAGTTTTTTCCCGATGATCGAAGCAATGCCAATGCAGATGCTCAAAAGGCCGCCAAAGATGGCGGTTAAGAGCAAGAAATCGACAAGCTGCCCCGGGAAACCGAGTGCGAGCGCAAACACCATCTTGGCGTCGCCCGCGCCCCAAACCTTGAGTGCATAGAGAAGAACGGCTCCGAGACCCACGAGAAACGAATTGAACAGGTGTTCAGTATCGGTCAAAAAATTCAAGCCGTCCGATAAAAGTCCAAAGGCCAAAGCCAGGGCTATTAACAAAAGAACGGCCTGATTCGGAAGGATTCTCTCTCTCACATCTTTGTAGGAGAGCCAAAGGAGCGTGACAAGCCAGACGACTTCGAGCGATCGAACGATTAAGAAGTCCGGACTCACGGGCAGAAATTACTTACCCTTGCCACCTTCGGGGAGCTGAGCCACGACGGAGTCGAAGAGATCGGAGATGGCGTTGGAGAGAGCGCCGTCGTCAGCAACGAGGGCACCGATCACGACGGCCACACCGGCGGCGAGGATGCCGTATTCGATAGCTGTAACACCGCGACGATCGTTAAGGAAGCGGCGAACGGAAAGAAGAAGATTCTGGAGAGCGGTCATTTTGTGAACAGTCCTTTGAGAAATGAGGATAATAATAAGAGTCGTTCTCGTTTGCCAGTAAACATACCTTCCTCTTTTTGACATTGCAAGTCCTTCTGAAACAACGCTCTTCCAACTTAATAAGAGATTTGCCCCTTTTGTACTAATCTTTAGCTAAGTTGTCCGTTTCTTTCTGCTACAACACTTCCAAATAATTAAACAAACCGTAGGATGTTTTACTTATATGTCTATCCGTTGTTTTTAAACTATTAATATCCCTCTGAGAAAAGGCACTCCGATCCACAAAATCGCTCTTTTTTCAGTCATTTCGATACTTAGAGGCATGTATTTGTATTCAGAAATAAGCGCTTATCGAGCTTATCGAATGTTTTCCGTCTATAACAATTTGTTTGCGCTAAGTCTTTTCATCAAACATCATGCCCTATCCACAGCGCATGACTTTATGTCGATTGTCGAATCCTAGGCTTCGTCTCAAACATGATGTAGGGAAAAACTATAGATCCCATAAAGACGGTATAGGGCTGAGGATGAAATTTTGTACACAAACTCTAAGCCCGATAGTTCCTAGAATTCTACGTAAATGCATCTATAAGCGACAAAGCTCCAAAAAACAATCCCCGAAAAGCAACCTTTCTTTTCGGGGAGGAGAATGTCATTGAGACTTTTTGACAGCCTCTTAGCGACTCATTTAATTTACCCGATCAACAAAAAATATTCGCTCGTTGCCTTTGTTGGGCTGGAGTGTTTCATTCTGCAAAGGGATAAATGCTCGCGTTATTGTCGATCGGCACGTTCTGATAGATGCGCGACATCACGAAGTTTCTGTCAAATGAAAACTCACTCTTTCGCTCCGGCCAGACAGCACGTAGGAAGGCTCCTCGCTACGTAACCTTTTCGTCGGAGCTGACTTCAGGAGCAAAACGCAGAACCAAATCGCCCATTCAACCGAAGTCCGGCGTTTGTCAGCCGATCACTTCAAAATTTACCTGCGTGCAGTCGGCCATGCCGCGATTGATACGGTATTCGACAGGCTGTCGGCCGATATCAAAAGAAAGGCGTTCGGTTTTGATCATTTCCAAGCCTTCCTGGAGTTGCAACCGCTCGGCTGTCTCGGCATCGAGCCGCTCATAGGAAACCCTGCACTTCTGACGATTGATCACAACGCCGAACTCACGGTCAAAGAATTTATAGAGCGAATCGTCCGGACGGAAGTGCTTGAGAAAGTAATGTTCGTCCAAGCCCTCAAAGAGGTCCGGCAGAAGAAAACTTTCGTCAACCGTAATGAATCGCTCGCTCCCGTCTACAGGTCCGTAAAGTTTTCTCACGGCATGGAGTACCACCGACTTCAAGGGCAGTCTCAGCGCCTCCGCCACCGCATCGGGTGCCACCGTCGGCTTGACCAAAAGCACTTCCTTGCGATTGCCTCGCGGACGCCCCGACAAGTCGGAAAAGAGCTGGAAGGAATTTGCAAACCCCGCATTCCGAAAACTTCTCACAAAAGTGCCAACACCTTCTTTCCGTTCGATAACCCCTGCATCTTCCAATTCACCCATGGCACGTCTTACGGTCCCGATCGAGACGCCGAAACGCTCCTTCATTTCAGCTTCGGTGGGCATGCGGTCGCCGCCCTTTAATTTCTCTTCCCGAATCTCGTTAAGAATGATCTCTTTTACCTGCTGATAAAGCGGCGCACGATTCACTATGCCTATAGTCGTTTTTTTATGAGGGTTTTCCATAATTCATCTGTATGACTAATCATTGTGGACGAGCACCATTCTATCAAAGAGATAAATTCTTACCCTGAGATCAGGTGTGAAACACGTCGAATAAGTGCTGATCGTTCGCAAACGCGGCTACTTTGGAAACGTTTTCATTAATCTGACAGTACCTGCGGATCCTTAACCGCAAACTGAATTTGCTCTAATACGCAAGAGCCGACTTAAATACGGACCTTGCGAATGGCCTCGTATCCTCGCAACAAATAGGATCGACGGTGCCATCGATGGCCACTCGATCTTTTACGTTACCGACGCATTTTTCTCAGTTCTAAGGAATCGCCGTCTTTGCCTCCCGTCTTCCATTCCCCCACTTGACGCGAACGCTCGGACATTTTCCCATTGGTCTCAAGAGGTTATTAATGCTGTCTCTCTTCTTGGCCGCAGCCGGCGTTGTCGTCGCTGCCTATCTCATTCTCAAGAAGTACTACGCACCCTGGGCTTTGCTCATGGTCGGTCTTCTCCTGTTGGTGATTACAACTCTTATGACGGGTGATCCCCTCGTCACCGGTAAAAAAGCCACCAACAATTTCTTCTTTGACCTTGTTCAGGTCATTACCAACGTTCTGCAGAACCGCGCTGCCGGTCTCGGTATGAACATTATGGTCGTTGGCGGTTTTGCCGCTTACATGGACAAAATCGGTGCCACGAAGGCACTCGTCAACGTCTGCACGAAACCCCTCTCCTACATCCACGCGCCCTACATTCTTCTCGCCGTGGGTTACCTCTTCGGCCAGCTCCTCAACGTCTTCATTCCGTCCGCTACGGGGCTCGGCATGCTCTTGATGGTCACGCTCTATCCGCTTTTGGTTTCGGTCGGCGTTTCCCGCCTCTCCGCCGCAGCTGTAATCGTGACGGCCTCCTGCTTGGACTTGGGTCCCGCTTCCGGGAACACCTTGCTTGCCGCCGAGCTTTCTAAGATGGACGTGATCGAATTCTTCATCACCAATCAGCTCCCAGTCGGTCTTGTTACTGCCGCCGTGATCGCCTTTGGTCACTGGGGGTTCCAGCAGTGGTTCGATAAGCGCGACCTCGCTTCCGGCCGCATCACGCAGGCTGACTTCGGCTTGGTTTCCGCCGTTGAAACGAAGGGTGCCGCTAAGCAGGTTGACGCCCCCGTCTGTTTTGCTATTCTCCCGATTCTGCCGGTCTTCTTCCTCTTCGCTTTCTCGAAATTGATGTATCAGGGCGTGCGTCTTGAAATCGTCACGGCTCTCTTGACCTGCATGCTCATTGCTTTCTTCTTCGACCTCATCGCTCACCGCGACAGCAAGCTCGCCGTTGACAATACGCGCGCCATGTTTGCCGGCATGGGCAAGGTATTCGGTACAACAGTGATCCTGATCGTGTGTGCCGAAGTTTTTGCAGCCGGTTTGAAGGCCACGGGCGGTATCACGATGTTGATCGAAAACGCCGCTTCGCTTGAGGGCGTCGGCGGTGTTGCCATGCTTCTCACCATGTTCCTCATCATGGCCTTGGCCGCTTTTGTGACAGGTTCCGGCAACGCCGCATTCTTCGCCTTTGCCCCGCTCCTTCCTCAGGCCGCCGGCTCAGTGATGTGGCAGACCGCCGTCATGGCCGTTCCCGTTCAGTTAGCTTCCGGTATTGCCCGTTCCATGTCTCCGATTTCCGGTGTGACGATGGCCGTTTCGGGTTTGTCCGACCTTTCCCCATTTGAAGTTGTTCGTCGTACGGTGCCCGTCATGGCTCTGGGTCTTGTCACCGCCTTCGTCACTTCCTTGATTCTTCTTTAATCGCTTTTTTTCGTAATAAAGGACATATCAAATGTCGAATATTCCCGAACTCAAGAGCGACGTCATGAACGCCGTCCTCAACCTTCGCAAGTATTCCGAAGTCGAAGCCGCTGTCAAGCTCTGCCTCGATCAGGAAGACTTCGCCATGAGGGAACAGATCACGATCTGTGAAATCCCGGCTCCGACCTTTAAGGAAGAAGTTCGCGCCAAGTATTTGGCCGAACTCATGGTGAAGTACGGTCTCGAAGATGTGCATATCGACGAAATCGGCAATTGCGTGGGTATCTTAAAGGGTTCTGACAACGGTCCCGTCGTCGCCATGGGCGCTCATATGGATACGGTTTTCCCTGAAGGCACCCCGATTAAGGTTGTCCAGGAAGGCAACATCTACCGCGCTCCCGGCATCGGTGACAACTGCTCCGGCCTTCGTGCCCTGATGCAGACCATCCGCTGCTTTACGGAAAACGGCATTCGTCCGAAGGGCGATATCTACTTCGTCGGCACGGTCGGCGAAGAAGGCAACGGTGACACCCGCGGCTCCAAGTGGTTCAACGCTCACAACCATGTTGACGGCTTCATCGCCTGCGACAACACGGACGTGGGTCGCATCCTCTGGGCTGCCATCGGTTCTCACCGCTGGCGCATGTCGATCGACGGCAAGGGCGGTCACTCTTACGCCGCTTTCGGCCAAACGCCGTCCGCCATTCACGCCATGTGCCGTGCCGGCGCCAAGGTTGCCGACATTCGCCCGGTTAAGGATCCGAAGAGCACCTACACGATCGGTACGATCAAGGGCGGTACGTCCGTTAACACGATTGCTCCGCATTGCGAAGTCGACGTCGACATCCGCAGTCTCGATAACGACGAACTGTTGAAGCTCGAAGCTCAGATTCTCAAGATCTTTGAAGACGCCGTGGCCGAAGAAAACGCCATGTGGCCGATTGATGACGAAAAGAAGCTCTTGAAGCTGACGAAGACTCAGATCGGCGATCGCCCGGCCGGCCAGCGCCCGCACGACTGCCCGGTTCTGCAGGCCGCCCGCGCCGCTCAGAAGTCGCTTGGCATTGAGTTGACGAACTACGGTGCCTCTTCGACCGACGCCAACTTCCCGGTGAGCCAGGGCATTCCCGCTACCTGCCTTTCCGCCGGCGGCGTTCAGATGAGCACCCACACCACGGCCGAATACTTTATCCGTAAGGACAATCACCTCGGCCCGCAGATGACCTTCCTCACGCTCCTCGCCCTTTCCGGCTATAAGGACGTGGCTCCGATTCTGCCCAAGCGCGCTTAATCGACATTGGTCAATTAGTTCGTTTACCGATCGGGACGACGGCAAACTGCTCTCATCCCGATCACCCCAACCCTAGTACCGTTTTCTTTTCAAACAGTTGACGGTTTTTTCACCTCGGATCCTTAGGATCCGGGGTGTTTTTTTTGTTCGTTTTTCCTTTGCATTTATCCTTCCCTATACTTGATAAACTTTTAGAATCTAAATTTTTCCTGAACCATACGTATTAGCTGATTTTCAAAGACTAAGTTCTTGAAAATCAGCTCTTAACAGTCAATGGCCATTTGCCGATTCAGGGCGTAAATACGCTTGTTCGTGACGATGATCCTATTGATGCTGCCGTTCGCTATTTTGGATTCTTCTGTAATATCACGACGTTTTCATGTTCTGCGGCTGATGCTCTGTTGGAATATCAGACTCGTGATTGCATCAAGAAGAGCTTCAAAGCCGGCAAGACTTACGTCGATATGGAAACTCTGCGCGCTCATTCGGATGCGACAACTGAAGGACGCTTTATCGTGAGCTTCTGTTGTATGACGATCCTGAACGAGCTTTATCGTCGCATGAAACTTCGTACTTTAAAACATATGAAGAAAGGAGCCCCGAAAATTGTCGATCCGCTGGCTGATGAGATGAGTTTCAATCAAATTAAAAACTACCTTAGCGGCATCCGCCTCGTCGGCGATAGCGTCAATAACTGCCGTTGGCTGGAAGTGACGAAACGGCAACATGATATTGCCGAGCGTCTGGGATTCCCTGGACTATACGAAAATGAGCCTACTTGGGGATTCAAATAGGCTCATACGTACGGTCTCAGAAAAATTTAGATTTAGAAATACCTGTGTTGCCGTGATATTACTGAACGGCATTGACGATGTTGCAAGAAAACAAAAGAAGCGTTGACTTTCAAATACCTTCCTCACATAATTCGCAATAGGAATCATTCTCATCTCGAAAGATTCAGAATTCCCCCCTTTTTCACCCTCTCTTTATTCTCATCTTTATGAAAAAAACTGCGCTCTCCATCGCCCTGATGATGGCCTTGCCTTTTGTTGTACAGGCAGCCGAGACCGATGTATCCGAATTGATGAATGACGAAGTAATCGAACTCGAAGACTCGTACGTCCGTCCGGATTATGTCGAAATCGAACAGCTTCGCAACACGAAAGAAATCATCGTCATCACAAAGGAAGAAATCCAGAATCGCGGTATACGCGGCGTGTCCGATGCCCTCAATAAGGTGCCGTCAATTACGGTCGGTACCACCGGTCAGGGTCAGATAGACATCCGCGGTCAGGGTGCCGACGTTGCTTCCCGCAATATTCAGGTGATGGTCGACGGCGTGCCCTATCAGCCCATCACGTCTCACCCTACTACAACCAACTTCGACATCGTTCCCGTTGATCAGATCGAACGTATTGAAGTTATTCCTGGCGGCGGTTCAGTGCTTTACGGTTCTGGTGCAGCAGGCGGTGTTGTCAACATTACGACAACGATGAAGAAACTCGACGCTCCCGTAACGAGCATTTCAGGCGAAATCAACTCCAAGGGTGGTTCCGGTACCGCTTCTATTGGTGCCCGTCTTTCCGATCGAATCACGATCCAGGTCGACGGTACGAAGAGCGATCGCGATCTTTATTTTGTTGATACCTATCGCAATACCGAATACATCTCGGCCGGCATTCGTTTTGACCTGACGGATACGCAGACTCTTACGCTTCGCGCCAGCCAGTTAAACGAACAGTCGCGCTACCTCTATAACGTCAACATAGACGATTGGAAGGAAGAAGGCGCTCAACTTCGTCGTGACGAATACATCAACGGTGACCGTGACCAGAATCGCTATACGCTTTCCTACACCAACGACTTTTCCGAGACGTTGCACTTCAATACCGACCTTTATATGAACGATGGGAATTTCGTCGGTAATAAGGAAAATAAGGAACTTGAAGAAGAAGGTTACGGTCTTCGCAGCACCCTGAATTGGCAGTACAACGATTACGGTAACTTGCTCGTCGGCGTGAACTATAGTAGCCAGGAGGCCGAGCTCGAATACCTTGACTACGGTAAACCCAAAGCGTTCAATTATGATAAAGAAGTGATCGCTCTCTTCCTAAGCAACAACATCAAGTACGGCAATTGGGAAACCACGCAGGGTATTCGTCGTGAACTCACTGATTGGAGCTTTGACAAATCATTCAAGAAGGTCGGTCAGGTTAAAGGCAGCTCCGACCGCTGGAATACCGCCGCAGAACTCGCTCTCGCCTATCACTATCGTCCGACGGGCCGTGTGTTCGGCCGTTTTGAACTCGGTTATACCGTGCCCGACGGTCTTCAAATTTCTGACGAAGACGTTGCTCTGATTGACGGTAAATACGAACAGGTTCTCGTTCCGACGAGCGCCGATGACGAAACCTACAAGATCATGGAACTCGGTCTTCGAGATAAGTTTGCCTTTACAACGCTCGGTGTTACCGCCTGGTACACTGAAACGGACGACCAATTCGGCCGTCCGACTCTGAAGGAAAATAAGAAGATCGTTCGCAAGACCTTGAACATGCTCGACACGAAGCGCTGGGGTGTGGATGTCGATGCCATGCAGCAGTTCGGTCGCCTTACGCTCGAAGAACGTTATTCCTACCTCAAGGGCAAATCCGACTATACCGATGGCATGCGCGAATATATCGCCACGCATCCTTTAGTCGGTTCCGGCTCCAAGGACCCGGGCGATTACATTACGGACGGCTTGCAGAAGGTTCCGGAACACAAGTTCACGATTGCCGCCACCTATGAATTCACCGACTGGTTCTCTGCCAACGTTCGCTACACCTGGCAGGGTAAGTACCAGAATGTCATGAAGAAAAAAGACATCATCGGTTACCAGGG
>JAHHRG010000186.1 GCA_020025965.1 Sutterella sp.
GACCGTCGGATTATAAGGAAGGAGTGGTGCTTTTGATAGAGTCGTCACCTTCGTATTTGACGCACAATTCGTCAACATAAAGGATAGAACCGATCGCACCTTCGAAGTAAGCACCGTCACGGCTTGAAGTTGCCACAATCGCAATGGCATAACCGTCGCTGATCATACGGTCTGTATCGAAAGTCTTATTGTTCATCGGACGGAACGGCTCAGTGAAAGAAGTCCATTCGGTAGGCTCACCCGGCTCGTCAATACGTGCCATCAGAACGATACGCTCTGAGTTCAGGACATTGTCACCATCCAACGGTTGGAAGTTTTCGGGATCTACTTCGTAAACTACGGCATAGATATCAGCCTTATCGCGCTTGTCGGGCTGGGGCTGACGGTTCTTGTCCTGGAAGACCTTACCCGCAGTGTACTTGTAATAACCGGTCAGTGTCTTAGGCTTGCCGGCAAGCAGCTGCAAACCGAATCCGGTTGCGACACGGGGCTGAAGCATGGCGATCTTGGTATCGAATGTACCGATGAAGATGTTACCGGCTGCGATAGGCATACCTGCCATGCTGCCGAAAGAACCTGTGCTGCGGGTCTCGAGTTTCACGCAATTACCCTCAACACCGTTGGGGTCGCTGACGGTAGGATATAAAGAAGGCTGTTTACCCATACCGGTCAGGGCATAACCGCTGTTACCTGTTGCCCAATAGTTACGCTGGGGGTTCTGTACATCGTTCTCAGACATCTCGAACCATTCCTGGTAACGCTGGCTGGACTCCAATGCGAAATACTCGAAGCTGCAACGCTGAATAAATTCGCGTGCACTGAAAGCCACGGTGTATTTCTTCTGCCATGCACCGTCTTCTGAATGTACTGTATAAATCTGAGGTTGGGTAAAGTCAAGCATCACGCCGTTGGCGGGAACTTCTTTTCCATTTTGTTCTATCGTAATTGTCGCACCTTCGGTCAAGGTAAATTCCGGTGCGAAGTTCATGTCGGCACCATCCTTGACAGTAAAGATCACGTTGTCATTTTTCACAATCGGCATTCCGATCAATACGGATTTGTTTGCCTTAAGCC
>JAHHRG010000187.1 GCA_020025965.1 Sutterella sp.
GGTCCTCGACACCGGGCGCATCATCTACGATCGCAGATGGACCGGCGACGGCCGCGATTTCCTGTTGCAACTGTTCGCGTGACGTGATATGATATGCGTTAGCGAAAGGTAGCGTCTTCGCACAAACATAGTTTTCGACCCTGGTAGTACTAGAAGCCGGGTTGAATTTCAAAAGCCCCTGGTGACGCTACCACCGGGGGCTTTTGTTTTAGGAGGTCTCTGTGAGGCATTCGTTTTTGGTAGAGGTCGCAAGGATTGTCGGGGCCGAACCGGCGATCTTGGAGAGCGAGTTCTGTTACATCGCCGAGAATTACGGCGTGCAGGGAGACGAGGGCACGGAGTTTTCCGTTTCGCTCGAACGGCTCGAGGACAAGTTCTCGTATTTCCGGATCGACGTCGAATCTTGCATCTGGGTACTCAATGCGCGCGGCCCGTTCAAGATCGACATAGATGACGGCATCGTGCATGTCGAAGTGCGCAACAGCTGGCTCAACGGAAGGGGGGAGTGATAAGCATGAAGTGGACGATCAACGGTTTCAGCCAGGCCGCTGCGCTCAAGATGGTCAGAACGGAAGAGCGGCGCGGCAAGGTGGAGACGGTGCGGATCGACGCGACCGATCTGCTGATCCTGCGCTGGTTCGTCGATTTCTACCCAAACATGGAGAAGCGCGTCATCGACGGACGCGAATACGCATGGCTCAAGCACTCGAAGCTCGCAGATGATATGCCGTTGCTTGCGATAACGCCCAAGTCATGCTCGGCTAGGATGAAGAAGCTCGTCAGCTTCGGCATCTTGGATTACAAGCTCGTCAAACATGAGGGCACGTTCAGCTATTACACGTTCGGCCAGGCATATGAGTCGCTTGTCGATGATAGCCGGTCAAACGGACACGGGGTATCCGGTCAAACGGCTACGGGTGTCAGTTCAAACGGACACGGGGTATCCGGTCAAACTGACAACAAAGATTCATCCACCAATGACTCGTCCACCATCATCCAAGATTATGATGGCGCACCCGCGCGAAAGCCCAAGAAGCCGGTGAAGCACAAGCACGGCATGTACGAGAACG
>JAHHRG010000188.1 GCA_020025965.1 Sutterella sp.
TGGGCAAAAACGCAAAAGACCAGACAGGAGCCCTTTCCTTTGTCTGGTCTTTTTTTATGACTTGTGCCCTAAGCCTTCGCCTTTAGTTGCGATCGTTACGGCAAATAATCTTTTTCGTAAACGAACAAGCAGAGAAGCTTGTTTTTGATTTTCAATAACTGACGATGTGCGTAGAGCTTCGGGCTGTTCACGCGATTGGTAGGCGTGCCCCCGCGCGTATTGCTAACCCCCTGGTCGTTATCGATGACTAAAGGCGTACGCAATGTCCACGGCGTAAAGTTTTTCAACAACGGGCTGGCGTGCGAAAACATCATGTCGTCTGCCGGCGCCACGATCGTCGAATAATGCTCACAGAGGTGGGCGGCGACATCGCGATGGATAAAGTAGCCCATCGTCCCCCCAATCTGATCGGACGTAACCTGAATGAGCATCTGTCCATTCGATACGTTCGCCAACGAACGGGTTTCCTTTTTGCGGTACACCTTGTGCTTATCTTGAATGCGAGCGGCCTGAATGAGTTTGACGCCCTCAGGAATCCAGTCCGTATTGGTTAAGTACGGGCGCGGATCGACGTTGAATTTAATGTCGTCCTCTTGCACAAAGGCCCATTCTTCCGTGCTTTTGACAAGGCGATTCCAAGCATCGAGGTGGCTCAGGTAGCAACCAATTTGCCCCGGCGTAAAGTCCTTTAACCAGAAACGACGCTTTTCGGGGGCGATCTGCGCAGTCTTCAGCTCTTCTGGCGGAAGGTCGCGCCCATAAACAGCGGGAAGGCGCTCAAAAGAGAGGCCGTATTGGCCAACCTCTTGCTTCATGGTTTCTAAGCGGTCGGAATCACGGTCAAGATTGACAACAAAATGCAACATGGTTCGTTGGGCACTCATTAAGTGAATGTCTATTGGATTTAAAGTGCCCTAAGTCTATCAATGGCACAGGCATTTAGCACAATGGCTGGGCTGAAAAAACAAAAAAGCCCGAAGACAATCGTCTTCGAGCTTCTTTGAAGAATTCTGGTGCGCGATACTGGTTTCGAACCAGTGACCCCTGCCGTGTGAAGGCA
>JAHHRG010000189.1 GCA_020025965.1 Sutterella sp.
GGTCAGATCGTCCGTCAGTTTTTCGGCATCGGCCATAATCCGTAGGTTAAAGTCATTTAGCATCTTATCGGCGGCCGGTTTATTCGTTTTCGCCATTTGCAGATATTTCGCCTCAACCTCTTGTTGCTCCTTCGCAACCTTATCCTCCCACGCCTGGTACGCTTTCTTAACGATAGGGGCGAGCTTCGGATAATCCGTCATGGTCAGCGTCTGTAGCTTACGGTATTTCCAATAGATAGACTTATCATCCGCTTTATCCGTCCCTATCGAGTAATTCGCCGGATAGGCTTTCAATCCACTGTAATACGGCACAAATGCGGTCAGATCGGCCATCCCTAAGCCAACATAGGTCGTTTCGCCGATCTCTTTTGGCAGCCAGGGGCGAACCTGCATCACGTGTGACTCATAGGTACGGAATACACTCACCGGGCGCCAAGGCTCTTTGCCGTTCAATCCATTCGTGTAGGGGTCGTGTGCCGTGCCTTCATAGTGGCTACGCAACACCGCTTTCACCTCATTCAAGGTCATTTTATGTTCTGGCGTCATAAAGACGGGGAACTGGCGACCGTCAGCCACATCCTGTTTGACGGAAGGATTAAACATCTTCTGGATACTCCAAACGCGGGGATCGTTATAGTTACGATCACGCTCATCATCACGCGTATACACTTTAGAGAAGTTAAATTTCCCGTCGCGCTCCGGATTATAAAGCCCTTTTTCGCTAGCAAACGAAATAAGGGATTTGGAGGCCATCATGTCTGGATTTTTCGGGTCGTAATCCTGCAAGCGACCTTGGTTACCTGTAGCAAAATACTGGTTATTCGGTAGGCGTTGTGCCATCCACTGATGGCCGGTGCCGGTTTCCAGATACCAGATTTCGTTCTTGTCCACCACGGCCACACCAAATCCCTCTCCCGCGCCGGTGGTTTCGATAATATTCCCCAGTAAAGCGACGGCATCACGCGCCGTTTTCGACTGAGATAACAGAATATCGGGGATATCGTCTTCGGTGATGCCTTTATCTTTTACATAGGGGTCAAAGGCCAAGGC
>JAHHRG010000190.1 GCA_020025965.1 Sutterella sp.
ACCTAACATGGTATGCCGACTGGTGTTCGGGCAGCTCTTCGAGATCGAGGGTCCATTTATCGTCAAGGCTGGAGAGAAAGAATACCCCTTCTTTTTGGTTGAATCACTTGACCGAGAGCGGCAGGTGATTGTTCTGAGTACGGTTGCGGGTCGCCGTCGTTTCGCTCGTATCCATCGTCAAAGCCTCGTTCGACCCGCATCTTGTGCAGCAGTTCTGCCGTCTCGGGAAACATTCGGATTGCAATGCGGTTTTCCGTTCGACCGGATCATCGGAGAATGGTACGACCGGAGAGTATTGCCGGATTGGCTCGGAATACATCCGTTAGCGGAGGCGGATTTACGGGAGTAGATGGAATACTGCCGCAAGATCGGCATTACAGGAACTCCGACGGTACTTATAGACAACCGACGTTTGCCGGACGTGTATGATGTCGAAGATTTGAAAATATTATTATGAAAGAGGTCTTATTATGTTCCGAAGTCCTGTCCGCTCCGGGATATGAAAAACCTTCCCGCGAAAAAGAAAAACCGAGTGTGACAGTTCATAAGTTGAGCTAAAACGCAGGAAGGCATAACAAATAGAATTCGTTTCCGAAACATCGGTACATGAATCGGAAAGCGGCAGTTCAGGACGCCTGTCGAGATGCAAAAGTCCGGACCGAAACAGAATTCAAAATCGACAAAAACTACAACTATGAAAACGAACATGAAAAATTTTGCAGTACAGCAACTGACGAAAAAGCAGATGAACCAAGTGAAGGGCGGGCGCGTATGCACGGCCATACTGAAAACATCGCAAGAAACCGTATCGGTCGAGGTCCCCAATGACCATGTCATGACCGAAATCATAATGGCAGGAAAGAAAATCGAGGCTCGCTACGGCGATATTGCGACTAATATCAAATGTCGTTAATTTAGGGAACGAGGGTGCGGCTCAGTCCGGCCGCACTCCATTCATTCCGTTCGATCGAAATACTGGTAAATTAAAATACTGAAGTTATGAAAAATTCTCTGTTCGTTTTTGCCTTGTTGT
>JAHHRG010000023.1 GCA_020025965.1 Sutterella sp.
GACAGGAGGTTGCCGGCGACTTCGAGCGTGGCGCAGATCTTCTTGCAGGCAGCCCAGATGTTCAGGCCGCCAAAGAGCGGAAGGTCGTCGGAATAAACGCCGTCACCCTTGACCGGAGTGAGGATTTCGGAGTTCTTCAAACCGTGAGCCTTGCAGGAACGGAAGTCGTCCACACCGTAAGCAGGGGCGGAGTGCACGATACCGGTACCGGCCGTGGCTTCGACATAGTCGGCCAAGTAAATCGGAGAGAAGCGCTGGTAGCCGGCGTCCATGTTCCAAAGCGGGTGCTTGAAGCGAACGAGCTCAAAAGCTTCGCCCTTGGCTTCAGCCAACTTTTCGCCCTTCATGCCGTAGCGTTCGAAGCACGATTCGGCGAGGTCCGTGCTGAGGATCAACAGACGATCGCCGATGTCATAGAGACCGTAGGTGAATTCGGCATTCATGTTGAGCGCCTGGTTGGCCGGGATGGTCCACGGGGTGGTGGTCCAAATCACGGTGTAGCAGGGCTTTTCAAGCTTCACACCGAAGATGCCTTCGACGCGATCGTGATCTTCTTCAGAGAGTTCGAAAGCGACGTCGATCGTCTGGCTCTGCTTGTCCTTATATTCCACTTCGGCTTCGGCCAGGGCGGACTGGCAGTCGAAACACCAGTTAACGGGCTTCAAACCGCGGTAGACGTAACCCTTTTCCACAACCTTGGCGAGGGCGCGGATTTCTTCGGCCTCGTTCTGATGTTCCATGGTGCGGTAGGGGTTATTCCAATAACCGAGAACACCGAGGCGCTTGAAGTCTTCAAGCTGCAACTTGCTCTGCTCAAGCGCGTATGCGCGGGCATAGCGCTGCATTTCGGCAACCGGCAGGTTCTTGCCGTGCATTTTTTCAATCTGCACTTCGATTGGCATGCCATGGCAGTCCCAGCCCGGGATGTACGGGGCGAGATAACCTTCGAGCGTCTTTTCCTTGAGGATGATGTCCTTCAGGATCTTATTAACGGCATGGCCGACGTGAATGGCACCGTTGGCATACGGAGGACCGTCGTGAAGGATGAACTTCTTGGCGTCGCGGCGCGTGTCGATGATTCGTTCATAGACGCGGTTTTCTTCCCATTCGCGGATCCAATCGGGTTCGCGCTTGGGGAGGTTGCCTCGCATCGGGAAGGCGGTATCGGGAAGGTTCAACGGATACTTGGATCCGGCTTCTTTAGCCATATTGTTACTCCTGGCCCCCTCGGGCTCTTCAGGGATTGATTGAAAAAATGTTTGCGCTAATTAGAGGTTGGAAAAGAGACTGCCCTCGGGCGGAATCATTCCCAAAATACGACGAGCGCATTTGGCGTCGTTGTCAATGGCGGCCTTGAGTTCTTCAAGACCGCTGAATTTCTTTTCACCCCGGAGGCGTTCGATAAATTCGATACGAATGATCTTGCCGTAGGCATCGCCCTTCCAGTCAAAGACGTTGGTTTCAAGGAGCCAGCGGCCTTCGGTCGAAACCGTGGGCTTTACTCCCAGTGACGCTACACCGTTTAACGGAACGTCTTCGGTGAAATGACTGGATCCCAAGCCTCGAATTCGCACGGCGAAAACACCGGAGATGGCAGGGCGGCTCTTCGATCCGGCAGGAATCGGCGCGATGTTAAGCGTAGGAAAGCCGAGTGTACGACCCAATTCCGCACCGTGAATGACGCGGCCCGTCATTGTGTAACGATGTCCGAGCATGACGGAAGCTTCGTAAAGATCGCCTTCGGCGAGTGCCCGGCGGATACGCGTCGAACTCACGCGTTCTTCCTTATGGAAAAAAGACGGGGCAATCGAGACTTCGTAGCGATATTCGGGCGCCAAGGCTTTGATAAGGTCCACGTTTCCTTGACGGTCGCTGCCGAAGTGGAAGTCTTCACCGACCGTAAGCCAGCGGGTATCGAGTCCTTCGGACAAAATGTCACGGACAAAGGCTTCGCCCGTTAGTGCGGCGAAACGTTTGTGGAAAGGGAGAATATAGATGCGTTCGATCCCCGTTTCGAGAATGCGCATGACCTTGTCGTACAAAGTGGAAAGTCGGGCGACTTCGGCGCCTTTACCGAAAAAGTCTTTCGGATGCGGCTCAAATGTAACGACTGACGGTACAAGACCGCGACACGCGGCTGCTTCGCAAACCGAATGCAACAACGATTGATGACCGAGGTGTACACCGTCGAAATTGCCGATTGCGACGGCAGAGGGACGACGAAGCAGAGGGTCTGGCAAACCGCGGAAAACGTGCATTTTAAAAAGACAGGGTGGACCGAACGATGGAAATTTCGATTATAGTGAAAAAATCCCTAGATTTTCTAGGGAAACGGCCTGACATTAGTCTAGAATAAACGCACTATGCAGAACATCGTAATCCTCATCTCCGGTCGCGGCAGCAACTTCGAAGCCATCCTTCGTACGAGCCGCGAAGAAAACTGGGAATCCCAGTGCGGCGCACGCATTGCGGCCGTCATTTCCAACCGTCCTCAAGCCGCCGGTCTTCAGATCGCTCGCGATGCGGGTGTCGAAGCCATCGCTATGGACCACAAGGCCTACGAAAGCCGTGAAGCTTTCGACGCAGCCTTGGCCGAAGTCATCCGCCGCTATGATCCTGCCGTTATCGTGTTGGCCGGCTTCATGCGTATCCTGACGGAAGGCTTTGTTAAGGAATTCGAAGGCAAGATTCTTAATATTCATCCGGCGCTTCTTCCGCTCTTCCCGGGGCTTGATACGCACCAGCGTTGCCTTGATGCGGGGTGTCGCGTTCACGGTTCGACCGTACACTTTGTGAGCCCTGTTTTGGACGGCGGTTCCATCATCGGTCAGGCTGTCGTACCCGTGCTCCCGACGGACGATGCCGACGCGCTTGCTTCGCGCGGTCTCGTTTATGAACATCAGCTCTATCCGAAGTGCGTTCGTGCCGTCGCCGAAGGCCGCGTGAAGTTGGTTGATGGCCGCACCGTCATGGATGACGACACCGCCCGTTCACTGACGATCTTCGGCGTCTGATTCCGTTTGTAGAAATGTCTGAGTGTGCTTGAACAAGAGACGAGCATACTCACCGCCAAGGAAGTGCCGGCGAACGACTGAAACCCCGTCCGGTGCTTCCTTTTTTTGATTTTTTGTCCGAGACAAAACATGGCTGAAACTCAATTCCCCAAGCGTCGCGCCTTTGCGATGCAAAAGCCCCGTCGTACTGAAAAGCCGGAAGGTCCGCGTCGTACCGAACGTCAGCGCGCCGCCGACAAGCGCCGTCGCCAGGAAGCCCGAGAAATGGGCGGCTACGCCAAGGGTCCGAAGACGCCTGAAAAGCGTATGCAGGCCCTCGCCCCCGGCAAGGTGCGCATTACCGGTTTGATCGTCGACGAACTGACCCGCGCTTTGGGCGTGATTCTGAAGCTCGACGGCCCGGCCGATGTGTTGATGAAGCTCTTCTTCCGCAGCAACCCGCGCCTCGGTATGCGTGACCGCGGTCTTATTGCCGAAGGTATTTATTACGCCCTTCGCCACTACGCATCGCTGCGCTGGGCCATGCGTCCTGTTCATCCGGATCGTGCTCCGCGCTTGGCTGCGTTGGCGACGCTCGCCCGTCAGCACGGTATCGAAGCTTTGCCGCCCTCATCCATCGGTACGGAAGAAGGTCCTTTGAAGAACATTCTTGCGGCCAAGATTGAAGACGCCCCGGCTCACGTGCGTGCCGAACTTCCGCAGTGGCTCTATGACTTGCTCGAAGCCCAGTACGACGATACCGACAAGCTTTATCCGAGCATGTTGGAAGGTGCTCCGCTGGACCTTCGCGTCAATCTCTTGAAGGCCAACCGCGACGAAGTCATGGAAGAAATCGCTGCCAACGGTGTGGAAGTTATCCCGACTCCGTACAGCCCTGACGGTCTTCGTCTTCCGACGAAGCCGGGTCTCACGCAGTGGCCTCTGTATAAGGACGGCAAGATCGACGTTCAGGACGAAGGCAGCCAGTTGATTGCCCGACTGTTGACCCCGCGTCGTCGCGAAATGATTTGCGATTTCTGTGCCGGTGCCGGCGGTAAGACCCTTGCTTTGGGTGCTCTGATGCGCTCGACGGGTAGCCTTTACGCCTTTGACGTGAATGAAAAGCGTTTGGCCGGTTTGACACCGCGTATGCGTCGTGCCGGTTTGTCTAATGTTCATCCGATCGCCATTCGTAGCGAACAGGATGCTCGTGTGCGCCGCTTGAACGGCAAGTTTGACCGCGTCTTGGTTGACGCTCCTTGTACGGGTACCGGCACTTTCCGTCGTAATCCGGACTTGAAGTGGCGCTTGGCTCCGAGCGAACTTGATCGCATTAACGCTATTCAGCGTAGTGTCATCGAACACGCTTCCCGTTTGGTGAAGAAGGGCGGACGTATGGTTTACGCCACCTGCTCGATGCTTGAACGTGAGAACCAGTCCGTGGTCGAAGAATTCTTGGCGAACCATCCCGACTGGAAGCTCGTGCCGGCTTCCGAAGTCTTGGAACGCCAGGGCATCGAATTCGAACCGGCTCAGTGGCAGCGTTTCGGCGACTACTTCCAGATGCTCCCGCACGTGAATCACACCGATGGCTTCTTTGCCGCCGTGCTTCAGCGTGACTGATTGATTGGCTAGATATCTGAAACAGAAAAAGCGGCTTTCGGGCCGCTTTTTTCGTACTCGTCAAAATAGACGGGCAATAAAAAACGGACTAATTCCGAGGAATTAATCCGTTTTTTTCTTCGCTGCTCAACCAACGAAGACTTAGCAAAAAAGCTCGGCAATTGCATCGTAGCCAAGCTTTTTGCCGAAATCGAAAACTCAAAGATTACTTGAGCTTCGTTTCCTTGTAGACCACATGCTTGCGAGCAACGGGGTCGAACTTGGAGATTTCCATCTTACCAGTGGAAGTCTTCTTGTTCTTGGTCGTCGTATAGAAGTGACCGGTACCAGCCGTAGATTCAAGCTTGATCTTTTCGCGAGCGCCTTTCGCCATGGTGAAACTCCTTTAATTAGATTTCGCCGCGGGCGCGGAGGTCCGCCAAAACCGCATCGATACCAATCTTATCAACCGTACGAAGGCCAGCCGTCGTCAAACGCAGACGGACCCAACGGTTTTCACTTTCAACCCAGAAACGGCGATACTGCAGGTTGGGCATAAAGCGACGCTTGGTCTTGTTGTTCGCGTGCGAGACGTGATGGCCGACCATCGGCGCCTTACCGGTGACTTGACACACTCGTGCCATCTCTAACTCCAGTCAAAATTTGAATAAAAACATCTCGCAGGCTTTCCCCTCCAATAATAAAAAAGGAAGCCACGCGAGCGCAGAAAAAGAGAAAGTATACGCTTTTTCCATACTGCCTGCCACCGAAAACGGTTAGAAATCGATTGCGGCTGACTGCCCCACAGTGTCAGTACAGGGAGTCCGGCGGACTGCTGAAATCAGCGAGAAGCGCATTTTACCTGTTTTTTCGTGTTTGTGTGCGATTTTCCTCAAAAAACTTTAGACTTATCGATAAATTTCTAAGATTTTGCCGTCAATGTGCCCCTGTCGGGGAAGGAAATGCCTCTCGGAAACACGATTTTCCGCGAATGGCGTATTCTCTCCTATGGTTTGAAGGAGAGGCGTTGTGCCTTTCTCTCTAATTTCCACTATCTATAGTGACACGGCAACCCCAACACGAGATCCCCAAAAATGCAGGTTCTTCTTGCTCAACCCCGCGGTTTTTGCGCCGGGGTTACCCGCGCCATTGCCATTGTCGATCGAGCGCTTGCCATTTACGGCGCCCCCATCTATGTCCGTCATGAGATCGTTCACAATAAGACGGTCGTTGAGGATTTGAGAAACCGCGGTGCGGTTTTTGTCGATAATCTCGAAGAAGTGCCGGAGGGTGCAACCGTCGTTTTTTCAGCGCACGGTGTCCCGAAGGCGGTGAGCGACTATGCCGAGTCCAGAGGTTTCCGCATTTTTGACGCGACTTGTCCGCTCGTTAAAAAGGTTCACCGCGAGGTGGGGCGTATGCATGCGGCCGGCAAGAAGATCATCATGATCGGTCATGCCGGGCACCCCGAAGTCGAAGGAACGATGGGGCAGGTGGAAGGCGGCGTGCTTTTGGTTGAAAAGGCGGCCGACGTTGCGAATCTTCCCGATGCCCGCGCCGAAGATCTTGCCTACGTGACACAAACCACCATTTGCGCGGATGACAGTCGTGCGGTGATCGAAGCTCTGAAAGCGCGTTGGCCCGATATTCATGAGCCTAAGCAAGAAGACATCTGTTACGCGACGACGAACCGTCAGTTGGCCGTTAAGAAGTTGGCAGAAACTTGCGACATCGTGTTGGTGATCGGATCCGTGACGAGCTCCAATTCGAATCGACTGCGTGAAGTGGCGGAACGCAATGGAGCATCGGCTTATTTGATCGATACGGCCGATCAGCTCGAAGCCGAATGGTTCGATAATGTGCGCTCGGTCGGTGTGACGGCCGGTGCCTCGGCGCCCGAAAGCCTCGTGCAGAACGTAGTGGAACGCCTTAAAGAAGAATTTCACGCGTCGAGTGTCAGTACGATTGACGGTGATGCGGAAAACGTGGCTTTCCCCTTGCCCAAAGGTCTTTGGGAAAGTGATCTTGAAGCTGCCCGCCAGTCTGCGGACACAAAGGAAAACAATGTCTAAAGAAAAGCACCAGAGCCTGACGCCCGCTACCCAGTGGCTCAAGGCTCATCACATTCCTTTTGAAGAAAAGTCCTACGAATACGAAGAGCACGGCGGGACCGCACTCGCAGCCTCGGCTTGTGGCCTTGAGCATCATCGCGTGATCAAGACGCTCATCATGGAAGACGAGCATGCGAAGCCTCTGGTGATTTTGATGCACGGCGACTGTGAAGTCTCCACTAAGAATCTTGCCCGTCAGGTTGGCGTGAAGCATATCGCACCGTGTAAGCCGGAACAGGCTCAGCGCAATTCCGGTTATATGGTGGGCGGCACGAGTCCCTTTGGAACGCGTAAAAAGATGCCCGTCTACGTTGAAAAGACGATTCTCGACTTTGACAAGATTTTTATCAACGGGGGCCGTCGCGGCTACCAGGTGGGGATTGATCCTAAGGTACTGACCGAGGTACTCGGTGCCAAGCCGGTCGAATGTGCCAATGAAAAATAATTTTCACGCTTAGTCAGTGAGAATGCAAAAAAGGCTCGATATTGATTGAAAAATCGAGCCTTTTTGCTATTTGGCGTTACCGAGTCAGAGCGTATTGAGCGCCCAACGGGGATTGACGCCAAAACTCTTCTTTTCGCGGAGTTCGTTCAATTCTTCGGGCGTCATCGCTTCAAGACGGGCGATGCCGGCCGCAGCGATCATGGCACCGTTGTCGGTGCAAAGTCGCATTGGCGGGAAGAATATCTTGCCGCGACGGCGACGCACTTCGGTCGTCAAGCGTTCGCGCAGTTGCTTATTGGCAGAGACGCCGCCGGCAACCACAACGGTTTTCAATCCCGTCTGCTTCATGGCGCGAGTGAGTTTCGAGGCAAGGACATCTGTCAGAGCGTCGACAAAACCGCGGGCGAGATTGGCGCGGAAGGTTTCGTCGTTAACGTCGGGAGCGGCGTGCACTGCGGTGAGAACGGATGTCTTCAAGCCGGAGAAGCTCATGTCGAGATTCGGTGAATGAATCATGGGGCGTGCGAGCTCAATGGCTCCCGATTCGCCTTTTTCGGCCAGAGCGGATACGCCCGGGCCGCCCGGATAGGGAATGCCCAAAAGCTGTGCGGTTTTGTCAAAAGCTTCCCCCGCCGCGTCGTCAAGCGTCTGCCCTAAAAGTTCGTAGTGACCGAAGCGTTCGACCTTCATGATCTGAGTGTGGCCGCCGGAGACAAGCAGAGCGAGGAAGGGAAATTCCGGTGCCGGCGTCGAAAGACGCGCGGCGAGAAGGTGTCCTTCCAAATGGTGAACGCCCAGAACGGGAATGTCCAAGGCCCAGCCGATGGCATGCGCGACGCTGGTGCCGACCAAAAGCGCACCCGCCAACCCGGGGCCCTCCGTGACGGCAATGGCGTCAAGATCCTCACGGGTCTTATGGGCTTTGTCGAGAACTTCGTCCACAAGAGCGATCGCGCGGCGGATATGGTCGCGACTCGCGAGTTCGGGGACGACACCGCCGTAATGGCGGTGCATGTCGATCTGGGAGTAAAGTGCATCTGCGAGAAGGCCGTCCTTATCGGAAATCAGGGCGGCTCCCGTCTCGTCGCAGGAGGATTCAATACCGAGAACTAGCATAGTGCGAAAAATTTTAGAGCTTTTTTGCTCGCAAGGTGCAAAAAAAGTGCGGTTTTGGTTTGAATTATCTCGCTGATTTGTTAAAATGCCCGACTCCATACCGAATCCTTGGGCATTTCTGTGCCCGGATTTTTTGGAATACCGCCACCCCCTCTTGTCCCGGAACCAGAGGCGGGAGGTTCGCATTAATTTTTCCGGGTCATCACACTGTTTACTGAGGTTAGGTTCTAATGCCTACTATCCGCGTTAAAGAAAACGAACCGTTTGAAGTTGCCCTCCGCCGCTTCAAGCGCACCATCGAAAAGTCTGGTCTTCTTACCGAACTCCGCGCTCGCGAATTCTACGAAAAGCCCACCGCTGAACGTAAGCGTAAGAAGGCTGCTGCTGTCAAGCGTCACTACAAGCGCCTGCGCAGCATGATGCTCCCCAAGAAGCTCTACTAATATAGAGTTTCGATGGGTTCGGGATAGCCGAGGGGCTTCTCGCACCCGTGCTGTCGAGTTGGGCGGCGGCACAAAGCATTTTTTGACACAAATTACCCTCACGAAGGATGGTGATGATTAAGGACAGGATCCGCGAAGATATGAAGGCTGCCATGCGCGCGCATGACGCGGCGAGTCTTGGCACGATTCGTTTGCTCCTTGCCGCAATCAAGCAGCGTGAGGTTGACGAAAAGATCGAAGCCGACGATGCCGTGACTTTGGCTGTTATTGCCAAGATGGTCAAGCAGCGTCAGGACTCCGTGAAGCAGTACCTCGACGGCGGTCGCCAGGACCTCGCCGACAAGGAAACGGCTGAAATCAAGGTGCTCGAAGCTTATCTTCCGAAGGCATTGACCGAAGAAGAAATCGCGACGATCATCGACGAAGCTGTTGCCGCTGTCGGTATGACGGGCATGGCTGCCATGGGCAAGGTCATGGGTTTGGTTAAGCCCAAGGTGACCGGCCGAGCCGACATGGGTAAGGTCAGCGCGCTTATTAAGGCTCGTTTGACTGCCTGATTCGTCAGCCACGCATGGAGATTTCGACAGAGTATTCTGACGAACCTTCTATCGCTAAAGCGGGTACGACTATTAGCCGTACGCATATAACGCAAGAAAGCCGCTCCGAATTTTTTAGATTCGGGGCGGTTTTTCTATTTGAACGCCGGTCTTTTGCTCAGCTCTGCTCAACGGTAAAGACGGTGTCGTACTGTAAAATACCAACCGACAGTAAAACACCTCTATTGTTTTTTGAGGTGTTACTTCTTTTTCTCGTCTCTGCGCTTTCTTCCTATGATCCCCGAGGGTTTTATTACCAATCTCCTTGACAGGGCGGATATCGTCGATGTGATCGGCCGCTACGTTCCTCTCAAGAAGGCCGGAAGGAACATGATGGCCTGTTGTCCTTTCCATAAGGAAAAGACGCCGTCGTTTTCCGTGAGCCCGACAAAGCAGTTCTACAAATGCTTTGGCTGCGGAGAATCCGGCAATGCAATCGGCTTCCTCATGAAGTATGAAGGCCTCGAATTTCCCGAAGCCGTTCGTCGTTTGGCCGGTATGTACGGGATGGAAGTGCCCGAAGATCGGTCGCCCGCTCAAAAGCAAGCGCGCGAAAAGGCCAAGACGCTTACCGACTATATGGGGGAAGCGGCATCCTTTTATCGCGAAAAGTTAAAGCTCAATCTTCGTGCCGTCGACTATTTGAAAGCCCGTCAGATCACGGGTGAGACGGCTGCCAAATACGGTCTCGGCTATTCGCCCGACGAATGGCATTCCCTTGAAACACTCTTTGGCGACAAGTACGGAACGCAGCCTTTGGTTGATTGCGGACTTGTGAACGTGAAGAACGATCGCCGCTACGATGCTTTCCGCGGTCGCATCATGTTCCCCATTCGCAATTCGAAGGGGAACGTGATCGGTTTCGGCGCTCGTACGATGAACGGGGATGAACAGCCGAAATACCTCAACAGTCCGGAAACTCCGATTTACCACAAGGGGAGCGAGCTCTACGGTCTTTGGGAAGGCCGCGAAGCCGTTCGCACAAAAGGCCGTGCCATCGTTTGCGAAGGTTATATGGACGTGATCCAGCTGTCGCAGGCTGGTTTTGAAGAGTCCGTGGCGGCACTCGGTACCTCTATTACACCCGAGCACGTTCGCAAGCTCTTTAAGATTACCGACAGCGTTTATTTCTCCTTTGACGGGGACGGCGCCGGTCGAAAGGCTGCCAAACGCGCTCTGGAGGCGACCTTGTCGGTCATCACCGACGCACAGAAGGCGGGCTTTATTATTCTCCCGCCCGAACACGATCCGGACAGTCTGATTAAGGCGAAGGGGCCGGAGGGGTTCGAAGACGAAATTCGCAAGGCCTATACCTTGACCGACTTCATGAAGCGTTGCCTCTTGGAAGGCAAAGAGCTCATGTACGCCGAAGAGCGTGCCAAAGTCGTTCACGAGGCGCGTCCCTGGATTCTCGCGATGCAACATGCTCCGATTCTGCGCCTTACGATGGTGAAGGAGCTGGCGGGGATTGCACGTCTGCAGGTCGAAGACATATTGCGTCAATTCGGGCTTGCGGAATCCGGTCCTGTTACCAAGCCCGTCGACAATTTCGGCGGCGGTTCGCGCTTTGGCGGCGGCAGTCGATTTAATCGCGGCGATCGTTACGGTCGAAACGGTGCTTGGGGAAATTCTTGGAATCGTCCGAGACCCGAACCCCGCGTGCAGGTAAAAGACGTTCGAGAACGTCTGCTTCAGTGTTTCCTGTGTTATCCCTCGCTCTTGGGGCAATTTTCCGCATCGATTGAAGAGGAATTTTTAACGAGCGCCAATCCCTTCGCTCAGAAGATTGTGGAAGTCTGGCGGGCATCGGCCGTTGACGGCGACGAACATCTCAATCCCGCCGCGCTCTTGATGCGATTGGACGACAGCGAGAATATCGGTTATTACCAGTCACTTTTGGCCGAGGAACTTTCAACCGCTACGCCTGAAGAAGGCGCAACGATGGAAGTGAAAAAAGCCTTCCTGGATCTCGAACTCGAACGGATCAAAGCTCGTATCGAACTCTTGGGACACGACGGTTGCCGCGACTTGGATATGCTCCGCGGTTTGAGCGAACGTCGTACCGAACTTCAGCAGATGTTGGCCGAGGCCGCCGAAGGCGAGCGTAATTACCGTCAGCGTATTGATATGCAGATTCGTACCGAGCGCGAGTCCGGAGCAACGCCTGCGACGTTGAAGTTGTCGTCAAACCCGATCGTGGCGAGCCTTCAGTCGCATCTTTTCGGAATTACCTCGGAGACGACTGCCCAGGCCGGGCAGAACGAAGCCAAGCCGTCCGTACAAACGGCTGATCGGGAGCAGTCCCTTCCGTCCGATCAGGCCTCGAACGAATCGGCGCAGACGCAGGCCTTAAAGGCCGCGCTGAACGTCAGTCGCTCGGGAAATTCGGCCGATGCGTCTTTGGCCGAGGCCTATCCGGAAGCGACGGGCTCTGTCGAAAGTACCGAGGTTTACTCGGTGCCTGAGAATGTTTCGGCGGGAGACGTTCCGGAAATCCCCGAAGGCTGGGACGATATTCCCGCAGCGGACGACATTCCTTACGAATTTGATGCAGAAGATCCGGATGCGGATCTCAATTCCGGCATTTAGCCGACACAAGAGGTTTTCGACATGATTGCCAAAAAGACTTTCTTCATTGCCACGACGGCCGCCCTTACGGGGCTTGTCATGATGCCCTCGGCCGGTGCCGAGACGCTCAAAATCGGCGCTTTGCCCGCAGCGGACGCTATCGTCCTTTATGTGGCAAGCGATGAAGGCCTCTTCAAGGCCGAAGGTCTCGATGTGGAAGTCGTGCCCTTCAAGTCGGCCCTCGAGCTGGGCGCCGCCATGCGTGCCGGCCGTTTGGCAGGTCATTTCGGGGACCTGATGAACGTCTTTACCCAGAATGAAAAGGGCGTGCCGCAGGCCGTGATTTTGACGACGACGCATACGCATGCCGATCAGCGTGCTTTCGGTCTTGCTGTTTCGCCGAAGGCGGTCGACACTATAAAAACGCTTGACGATTTGAAGGCAACGCCTTCGGCCATGAGTTCGGCCACCATCATCGATTATTTGCTCGATCGAATGGAAGAAACCGAAAAGCTCGATAAGACGGCCATCGAGAAGCTTGAAGTCAAGCAGATTCCGATTCGTCTTCAGATGTTGATGAGCGGCAAGGTCGAAACGGCCGTGTTGCCGGAACCGCTTGTATCTGTCGTGGAAGCCAAGGGCGGTCGCGTCATTTGGGACGACCGAAAGCTCAACGAAGCCCTTGCCGTGGTGGCTTTGAAGAAAGAATACTTGGACGGAAAAACCGTTGACGGTTTTCGCCGTGCCGTTGCCGGAGCCGCGAAGCTGATCGAATCCGATCCGACGAAATTCCGCGCCGTGATGGTTGAAAAGCGCTTGTTGCCCAAGCCCGTGGCGGCCGACTACAAGATGGTTCGCTTCTCCATGTTCGGAACCGCGGACGGCTTGCCGCCGCTTCCTTCCGAAACCGACGTGAAGCGCGTCGGCGAGTGGATGATTGAAAAGGGTATGATCAAGGCGGTGCCCGCCTATGCCGATATCATCGTCACGCCCTAAAAGCATCGTCATGCCGCAGCAGAACTTTACCGAAAACCGTCTATCCGAAGAGGGACCGGGGCTTCTTTGCCGGAATCTGACCGTTTCCTACGAAGGAACGGCCGCACCCGTTATCGACCGCTTGAGTTTTGAATTGCCCGCGGGCGCATCCCTGGCGATTGTCGGAGCATCTGGCTGCGGTAAGTCGACGCTCCTCACCGTTTTGGCCGGTCTTCGCAAAGTCGACGCTGGGTCTGTTGACTGGATCCTCAACGGCAAAAATACTTCACTCTCGGCTCTTCGCTCGAGTTTTGTCTGGCAACAATTAGGACTTTTTCCGTGGAAGCGCGTGAAAGAGAATCTCGCACTCCCGTTCTTGCTCGACGGTAAAGGTCTCACGGACGAACATGAAACGAAGCTCGCTGAAATGCTCGACGAATTGAAGCTGACCGGTTTGGAAAATCGCTTCCCGAGCGAACTTTCGGGCGGACAGCGCCAGCGTTTGGCCTTGGGGCGAGCTTTGATCGTGCGACCGGACGTGGTGTTTATGGACGAACCGTTTTCCGCGTTGGACGCCATGCTTCGCGAACGTCTGCAGGACTTCTTGGCGACTCTGCGTACGACGCATCCCTGTTCCGTCATTCTTGTGACGCACGACATCGGAGAAGCGGCCGTACTCGGGTCTCACATTCTGGTCCTGGCGGCAAACCCTGCCCGCAAACTCGATTTCTTTGAAAATCCCGCTTTTTCTCGTGAAGAGGGCCGCGCCGATCGTGATCATCCCGCCTTTTACGACGTGGTGAAGCGAATTCATGCGGCTTTGAGAACGGGGAGCGAAGGAGTGACGGCATGATTCTCCTTCGTTATGTTTTGGGTTTTCTTTTTCTCGGTTTTCTCTGGAAGGCCGGGACAGTGTCGCTTGGCGAAGAATTGCTTCCCGATCCGGTGGCGACCTTTTCCCTCTTTTTTGAGTCGCTCTTCACGCCAGACTACCTCGAACACATGTTCGTGAGTCTTATGCGCCTCATGGCAGGACTCTTTGCGGCCGTTGTGACGGCTTTTCCCTTGGGACTTCTCTTCGGTCATTGCCGCGGAGCCGACAAGGCAGGCAGTCCCTTGCTCTTTATTACCTATCCGCGCCCTAAGATCGTCCTTCTTCCCGTCTTCTTTACTTTGTTGGGGCTCGGGGACGCATCGAGAATTCTCTTGATCGGTCTCACAACCGGATATCAGATTCTCGTTATCGTCCGTGCAGCGGCGCTCTCGATCGATCCTGCGTATGAAAAGGCTTTTCTTTCGATGGGCGGTACGCGCTGGCAGGCTGTGAGGCACGTCTATATCCCGGCTGCCTTGCCCGAACTCTTTACATCCCTGAAGGTTGCGAGCGGTACGGCCGTTGCCGTTCTTTTTTTGGCAGAGAGCTTTGCAACTACCTCGGGACTCGGATTCCTCATCATGGACGCTTGGGGGATGGGTGACGTTCTAGCCATGTTCAATGCCATTCTCGGCATGAGCGTGTTGGGACTTTTCCTCTACGGACTCATCGGTCTGGCGGAGCGAGTCTGTTGCCCATGGGTTTTTGTTGGAAAAAATTAAAAGTTTTCTTGCATGACGAAAAGGATTTCTGTCGGGAATGTTCGTTCTCGATGAAATCCTTTTTTCTTTTGCTTCAGTAAAACGCAGTACAAACCATTAGTGACAATCCAAATTTTCTCGGAATGTGGCAAACTTAAAGAGTTAGTCTTTTTGACTTTGTCAAGTCGTGAAGGGCATATTTTTTGTTTCTGCCCTTTTTTGACGGATGAATGTCAAGAGCGTCAGCGTCGCACGTCATTTTGCTGTACGTTTTTCCACATGGAAAAATGCAGAGCAAAGTAAGATGCCGCCCCGATAATGACTGCGGGGCGCGTGCTGTGACGTTGGAGAAACGTCAACCGAATTCGTTCGCAACAGCAAAGGCGGATGACATTGACTGTGTCGTCCGGTTGGAGTTGAGACCTGTCGAAAGGCAAATTTCCGCGTGAAATGTCTGTGAGGTCTGAGAGAGAGGAAAGGTATGGCTGGTTCTAAGCAATCGACGAAAACCGAGGCGTCCGTGACTGACGAGACGTCCGCAGTCGCGACGGAAACGAAAGTGACCGCTGCGAAAAAGCGCAAAAAGGCTGTCTCTGCCAAGATTGAGACGGCCGGATTGACGCTTTCCGTCGAAACGGTGGAAGACAACGCACCGGGCAAAAAGAAGACGACCGAAAAAGCCAAAAAGAAGGCTGAGACCGAAGCTCACGAAGTGACGACGGCTGCGGTTGCAGAAGAGAAAGCTGAAAAGCCCGCCCGCAAGACGCGTTCGCGTAAAAAGACCGCCGAAACGTCCGTTGCCGAAGAGGCCGATACCGTCGAGGCTGTCAAAGCCGCTCCCACTCCCAAAAAGCGCACCAAGAAGGCTGCTGCAACCACCAAAGCCAAAATGAAGCCCGGCCGCAAATCGACGAAGGTCAAGAGTGACGATGACGATCTCGCCGAATTCGATGATGAAGTCGGCAGCGGTAACGACATCGTCGACTTGGGTGACGACGATGACGGGGGTGATTACGAAAACATCCCCGATCTGCCCGACGAGTCGGACGAAAAGTTCCGCAAGATTGCGAAGAAAAAGGGTGGCAAGTTCTTGGGCGATGCCGAAGAAACCGAATCCGGCGAAGACAGCCGTTCGAAGCTCTTTACCCTCATTCGCATGGGTAAGGAACACGGCTACATTACTTACGCCGAAATCAACGACAATCTTCCCAACAATCTGATCGACGACGAGGCGATCGAAACGGTGGTGTCGATTCTCTCGAATTTGCACATTCCGGTCTTCGAAACCGTGCCCGACGACGATACGCTCACCATGCTCAACAACGATACCGTTGCGAGCGAGGAAGACGTTGACGAAGAAGCCGAAGTTGCGTTGTCGACCGTGGATTCCGAATTCGGCCGTACTACGGATCCGGTGCGCATTTATATGCGTGAAATGGGTTCGGTGGAACTTCTTTCCCGCGAAGGCGAAATCGAAATCAGTAAGCGTATCGAAGACGGTCTTCGCCATATGGTGCTAGCCATCTCTCGCTGCCCGCTTACAATCGAAGCCATTCTCAAGTCGGCTGAAGAAATCCGTGAAGGCTATACCGCGATTGACGATATCGTCGACGGACTGGTCATGCCCGACGATATGGGGAATGCCGTCGGTTCCCATAAGGACGAAACCGATATGGGCGCCTCGGCCATGACCGCCAGTCAGTTGAAGCTTTTGAAGGAAAAGAGCCTGGCCATTTTCGATGAAGTCACCGCTTCTTACGAAGAATTGAAGCGCTCGGTCGACGAAAAGGGCTACGGTCATCCCGATCACGAAGCGATCAAAGACAAGATTCAGGAAGAGTTGACCGGCATTCGTTTTACCGCTAAAAATGCCGACCGCCTCTGCGACCTTTTGCGCTCTACGATCGACGAAGTTCGTTCGCGTGAAAAGGTTGTCTATAACGAAATGGTTCGCCGTACGGGCATTGACCGCAAGTGGTTCCTTGAAAACTTTGCCGAAAATGCCACGAACATGGATTGGATTGAAGAGGTCAAGACCCTCAATCCTAAGAAGGCCGAGTTGCTCGAACATATTGCACCGACGGTTCGAGAAGAACAGCGCCATTTGACCGAATTGACAAAGCGCGCCTACATGTCGGTACCGGAACTCTTCGATATCTACAAGCGCATGGCAACGGGAGAAGCCAAGGCGAGAAACGCCAAGCGCGAAATGACGGAAGCGAATCTGCGACTCGTGATTTCCATTGCTAAGAAATACACGAACCGCGGCTTGCTGTTCCTCGACCTCATTCAGGAAGGGAACGTCGGGCTGATGAAAGCCGTCGACAAGTTTGAATACCGTCGCGGCTATAAGTTCTCCACTTATGCCACCTGGTGGATTCGTCAGGCCATTACGCGTTCGATCGCCGACCAGGCCCGTACGATTCGTATTCCGGTTCACATGATCGAAACGATCAACCGTATGAACCGTCTGATCCGTACGATTTTGCAGGAAACCGGCGTTGAACCCGATTCGAAGGAATTGGCCGCGTTGATGGAAATGCCGGAAGACAAGATTCAGAAGATCATGAAGATCGCCAAGGAACCGATTTCGATGGAAACGCCGATCGGGGACGACGACGATTCGCATCTGGGCGATTTCCTCGAAGATACGCTCACGGAATCGCCGGCCGAAGCGCTTCAGAATACAAGCCTCTCGGAAACCGTTCGTCAGGTCCTGGACAGCTTGTCGCCGCGTGAGGCAAAGGTGCTTCGCATGCGTTTCGGTATCGAAATGCAGTCTGACCATACGCTCGAAGAAGTGGGTAAACAGTTTGACGTCACTCGCGAACGCATTCGTCAGATCGAAACCAAGGCCTTGCGCAAACTTCGCCATCCGTCCCGATCCGACAAACTTCGCAGTTTTGTCGAAGCGGACGGGAAGGATTAGCTTGTAAGCGTCGAAAAACGAGGCGAAAATCATTCCGTTAAAAACGCCGATCTTCTGATGATGAAGGTCGGCTTTTTACGTTTTCGGCATCCCCAAAATGCTCTGCATGTATAAAAGGAGATTTTCGGTTGTCAAGAGCCCCTCGGAGTGGTATGCTGTCAATCTTTTTCGCCGTTTGTTCTGCTCAGGACAGACGTTGTTTGCCGTTACGCCGGCGACCCGCCCGAAATAGTCCGTTCAGTGCAAAGGACTAGCGATTCGAAAGAGGCAAGGTAATGCAGGTGCCCGTCAACGGACAGCGCTTACGGTGAAAGGGAAAAATACGAATTACGGCAACCCCCTGATCGAACAGAGCTCAAGCGGGCGGGAAATCTTCGAAGTCCATTGTGACCCGGCTCCGACGGAAGCAGTCTTATCCGCCTGGCGACCCCTTAACGAAGAATCCGCTTGAGGTCATCCGTCACGGGTTGAAGCATAAATACCGGAAACAGTTGCGGCGCTCTTTAAAGAGAAAAGGGCGTCGATTTTGTTGTTTCTAGGAAAATAGAGACTGAAAACCAAACATGAAGACGAACGAAAACGCTTACGACAACGACGAAAACGATCCGGATCTTGACGATGAACAGATCGACGATCGTGATGTCGACACGCTCGCTGAACTCGATCGCGAGTCTGCCGAAGACGAAGATTCGGACTCTTCTCCTCTCCAGTCCCATGGCGGCAACGGTTACGGCGCCCTGGTTCGACTCGGTCGCTCCCGCGGCTGGGTGACGGTTGAGGAAATCAACGACCATTTGCCTGAAAGTGCCGTTCGTACGGCTGAGAACGTTCAGGAAATTACCGACGCGCTTGCTCGTTTGTCGATCAAGGTGTTCGAAGCGCTCCCCGACGAAGAAGACCTTCTGATGGCCGGCGGCGGTGTGGACGACACGGAAGATATCGACGACGACGATGCTGCGACGATGCTTACGCCGGAAGAATCCGCCGGGCTTTCCAAGGACCCCTTGCGCGCTTATCTGCGTGGCGTGGGTTCCCACAAGCTTTTGACGCGTGCCGGTGAAATCGAAGTTGCCAAGTCGATCGAAATGTTCACGGGCCGTTTGGTGACGACGCTTGTTCAGTCCCCGATGGTTGTTAACGAACTCTGCAAGCTCGCCGAAAGCTTGCGCGATCCGGATACGCCCGTTGATACGCTCGTTGACGGTTTGACCGACAAGCATATCGAAGAAACGGAAGACGGTGCTACCGACATCGGTGCCGCCGCCATGACGCTCGAACAGCTCGAAGACCTTCGCGAACGCGTGTTGGAAACTTTCGATGCCTGCCGTGAAGAAGTCGAAATCATTCGTGCCAACTTCGGTCCGAATGGCGACATCAAAGCCTATAACGGTGCTTGCGCCCGTATTGCCGTTTTGCTTGAACCGGTTCGTTTCTCCGTGAAGGTTGTCACGCAGTTGACTGACTTGGTCGGCGAACATACCGACAAGGTTAAAGAGATCTTGAAGAATATGCGTACGGTTCTCGTCAACCAGTGCCATATGCCGACGCGCGACGCTCTTGATCTCATCAATGGCGATCCGTCCCGCGAAGGTCTCTTTGAGAAGCTCTCGAAGACGAAGAAGTCTTGGGCACCGGCTATCGAACGCAACTTGGGTGTTTTGTTGAGCCAGCAGAAGAGCCTTCGCGAACTTGAAGCCGAAGCACTTATGTCCGTTTCGACCATGCGCGAATTGAACCGCCTTCTGAAGCTTGCTCAGGCCAACCTCATGCAGGCAAAGGCTCGCATGATCGAAGCCAACCTTCGTCTGGTGATTTCCATCGCCAAGGGTTACGTGAACCGCGGTCTTGCCATGACCGACCTGATTCAGGAAGGCAACCTCGGCCTGATGAAGGCCGTCGACAAATTTGAATACCGCCGCGGCTACAAGTTCTCCACCTACGCCACGTGGTGGGTTCGCCAGTCCGTGACGCGTGCCGTTGCTGACTTCGGTAATACGATTCGTATTCCGGTCCATATGACGGAGTCCTACAACAAGATTCGTCGCCACAAGCAGCATTTCTTGCAGGAACACGGCCGTCAGCCGACCGAACAGGAATTGTCCGAATTGGCTGATCTTCCCTTGGCCAAGGTTCAGCTTCTGACGCAGGCCATGCGAGGTGTGGAATCCATCGACGCTCCGATCGGGGATGACGAAGATGCAACGAAGCTCGACTTTGTGCGCGGCGACGAACGCGACGATCCGAGCCGCGCTTTCCAGGATCACTCCATGGTCGACTGCGTAAAGAAGTCCTTGGACGAACTCGCTCCGCGTGAAGCACAGGTGCTTCGTCTTCGTTACGGTATCGGTACTAATAAGGACCATACGCTCGAAGAAGTCGGTCACGCTCTCGGTTTGACGCGCGAACGCGTTCGTCAGATCGAATCCGCGGCGATTCGCAAGCTGCGAGGTCCGGAATTCCAGGATCGTCTGCACGACTATCTGAGCGAAAGCTAGTCCTTTTGGGAATCGGCTATCGTCAAAAAGGCGCCTTCGGGCGCCTTTTTCGTTGATCGCGAAAGGAAAAAAAGAAATTTTTTGCCAGCTTCTCGCGCTTTATCGCCGATTTCTGTAAAATAAACATTTCTCGTGGGCCTGTAGCCAAGTTGGTTAAGGCACCGGACTCATAATCTGGCTATCCTGGGTTCAAGTCCCAGCGGGCCCACCAGAATTCCCATCTCCTTTGTCAGAAAGTCGCACTTTCAACAAAGCGAATCTCTCTCCCACATTTCTGAAGAAGAGTTCTCTCGCAGAATGTCATCGTTCTCCCAATTCAATCTCGATCCCCGTATTCTGTCCGCTATTGAGCGTATGGGCTATCAGGAGCCTACGCCGATTCAGATGGAAGCCATCCCGGTGGTCATGAACGGCGGTGATGTCATGGGGGCTGCCCAGACGGGCACCGGTAAGACCGCAAGTTTCGGGTTGCCGCTTATCTCCCGTATTCTTCATCATGCCAACACGTCGATGTCGCCCGCTCGCCATCCGGTTCGTGCGCTGATTCTCACGCCGACCCGCGAACTGGCCGATCAGGTCTCGAAGAATCTCACGGCCTACGCCGCCGATACGCCTCTGCGCTCCGGTGTCGTTTACGGCGGTGTGGACATTCGCCCGCAGTCCGATATGTTGCGTCGCGGGGTGGAGATCTTGACGGCAACGCCGGGCCGTTTGCTCGATCATCTTGAACAGCGTGCCACCAACCTCTCGCAGGTTGAGATCGTGGTGCTCGATGAAGCCGACCGTATGCTTGATATGGGATTCCTTCCCGATATCAGCCGTATTCTGAAGCTCATCCCGGCCAATCGTCAGAGCTTGATGTTCTCCGCCACTTTCTCCGAAGACATCACGAAGCTCGCGAAGAATTTCCTTCGTCCGAATCCTACCGTGATTGAAGTCGCTCGTCAGAATCAGACGGCCGAAACCGTCACGCAGGAAGTCCTTCAGGTCCTCGACCGTGAAAAGACGGACGTTTTGATTGATATCCTCAAGACGCGCGGCGAAAACAATCAGCCGATGCAGCAGGTGATCGTCTTTGTGAACGCCAAGGTGACCTGCCGCCGTCTCGCTCGCACGCTTGAACGCGTCGGTATCAATGCCGATGCCATTCACGGCGATAAGACGCAGGAAGAGCGCCAGACGGCTCTGGACGGCTTTAAAGCGGGGACAATTCACGTGCTCGTGGCGACCGATGTGGCCGCTCGCGGTCTCGATATTAAAGAGTTGCCCTGCGTGATCAACTACGATGTGCCGTTCTGCGCTGAAGACTATGTGCATCGTATCGGTCGAACCGGTCGTGCCGGTGCTCACGGCTTGGCTGTTATGTTGGCGACGAGCGAAGACGACAAGTTGATTGACGCGATCGAAAAGTTGACGAAGCAGTCCTTTACTCAGGTGCCGACTCGTCCGCTTTCTCGCCGCGCCCGTTCCGAAATGCGTCACGAACGCGAATCCATGGAACGTCCCGATACGCCGGAAGACGAACGCGCCGCTCGAGATCGTGCCCGTGCTTATGTACCGCCTTCTCAGCGTCATCGCGATCCGATCTTTGATACGCCGTATCGCGAACGTCAACCTCAGCGTACAAAGCCGGAAGAACTCCACGTCTTCGAACGTGAAGTCAGAAAGCCTCGGCAGCTCGCCGCTCTCTTGGGTGGTATGCGTATCCCGCTCAAGGACTGATGGCCTTTCGTCGTCGAAAAGTGAAAAAAGCTCACGCCTAAAAACGTGAGCTTTGTTTTTTCCGCCGAATCTTCCGGGCATAAAAAAGCCCGTAGTCGGCAAGTCCGGCTATGGGCAAATCATTTGTGGCGTCCCCAATGGGATTCGAACCCGTGTTCGCTGCGTGAGGGGCAGCCGTCCTAGGCCTCTAGACGATGGGGACGTCGATAGAAGTGATAAGTTTACGCCTTTCTTGGGCAAAGTGCTCTCAAAACTTTGCCTCAAGGCAAATGTTTCGAAGAAGGAACCGCGTCTACTGCACGGTGAGACTCATTACGTGAGTCGACGTTGTTAAAGTCAAAGTCGAAACAAAAAAGGTTGTCGATCGAGATCGGCAACCTTTTATGTTTTGCTCTAAGACGAAGAATTAGAGAGCGCGGGCGATACGGGCGAGCACTTCTTCCTTACCGAAGAGGCAGAGCGTCTTGTCGATCTGCGGCGTGCGGTCGGCAGCACAGACGCAAACGCGAAGCGGATTGGCAAGAACCTTCATCGGGCAGCCGCATTCTTCGAGAACCGGCTTGATGCAGTGTTCGTAGACGTTTTCGGGCGTCATTTCGTCAATCGCGGCGAGCTTTTCACCGAAAAGCTTGAGGGCTTCGCGACCACCGTCGGCGAGAACCTTTTCGGCTTCTTCGGCGTTGACTTCCGGCTTCACGTAGAAGAAGAGGGCGCTGTCGGCCAACTTTTCGAGCGTGGCGGAGCGGCCCTTCAGGAGGTCGCAGACATCGACGAGAGAGGGACCGTGTTCGACGTCACCGCCGCGAGCTTCGATACGGGCACGCGTCAGTTCGGCCAAACGGGCGTTGTCGGCTTCCTTCATGTACTGACCGTTGAGCCATTCGAGCTTCTTCCAGTCGATACGAGCTGCGGCACGAGAGCAGTCGGAGAGTTCGAAGACCTTGGCGAGTTCGTCACGGGAGAATTTTTCCATATTGCCGTGACCCCAGCCGAGACGGGCGAGGTAGTTGAAAATGGCTTCCGGCAGATAGCCCTGACGTTCGTATTCGAGAACGGAGACGGTACCGTGACGCTTGGAGAGCTTCTGGCCGTCCTGACCGTTGATGAGCGGCAGGTGAGCGAAGACCGGCACTTCGGCGCCCAAGGCGTTATAGATGTTGATCTGACGCGGCGTGTTGTTGATGTGGTCGGCACCGCGGATGACATGGCTCACTTCCATATCCCAGTCGTCCACCACCACGGCGAAGTTGTAGGTGGGGATGCCGTTACGCATGATGATCAAGTCGTCCAATTCGCTGTTGGAAACCGTGATCGGGCCGTAAACGGCATCGTCCCAAGTGACGGCGCCTTCGTCCGGGTTGCGGAAGCGAATAACAGGCTTCACGCCTTCGGGGATAGGCTTGCCGACACAGTTTTCAGGACGCCAGCGGCCGTCGTAACGGGGCTTCAAACCCTTGGCCTTCTGTTCTTCACGCATCTGATCGAGTTCTTCCGGCGTGGCATAGCAGTAATAGGCACGGCCGTCAGCGAGCATCTGATCAACGACTTCGCGATAGCGATCGAGACGATCCATCTGGTAGATGGGGCCCTCGTCGTAGTCGAGGTTGAGCCACTTCATGCCGTCAAGAATGACCTGCGTAGCTTCCTTGGTGGAACGGACCTGGTCCGTGTCTTCGATACGAAGGAGGAACTTGCCGCCGAAATGACGGGCAACAGCCCAGCAATAAATGGCGGTACGAGCGGTGCCGAGATGCATCATGCCCGTGGGGCTCGGTGCGATGCGGGTGCGAATCGTCTTCATCAGATTTGTCTCTTTACTAGTTGTGTCCCGATCGGTGAGGCTCAGCGGTCGGGGAGTCCGGTTGCTCGGCTTCGGGCACCGGTTGGAAAACGGGATGGCGTTTTAACTCTGAAAAACGCGCAATCGAATAAGTAATTTTAGCAAAAAACGACACTTCTTTTTCGTTTCATTTGAGTGACTCTCTTCGGTGCGAGTTGAGTTGGAAAGCTTGAAAACGAAAGCTTTTTGATCTTAAAAGAGCATAAAAAAACTGCGATTCGAAGTGAACCGAATCGCAGTTTGAAAGGAACCTTTGAGCGAATTAAGCTGCCCAAGTGAGCCAGGTGTAGGTCGAGAAAACGATGAGAACGATGGCTTCTGCAAGCACTACGGGTTTGAGGGTCTTGAAGAAGTCGGACTTGAAGTAGTCGATCGTAATCGTGAGACAGACGTGCGTGGGTGTCACCATCTGACCGGCGACGCCGAAGACCATGGCGATGCCGACCAAGTCGAGAGAACCCGGCATCAAACCTGCCACGATCGGCATGACAATGGCGACGTGGCCCTGACTCATGCCGGTCAAAATACCGATGACAAGACTCGTGCAGGCGATGATGACGGGAACCGGCAAAGACGAGCCTTCAAAGGCACCGATAATCGACTGCAAAACACCCGTCGCATCGAGAAGCTGAATGAAATACAGAATGCAGATGATGTTCATGAAGAGCTTCTTGTCGAGAGCACCGACAAAGATATCTTTCACGGCAACGGGGCGTTTCATCAAAAAGAGAATCGGGATCATCGCGACGATCACAAGACCCATGGCGACGGCGGCGGACATGTCGAAAGCCATCATTAGGATGACGTTGACGACAACCGGGGCAATGGCCGTGACAATATTGACGATGCTGCGCTTCATGACGTAAGGCTTCATCTCTTCTTTCTTACGCTTGTCGACAAATTTGAGCGGACGGACCATGATGAACCAGCCTGCGGCAAAGGCGACGACAGCCATCCAGAAGAGGTGTACAACGAGATCGGCAATACTCACGTGAGCGATGGCGCAGCCGAGAATCATTCCGGGAATGATCGGGGAGGCAAATTCGCAGACGTGGCGGAACCAGAAGTTGATGGCAGCCTTGCTTTCACGAGAAATGCTCATGCCCTTACTGGCTTCGTCAACGATCGGTGCCGAAAAACGAGCGCCGCCCATCGAGGGAAGAAGTCCAAGAAAGCAGGGCATGGTGGCGAGCGTCACCTTTGTCGAAGAGAAGAAGCGATTGAAAGCGTCAACCATCCCCATGAGAGTACCTGATTTGCGCAGTTCGATCTCAAGGCACATCACAAAATACAGTGCAAAGAGAAGGTCGTAAGTTCGCGGCTGATGGAGCATGTCGTAGCCCGCTTTGTAGAGAGCCTCGAGCGAAGGATCCTGAATGAGCCAGATCAAAGCACCGCCAACGAGAATGGCCGGGCCGATCGGGCATTTGAAGCGAAGCAATACGACGATAAGGAGGATTGCCAGGGCGATGACAAGAAAAATATTCATGGGTGCCGCCTGGGGTTGACAGGTTGAACAAAATCAAAGTGAATTCTTGAAATTCTGAGCTTTTTTGTCAGGAATTGCAAATTTAGGAGACAGAGTGAAAGAGATTATTGTTTAGATTGAACGACAAAAAAAAGCCCGCGCAGGGCGGGCAATGCGTTAAAGAGGGCTTAGTTTTCTTCGGTTCGTTTTTTGAAACGAATGAGATGGCGGACGTATTCCGGCAACTCCTCGGGATCGCGTTCTGCGAGATGTCCCATGGAGAATTCGCAACCACACCAGAGCTGGTTGTAAAAGGCCATTTCTTTGACGATTTCACCGCGTCGTTGCTGTAAACCGCCCTTACGCCAGTTGCGGTCCCAGTATTCCGTATCGGGATAGAGTTTGGCGGCTTCAAAGCCCGCTTCGTTAACCTGATCCAGGCGTTTCCAACGGCTCCCGGCTAAAGTCGTGGTAAAACGCTTGATGCCGAGACGATGAGCGGCCGCTGCGGTTGCGCGCATGCGTTCGCCGAAACAGATACGGCAACGGGTGCCGCGTTCGGGCTCGTTTTCATAGCCCTTTACCGCTTCGCGCCAGGCCGCGTGATCGCGGTCGCCGTCGACAAACGCCACTCCCAATTTTTCACAGTAGCGGATACATTCGTTCTTGCGAACAAGGTATTCCTCCTCGGGAAAAATATTGGGGTTGAAATAAAAGACTGTTGGCTCGTAATCGTTTTGAAGAAGCCATTCAAGAATGGCGGACGAGCAGGGCGCGCAGCAGCTGTGCAGGAGAATGCGTTCTTTCACGATGACGGTAGAGGTCCGAACGGAAGTCGGATTGCTAAAATCGAAGGAATTGCTTTGTTGTCGGTCGTTCGCTCTTTAGAGAGGTGCACTGACAGAAGGCGGATATTTGAGAGGCCAACATAATAACGCGAACGGCAACCAAGCGGACAAAAGACGCCGGGGAAGTTTGTCGCCGCGACACCTGAGGATATTTGATGAGCGAGTTGAAACCGGGGCTACCCGAGAGACTGGAAGCCGTGAGGATCCAATTGGCCGCAGCACTGCGAGAGGCAGGGCGAAAAGAAGATGCGGCCAGGTTGATTGCCGTCTCCAAAACCTTTCCCGTTTCGGCCTGTGAGGCTGCGTGGAATTTAGGCGTGCGCGACTTCGGGGAAAACTACGTTCAGGAAGGCGTCGAGAAAATCCGCCATTTCAAAGCGGTTCACCCGGACGATCCCGGTGTCTGGCATTTCATCGGTCCCTTGCAGTCCAACAAAACAAAACTTGTGGCCGAGCATTTCGACTGGATGCATTCGCTCGATCGTCTGAAAGTGGCGAAGCGCTTGTCCGAACAGCGGCCGGCAGCAATGCCGCCTTTGAATGTGCTGATTGAAGTCAACGTTGACGGCGAAGCCTCCAAGTCGGGTGTCGCTCCTGATGAAGTTGCCGAATTGGCGGTCGAGATCGTCCGGCTGCCGGGACTCAAATTGAGAGGCTTGATGACCATTCCCGCCAAACGCGAGGATGAAGAGGAAAAACATCGACCTTTTAGGGAACTTCGAACGCTTTTCGAACGACTTCAAACTGCAATTCCCGATCTGGATACGCTCTCCATGGGGATGAGTGCCGATATGACGGAAGCCGTTTCAGAAGGAGCGACGATGGTGCGCGTGGGAAGTGCGATTTTCGGTCCTCGCGACTATCCGAATAAATAAGCGACAATGTCGTTTCTTCTCTGCAATAAAGGCGATTTGCCCCATCCTTAGGGGGAATGCGAACGTTGTCGATAGCCCTTAAAATTTCCACTGCCGTCCGTCTTTTTCCCTTTGTCGCTCGGTTTTCGCGTTACTCAAGGATGCTATTGTGAGCTTGCTTCTCGGACTCGTTTTTCTTTATCTCGCCGTTCTTTCCTGGTACGGCATGCGCGGTGGTTTTCGCCGCGAAAATCTGGCGGATTTTCTGACGACAGGCGGTCGAACCGGGGTGATCCTCTGCGCACTCTCGCTGGTGAGCACTATCGTGGGCGGCTCCGCAACGCTCGGATTGGGCGGGTTGGCGCAGAAAACGGGCGCAGCCGCTTTCTGGTGGCTCGGTGTCGGTGCCGTCGGGCTTCTCCTTCACGGCTGGCTTATTGCTCCCAACATTCGTGTGCTTCCCTGCGTGACTTTGCCGGAAGTGGCGGGTTACGTAGCGGGTAAAACAGCCGAACGCTGGTCCGGCGGCATTATTGCGGCTTCCTGGGTGGCAGTGACAGCTGCGCAGTTCGTGGCGCTTCACGCTTTGCTTACGACTTTGGCCGACGGGCAAACCGCGGAATTACTTTATCTCATTATTGTGGCTGCGGTTCTTATTCATACGCTTACCGGCGGACAGCGTGCCGTTATTCGTACGGATGCGATTCAAACGATTCTTCTCTTAGGAGGCTTTGCGGCTGCCGCGCTATGGCTACTGGCGACGAAACCCGACGAGGTGTCGCGTCTCGACCTGGTTCCTTTTAACGAAAGATTCGGCTTTCTTGACTGGGGCAAGATGATGATTCTGGTCGGTATCACTTATGTGATCGGACCCGATATGTTCTCGAGAACCTTCTCCGCCCGCGATGCCGAAACCGCCCGCCGGGCAACCTGGTGCGCAGCACCCGCGCTGGTCGTTTTTGGGG
>JAHHRG010000191.1 GCA_020025965.1 Sutterella sp.
CTAACACGTTCCAGACGCCGTTCCTCGTCGGCACGATATGCGGCGTGTGCGACGTGACGGCGATCCAGACGAGCCGAGACGTGTTCGGCAATTCGGCCCGCTCGATGAAGCACGAGAGAGACGCCATTGCCAGGGGTGAAAGCTCGATAACAGGCGCGGAGAAGGCAGGGAACGACCACGAGAGGAGCGCGTTGTGCCACGCGGTGTACTACGCGCGGAACGGAGGGGATCATGAGCGATACTGACACGATATTCGACCATTACGGGAGTACGCGGACGTGTCCGTCGTCGCAGAGCAGTTCGCCAATCATTTCGGCCTCGCCGACGAAACGTGCGCCTTCGTCGGATACAAGATCAAACGGCAGCTTCGCCGGATCAAGGACGAAAGCCGATAGCCCCTAAACGTCGCATTCAAGCGGCGTTTTTGGTATAATCTCCACATGAGCAAAGAACATCTGATTCAATTCGACCAAATGTCTCCCGAGCGGCACAGAGAGCTGTCGTCTCGCGGCGGCAAAAAGAGCGCGGAGAACGCGAGGAAGAGAAAAAGCGCGCAGGCGCTTTTGTCAGCCATGCTCGAAGCCGAAGTACCGGCCAAGGAAAAGAAGCTGCTCAACAGCAAGTACGGCATATCGGTCGAGGGCAATCTGACGTGGGCGGCAGCGATAAACGCCGGGATCATAAAAGCGGCGGCGGACGGCAACGTCAGCGCCTACCAGGTCATCATGGAGATGATCACGGCAGCGCAGGACTCCGAACACGAGGACGACGAGCTGTCGAAGTCGCTTGAAGAGCTGGGCAAGTCGCTTTGATATCCGAAAAGCAGCTTAAAATTCTCGCGTTTCCATACTCGCGTTACGACGCAATCATAATGGACGGCGCGATCCGCAGCGGAAAGACGTCCATCGGCTTCCTTGCGTTCGTGGACGACATCATGCGGCGGTACAACGGCCAGATGGTCATAGTCGCCGGAAAGACTGTTAAGAGCGCCGTGCGGAACGGCATCTTTCCGTAC
>JAHHRG010000192.1 GCA_020025965.1 Sutterella sp.
GTTTAAAGAAGAAACCTACGCAAATTACCATGCCGTGATCGTGAGCCCGCAGGTTTTTGCGCTGCTTGAGCGCTTCAGCGGTTTCGCCGCCATGGCCTCGCTGGGCGAAAAAGCGGCCGGCAAATGGCGATCCACCGTCACGGTAGGGCTCTTTGTACCGGAGACGGAAGGGGCCGTGACGGTCAAAGCACTTTCTCACGGCGTGATCGGAACCCTGCAGGACGATTTGCCCGATACGGCTTTCCTTGTTCGAGAAGAGTGGCGGCAGCGAGGGCTGAAACCTTCAAGTCTGACCTTCGCGCAATTCCAGACGCCGGCAGAAGCCGAGAATGCCTTGCTTTTGGGGAAGATCGATGCGCTCGCTATTTCGAGCGACATGCGCGAGCGCTTCGTCGATAAGAATGCGCTGATTCTTCCTCAGTCGTTGCCGATGTCGGGAACGCTCAAGCCCGTGCGATTCAAACTCGGCACGATCGAACTCAAGATGGTCGAACCGCGTATTGATGCCTTCCCCGAAGTGATTTCTTCGACACCGGTAGTGCCCGGCTGGGCTTTTGCCGCGAGCCTCGGGATCAAACGCGATCGGGTGGCGCTGCTCTCCGCGACTTTAAAGAGTCTCACTTTCGACACCGAATACCAATGGATGCCGGCGGCAGACTACGATCCGGTGCTTGCCGCTTTGTCCGACGGTCACGAACCGGCTTATCGCGGATTCCAGAACCGCAAATGGACCGAAGTGATGAAAGAGAATATCGAGTGGCTCGGTATTTTCGTTCTGATTCTCTTCGGTATTCTCTGGCACAGTGTGGCAGCCGAACGCCTGGTGCGTATCCGTACCCGAGAGCTCATGGAAACCATGCAGCAAAACCGACGGGCTGAAAAGCGTTTTGAAGATTTGGAACGCATGACGGCTGTCGCGCAGATGTCGAACATCGTGGCGCACGAATTGCGTCAGCCCTTGGCGGCCGTTTCGAATTTTTCGATGGGTTTGCGTCAGCGCATGAAAAACGGG
>JAHHRG010000024.1 GCA_020025965.1 Sutterella sp.
CAGAGTTTCCTGAAAAATCATTAGAGCCGGAGTCGGACCGTCTCCGCCCCAACGATTCTCTGCCAAGACTTCATCATGCGCCGTGGCGTTCAAATGATCGAGCACCTCTGGAGCGGCATGACTCCCCACCAGGAAAACGGTACCCGCACCGACTTCAACATCGAGACCGCCCTGACGATCGGCGGCTGAAACAAAAGAGGAACCGCACCAATAGCCTCTCCCCGGCATGTCATAGTCGTCACCTTCGTTTCTCAAGGTAAGCGTCAGACGAGCACCTTCTTCTATTTGAAGATATCTCAAATTGAGCATAGAGCCCGTTTGCAGCCCCCATAGATCGGCTTCGCTCCCCAAAGACAAATTAATGCGAATGTCCTCGGCCACGCGTTCACCCGTGAAAGTGAGATCTTGATCGCCGATGGCGTAATCACCTCGCACACTCGGCCAGTTCACAGCCGCCTTACCGGTCGCAGCGAGTGTCGGCAAAGAAAAGAGGGCCAACATCGTAGCGGTCATCAAGCTTTGGCGGAAAATCGGGTCAATAATCACAGCGGTCCTCCGGTTAAGTTGAAAATTCTTTTCAGCGTACTATGAACAGTTCTTTACCGTTTTCCAAAAATGATTACCGATTGATTCCTCTCAAGAACATTCTTCTTTAATTATTTTTCTATTGACAATTCTAAAAAATGCGAGAAGTCTCTTATAAATTAAGGTATTAGATCAAGAATGTCGCATTAAACAAATACCAAACTCACACAAGGAATTCATAAAATAAAAAAAGCGACGCGTTCAGAGAGTAGTCTCTCCGAGCATCGTCGCTTTTTATTCGTTTAGTTAAGACGCTTTAGTTCTTCAGAGAATGAATCGGCGCCGGGATTCGTCCGCCCAACTTCACAAATCCCGTCGAATCGCCGCCCGGAACTCGGATAATGGCCGCCTCACCCAAGAGTCCACCAAATACCGCCTTTTCACCGACCGTCTTACCGGGAACCGGAATCAGACGCGCTGCCGTCGTCTTCGCATTAATCATCCCGATTGCCGCTTCGTCGGCAATCATGCCGGAGATGGTCGCCGCAGAGGTATCCCCCGGAATGGCAATCATGTCAAGCCCCACCGAGCAAACGCTCGTCATAGCTTCCAGTTTTTCCAACGTCAGAGCACCGCTTCGTGCGGCCGCCTCAATAGCACTGTCTTCCGACACGGGAATAAAAGCTCCTGACAGACCGCCCACATGAGACGAGGCGAAAACACCGCCCTTTTTCACCGCATCATTCAGCATAGCGAGAATGGCGGTCGTCCCCGGTGCTCCGATTGACGAAAGCCCCATCGACTGGAAGATTTCACCTACGCTGTCGCCCACGGCCGGAGTCGGCGCTAGAGAAAGGTCCGCAACACCGAAAGGCAGATTGAGACGCGAAGCCACTTCGTTACCGATCAATTCGCCGATACGAGTCACCTTAAAAGCGGTCGTTTTAATGACTTCGGCCGCATCCGTGACCGTCAGGTATTCGCCCTTGGCAGTCACAGCACGATCCAAAGCCTTCTTCACGACTCCCGGGCCCGAAACCCCCACGTTGATAACGACATCGGGTTCGCCCACGCCCAAATAGGCCCCGGCCATAAAGGGCACGTCCTGAGGAATATTGCAGAAGACAACAAGCTTCGCGCAGCCGATGGCATCGCGATCGGCTGTCGCATGCGCCACATCAAGAATGCGTTCGCCCATCAGCTTCACGGCATCCATATTGATACCGGCCTTGGTGGAACCGACGTTAATCGACGAGCAGATACGATCGGTTGTTGCCAAGGCTTCGGGCAAGGAGTCAATCAGGTTTCTTTCGCCCGGCGTCACGCCTTTTTCAACGAGCGCACCGAAGCCACCGATAAAGTCAACGCCCACATCCTTCGCACATTCGTCAAGGATGCGGCAAACGCCCACCATCTGATCGCGCGTGAAACCCGAGCAGACGGTTCCTATGGGACTTACCGAAATGCGTTTGTTCACAACGGGAATACCGTACTTGTCGCCCACAATGTCACAGGTCTGAACCAGATTCGAAGCGTGCTTTAGGATCTTGCTTCGCACCTTGTAGGCAAAAGTATCGAAGTCGTGACTGGCGCAGTCAAAAAGATTGATGCCCATCGTTACAGTGCGAACGTCCAGATGTTCGCTTCTGAGCATATTGAGAGTATTGAGAACCTCGCGGTCGGTCAGCATGATGTTGGTCCCTTAAATCCTTAGATAGATGGTCGTCGCGTGATCAGGCAATCTGGACGCGGTGAATTTCTTCGAAAATCGCACGGTGTTGCATATTGAGATGCAACCCCATTGAACGAGCACGCTCGCTCATGATGCGTTGCAGACTGCGCGTATCGACACTGTCGGGCACCGTGATTTCGAAAACCTGCAAACTTTCGTCGTTTTCAATCGGGAAAGCGCGAAGGCTAGTCACATTGATACGCTGTTCGGCACAGATTCGGGAGAAGGTAGCGACAACGTCGGCACGCCCCGGCCCCCACACGCTCAGAACAAAGGGCTGACCTTCGCCAAAATGCATATCGTCTGCCGGCGTTTCAAAGTCGCGAATGATGACGGACAAGTGGAATTTTTTCGCGTGAAAAGCGCTTTCAAGTTCCTGCTTGATATGTTCGCTCTTGAGTTCTTCAGGCTTATGAGCCACCAGAATGGCGGCATATTGTTCGGCCAGTGTGCTTTGCGTGAGTTCTTCAATGTAGCAGTCAAGTCGGCCGAGCGTTTCCGCCGACGCGGCGACGATACCGGGCTGGTCCAATCCGAGCACGGCTACCAGAATCTTGTCTCGTTCTTGCATCTTTTCGTCCAAGGTGTGTTGTGTAAGGAGATGAAGCTCTGTTTTCAACAAAAACAGTCAATTTATTCACTTTAGCACCGTAACGAAGAAATGCGAATGCGAAGTTTTCCTTAGATACGTGTTTTACGAAGACGCGGGAAAGCCGCGATCGCATTCCGACGTGTAGAAGAAATAACGGCTTCGAGCGTTTCGCCGCGAAGTTCGGCCGCTATCTTGGCTGTTTCGACGATGTCGGCAGGTTCCGTTCGATCGGAGCCTGCGTCTCGTCGTTGACTTGACGGCATATCGGGTGCGTCGGTTTCAAGTACCCAGGCGTCTGTGGAAATTCCGGCCAAGTGTCGGCGAATTCTACGACTCCCGTCGTAGGTCGCCGCACCGCCAAAACCGAGTTTAAGCCCCATCTTGAGAAAAAAATCTCTTTCCTGCTCAGATCCGTTAAAGGCATGCACGACCCCCGAAACGGGCGGAATACGCCGGAAATATTTGATAAGGCGAGAGGCGCTCTTTCTCACGTGAACAGAGACGGGAAGCGAATGGCGACGGGCGATCTTCAACTGCTCGACAAAAGCGTATTCCTGCTTCTCATCGTCAAGCGGCACCAGCCCGTCAATACCTATTTCACCGATCCCGATAAAGCGAGGATCAGTGAGTGCTTCTTTCACACGAGCCTCCAGCAAAGCGAGATCATTCTCCTTCATTTCGGGCGTAGCGAGCGGGTGAATACCCAACATGTAGACACAGTCGAACCGGTGAGCAATCTCAATACAACGGCTCCAATCTGCCGCACTCCCTGCGCAGATGACATTTGTTTCGACACCCGCCTTACGCGCACTGGCAACGAGCTCGTCCAAATCGGGTGCCAAGCGCGCCGATTGCAGATGGCAATGAGTGTCGATAATGCCGATCATTTTTCCACCATCACGCCCGACTGCAGATTTAGGATTCGATCGCATCTGGCTGCCAGAGCGTCGTCATGCGTCACAATGACAATGGCCGTGCCGCGTTCGCGAGCGAGCTTCAAAAACAGATCGAAAACGGCCGACGCGGTCTCGCGATCGAGATTCCCCGTCGGTTCGTCAGCGAGAATGCAGGCGGGCTCTGTCACGATGGCGCGTGCAATGGCTACGCGCTGACGTTCGCCGCCAGACAGTTGCGACGGCAAATGGCTCTTGCGATGCAAAAGTCCGACAGCCTCGAGCATCTTTTCCGCACGCTGGCGACTCTTCTCCTTGTCGTCGCGACGAATCCACAAGGGCATCGCCACGTTATCCAAGGCCGTAAATTCGGGCAACAGATGATGGAACTGATAAACGAAACCGAGCGAGCGGTTTCTCAAGTCTCCGAGTGCCTTAGGACTCAACCCCGTCAAGTCCGTTCCCGCCACGACCACGCGCCCCGAGTCAATGGTGTCCAGGCCGCCCACGGCATGAAGGAGCGTGGATTTTCCAGAGCCCGACGCCCCAATCACAGCGACAACCTCGCCCTTTTTAACAGTGAAGTTGACATCTTTAAGGACCGTTACCGGATCCCCGCCATCGCAATAAGTCTTCTTCACGCCTGCGACCATCACAACCGATTCATTATTCATAACGCAGGGCCTCCGCAGGTTGAGTTCTCGCCGCGCGCCAACTCGGATAGAGCGTCGCCACTAGGCTCAGAAGGAAAGAGAAAACAGCAATAGGAATGATGTCCGACAGTCGCGGATCAGAGGGCATAGAACTGATGAAATAAATTTCCTTCGGGAGGAACTGAACACCCAAGAGGCTTTCAATGCCGCTCACAATGGCACCGACATTTTCAGCAACAAGAAGTCCAGCACCTACGCCGACCGCCACACCTACAAGACCGACGATCGTCCCCTGGATCACAAAGATGCGCATAATGGCACCTTCGCTTGCACCCAAAGTACGCAAAATGGCAATGTCGGCCTGCTTTTCCTTCACGGTCATAACCAAAGCCGACACTAGCCCGAAAGCGCCCACGAGCACAATCAGGAAGAGGATGATGCCCATCATGCGCTTTTCAACCTGAACGGCTGCGAACCACGTACGATTCTGCATTGACCAGTCGGTCGCATAGATGCCGTAAGGTAAGGTCTGCATGAGCTCTCGGGCAATCACCGGTGCTTCATCCATATTGTTGACACGCAAGCGAAGGCCCTGCGCTCCCCCTGTACGGAAAACAGCCGCCGCATCTTTTATATTTACGATTGCCATTGAGCTATCGTATTCATAGTGTCCCGAGACCAAATAGCCCTTCACCGTGAACTGCTTCATGCGAGGTACGAAGCCCGCAGGCGTCATATTCCCCTGCGGTACCATCATGGCTACCTTGTCACCCGGGCGCACTCGAAGCATGCGAGCCAAGTCACGACCTAACAGAACGCCGAATTTACCGGGTTCCAAAACCGTCAGATCGGCTCCCGTCAAGTGTTCGTTAATGTCGCTTACCTTCGGTTCGTGCGCAGGATCGATCCCTTTGATCATCGCACCGCGCATAGTCGAACCGGCAGTCAATAGCCCCTGCCCCTGAACATACGGTGCGGCAGCTGCCACACCTTCGTGCGCCGTTACTTGTTCGGCCAATCGTTCCCAATCGTTTAAAGGCCCGACGGCGCTCGTCACTTCGATATGGGCAATGACACCCAACATACGGTCGCGCACTTCCTTCTGAAATCCGTTCATCACCGAAAGGACGATGATCAAAGCGGCGACACCTAGTGCAATCGACGTCACCGACATAGCGGAAATAAAGGACATGAATCTGTCTTTACGGCGACCTCGTCGTCCCGCTCGCGTATACGTAAGCCCAATGCTAAGTTCGAATGGTATCTTCACGGTATTAATCTGTTTTTACGTGTGAGGATTAAAGCGCCCGCGGCGCTTTTTAGTCTTTCTCGAAAGCATACACGTTCGAAAGCCTCAACCGTCATCAGAAAGTGTGTTCGTCTTCCATTTCGAAACGCTTATTCACGATTGAGCGGGGCTTCTCGCTACAATCTACACACCATGACCCAAGCATTTATTTTGATCCCCGGCGGCCGTTTGCCCGCCGATGTAGCCTCCGACGTTCTCAACCGCTGTTCTCTCGAAGAAAAGCATGCGCTTACCACGATCGGTGCCGGTGCCGGCCAGGCCGTTGAGCAGACCCTCGATACGGCCGTCTACCGCCGCGCCCCGCATCTCGTCTGGCTCTGGCGCGTCATTACGCGCCGTCCGGCTCCCCCGCAGGAAGCCCCCTGGCGATGGCTTGCCTTAGGGGGCCGCGAACAGGCAACCCAGTTCTGGAGTGTCGATCCAATCACGCTCGTTGACGGGCGCATTTCGAAAGTAACGCCCGAACTCTCCTTTGACGAATTCATGAAGCTCACAATCGCGGTGGAACCTCTCTTTATGAAGGCGGGTTTCCGTATGCAGATGTGGGACAACATCTGGTTCGGTACGCGTAAGGAAGACTGGCAGGTCGTTACCGCCCCACGTATGGCAATGACGGGACTCACGATTGACGAGCTTCCGATTACAGGTGACGAAGCCGATGCCGCCCGTCAGCTTTTTAGGGCTGTCGCCGAAGTTTTGAAGGATCACCCGGTCAACATTGAACGTGAAAAAGCCGGTCTTCCGCGCATTGATGCACTGTGGGTGTCGGGGGGCGGCCATGAACAGCTCTTTTTCCCGCCCACGCTTATTCGAAGCGTTGCCTCGAACGACGCCGCTGTCCGCGGTTGGGCTAACGCGTCGAGCATTTTGATCGAGCGTATCGGCAAAAATACGGGCGACTGGCCTGAAGCCCCTTCAGGTGACGTTATTGCCGAAGCCGACGAACTCTATGACGCCTGGTTGCGTCAGGATTGGGATGCGTGGCGAGCCGAACTTCCGGCAGTCGCCCGCAAGGTCACCGACTATCGCGAACACGCCAAACGTTTCGGCGTCGACACAACACTCGTTATCGCTTTTGGTGACGGCCGTAGCGTAACACTCGCGCCGGAAGGCAAGTCTCTCCTGAAAAAGCTCTTTGGCAACGCCGGAGGTTTGGACGCCAAAGAGTGGTGTTCGGAAGGAGTACTCACCGAATGACGCAGTTCCTCACCAGAGAATTCGATCCACGGGATGCCGAAACGCTGATGGAAAACGGCTATCCGGCACCGATTGCCCGCGCGCTCGCCGCCCGTGGCATTACCGATCCGGAAGAACTTTCCCGAGAATGGCGCTCGCTCCTGCCGCCCGCACGACTCGAGGGAACGCGTACCGCTGCCGAACGTCTGGCTGTGGCACGCGAACGCAACGAACTCGTAACGATCGTCGCCGACTACGACTGCGACGGCGCTACCGCCTGCGCGATCGGTCTGCGAGGACTCGCTCTCATGGGGATTCGCGCCAATTATTTTGTCCCTAACCGAGTCGAAAACGGCTACGGTCTAACCCCCGAAGTCGTTGATCTCATTTGTCAGCGCGACGCCAAACCCGATCTGATTCTGACGGTCGACAACGGTGTCTCGTCGGCCGCCGCGGTTGACTACGCGAAAACCTTGGGGCTTGACGTCATCGTCACCGACCATCATTTGCCGGGTCAAGTGTTGCCCGAAGCGTTTTGCATCGTAAACCCCAATCTTGTCGACTCGACCTTCCCATCGAAGGCACTCGCAGGTTGCGGCGTGATGTATTACGTGCTCCTTTCGCTTCGTGCCTTGCTTCGTGAACGAGGCATTTACACGCCTGACAATCAGCCGCGTCTAGATAAACTCGTCGACCTCGTCGCCTTAGGAACCGTCGCCGACGTGGTGAAACTCGACAAAAACAACCGCATTCTCGTTGCGCAGGGTTTGAAGCGCATCCGAGCGGGCTTTGCCCAGCCTGGCCTCAAGGCACTCTTTGCCGTGGCGGGTAAAGACATGCAAAACGCCTGTGTGCGAGACTTCGGTTTTGCCATCGGCCCGCGCATCAACGCTGCCGGGCGTCTCGATACAATGGAAAACGGTATCGAATGCCTCTTGGCAGAGGATCCCGTTCAAGCACTTGACTATGCTCGAAGCCTCAATACTTTCAATGCAGCCCGTCAGGAGCTTGAGGTCGAAATGCAACAGGCAGCTGAAACCGCTCTTGAAGCGGTTGACATCGATCGTAAAGCCGCCCTCACGCTTTATAACGACTGCTTTAATGAAGGCGTTGTTGGTCTTGTCGCTTCCCGGATTAAAGAAAAAACCAACCGTCCGACCATTGTCTTTGCACCGTCCGACGGCGGTATGTTGAAAGGTTCCGGCCGTTCGATTCCCGGCATTCATTTGCGCGACGCCTTAGACCTTGTTAACAAACGTCTGCCCAATGCCATCGTCCGTTTCGGCGGTCACGCCATGGCGGCGGGGCTCACTCTTCGTCCCGAAGCTCTTGATGCCTTCGGTGCCATGCTCGACTCTGTGATTCTCGAGTCGGTAGACAAACGCGTGTTCGAACGTGTGATTCTGACTGACGGCGGCTTGGCACCCGACGAAATCAACGAGCGTCTCGTTCACCAGATTGACGAACAGATCTGGGGTCAGGGTTTTGACGCCCCCATTTTTTCGAATGAATTCTCGGTGATGAAGCAAACACTCGTCAAAAACGCCCATCTGAAGCTCATCCTCGATCTTGGAGGTCAGCGTTTTGATGCGATTTTCTTCCGTCGTACCGAGGCCTTACCGGGGACGGTTCGCCTAGCCTACCGCCCCAACATCAACGAGTTCATGGGCCGTCGAACGGTTCAACTCGTGATTGAAGCCGCCGAAGACTGATCTCTCGGCCATTTGACGTTTTTTCAAGCTCCTTTTCCCAAAAGAAAAGGAGCTTTCGTTTTATAATTATTGTTTTGCCTCGCCGGCCCTTTTATCGCGAGGCATTCCCGTCCAATTCACTTATTCCGACGAGAGACAATCATGGAAGTCGAACGCATCAATCAGATTCAGAACCTCACAGACGACCTCACGCGCCGTCTGACCGAACTTCGGGGGTATCTTTGACGTCGATCGCAAAGCGCGCCGTCTAGAAGAAGTCAACCGAGAAGTTGAAAACCCGGATCTCTGGAACGATCCGAAACATGCCCAGGAAATCAGCAAGGAAAAGAAATTGCTCGACGGCATCGTCGGCAGTTTCAACCGCCTGACTCAGGGCATCAATGATGCGGCCGAACTCTTTGAGTTGTCCATGGCCGAAGAAGATTACGATTCCGTCGAAGCCGTCGGCCAGGATGTCGAAGCCATCGAACGCGAAGTCGCCAATCTCGAATTCAAGCGTATGTTCAACCAGCCGATGGACTCAGCCAACTGTTATCTGGAAATCCAGGCCGGTGCCGGCGGTACGGAAGCTCAGGACTGGGCGAGCATGCTCGAACGCATGTACATGCGTTACGCCGAACGCAAGGATTTCAAGGTCACCTTGGAAGAAGAAAGTGCCGGTGACGTCGCTGGTATCAAATCCGCCACGCTCTACATCGAAGGCGAATGGGCCTACGGGACGTTGCGTACCGAAACGGGTATTCACCGTCTCGTTCGCAAGAGCCCCTTTGACTCCAATGCCCGTCGTCACACGTCCTTTACCTCGGTTTACGTCTATCCGGAAGTTGACGACTCGATTGAAATCGAAATCAATCCGGCCGACCTTTCAATCGACGTCTTCCGTGCATCGGGCGCCGGTGGTCAGCATATCCAGAAGACCGAATCCGCAGTCCGAATCCACCATATTCCGACGGGCATCATCACGATTTGTCAGGACGACCGTTCACAGCACCGCAACCGTGAAAAGGCCATGCAGCAGTTGAAGGCCAAGCTCTACGAACACGAAATGCGCAAGCGCATGGAAGAGCAGACGAAACTGGAAGAATCCAAGTCCGATATCGGCTGGGGACATCAGATTCGCAGCTACGTGCTCGACCAGTCTCGCGTGAAGGACCTTCGCACGAGCGTGGAAACGGGTAACACCGGTGCCGTTCTCGACGGCGATCTGGATCAGTTCATCGAAGCCTCTCTGAAGCAGGGCATCGTTGGTCCGGAAAACGTGGACTAAATCATCAGATCTTCTCCCTCCTCTTGGCTCAACGCGAAGAGGAGGACACTGTCCAAGACAGGATTGACTAAAAATGACCGAACAGAATCAGGAAATCGACATCCGCGAACGTGCGGAAGAAGAAAACCACATCATCACCGAACGCCGTGCCAAGCTTGCCGCTCTGCGAGAAGCCGGTGTTGCTTATCCGAACGACTTCGTTCGTACAGACCTCTTCGGTGATCTGAAAGACAAGTACGCCGACAAAACGGCTGAAGAACTTGAAGAACTCAAAATTGAAGTGGCTGTCTCCGGCCGCATGATGTTGAAGCGCGTCATGGGTAAGGCTGCATTTGCCACCGTACGCGACTTTACGGGTGACATGCAGTACTTCGTTACCAAGGGCGAAGTCGGCGAAGACGTTTACGCCGCCTTCAAGACCTGGGACTTGGGTGACATCATTGCCGCCCGCGGCACGCTCTTCCGCACCCGTACCGGCGAACTCTCCGTTCGCGCGACGGAAATCCGTCTGATGACGAAGAACATTCGTCCGCTTCCCGATAAGCACAAGGGACTCTGCGATACCGAAATGTGCTATCGCCAGCGCTACGTCGACCTGATCATGAACGAAGAATCGCGCAACCGCTTCCTCGTTCGCTCCAAGGCTATCGCCGGCATTCGCAACTTCATGTTGTCGAATCGCTTCCTCGAAGTCGAAACTCCGATGCTCCACCCGATCCCGGGCGGCGCCAACGCCAAGCCCTTCATCACGCACCACAATGCCCTCGATATGGACATGTACCTGCGTATCGCTCCGGAACTTTATCTGAAGCGTTTGGTCGTCGGCGGCTTCGAACGTGTCTTCGAAATCAACCGCAACTTCCGTAACGAAGGCGTCTCCGTCCGTCACAATCCCGAATTCACGATGATGGAGTTCTACGCCACGTACTGGACCTATCGCGACCAGATGGAATTCACGGAAAACCTGCTTCGCACGGTTGCCAAGGAAGCTACGGGTTCCGCAATCCTTCAGTACCAGGGTCATGAACTTAACCTTGAAAAGCCCTTTGACCGCTTGACGCCGATCGAAGCCATTCAGAAGTACGTTCCGGGTTATACAGACGAACAGTTGAACGACGAAGCCTTCCTTCGTGCCGAACTCGTCCGCTTGGGCGAACCGCAGCCCGACTACGTCGGCCTCGGTGCCCTGCAGATGGCTCTCTTTGAAGAAACGGCCGAATCGAAGCTCATCCAGCCGACCTTCATTATTGACTACCCGACCGAAATTTCCCCGTTGGCCCGTGCCTCCGACACGAATCCCGACATCACGGAACGTTTCGAACTTTTCATCGCCGGTCGCGAATTGGGTAACGGCTTCTCCGAATTGAACGATCCGGACGACCAGGCCGCCCGTTTCCGCGCTCAGGCCGAAGCCAAGAGCCACGGTGACGACGAAGCCATGTACTTCGACGCCGACTACATCCGTGCTCTCGAATACGGTCTCCCGCCGACCGCCGGCTGCGGCGTCGGTATCGACCGCTTCATCATGCTTTTGACGGATGCCCCGACGATCCGCGATGTGCTCCTGTTCCCGCACATGCGTCTCGAATCCGGCCTTCAGCAGCAGTAATGCCCGCAAAATCCGTTCATGACCGCGCCCGCGCGGCTCTCCTTGAGTCTCGGGCGCGCATGATCTGCGAAAGCCCCGAGCCTCTCGGGGCTTTTTTCATAGGAACCGCCCCGGTCGGCCGTTTGAAAAGTATCGTTCGGAACAGGCTTACGAGCGAACGATATTTTTCCCTCATTAGAACGACGCCCATCGGTCAGCGACTCATGGCCGACGACACACCCGAGGCGCGAAGCGAAGCACTAGAAACGCTTCTTGAGTTTTTGTGCGAAGACGGTCTTTGTGCCTTGCCCACTGGTGAAAAAATCGACATTATCTACCACAATGAATTGATCGCCCGAGTGGACCGCATTGCCGTTCGTCTTCTGGGCCTTCAGACGCGCGTCGTTCGATTGGTTGCTCTTGACGCGACTGGATGTCAGGTTCTTCAAAAACGTAGTGCCTCAAAACGCATTGCGCCGGGGCTTCTTGATGACTTCGCTGCCGGCATGGTAGCCGCTGGTGAAACGCCTGCCACTGCCATGCTTCGAGAAACACGCGAAGAAACGGGGCTCGTCTTAAATGAAAGCACTTTGGGCGAACCCGTCTTTTGTTTCAAGTCGGCCCGCCTCGTGCCCGATGGCTTTATTTTTGAAGAAAATATTGTCTATAAGACGATGTTACCCGTGGCTTTTTCACCCACGAACGAAGATGGTGAAGTCGACTGTTTTAGAACCATGAGCGATGAGGAAATCCTGGCGGCCGTAGAGGCCAATGTCATCATGCCGGAAGCCGCTCACGTTTTCCTCACAGCCTACGAAAACGCCTGAGTCATCCAACTTTATAAAGAAAAAAGGACGCTTTCTCCACTTGGGAAAGCGTCTTTTTTTTGTTGGAACTTGCAATCTCACCGCTTTTCATTTATGCTCATTTGAGCAAAATAAATCAAAAGAGAACCTTATCTATGCCCCGTCCTGTCCGTCCTCGAATCATCGACGCTCCTTTTTCCAATGCCGTGTGCTTCAAACCCTGTCGGTGTGCACCTCGCGGTCTGGTCAAACTGACTCTCAAGGTTGAAGAACTTGAAGCCTTGCGTTTGGCCGATCTGGAAGGCGCAAGTCAGGCGGAAGCGGCTGAACAGATGGGTATCTCTCGACACACGTTCGGTCGTATCCTCGCCTCAGCCCGCAAAAAAGCGGCCGATGCGCTCGTCAACGGTCTCTGTCTCGAGATTGCGGGCGGCCATCACACTTGGCGTCAACCCTCCGAACAGGTCATGAAGGAGAAACATATTATGAAAATTGCCATCTCTGCTGAAGGTCCTACGTTGGACGATCAGGTTGATCCGAAGTTCGGACGTGCTACGGGGTTTGTGATTTACAACACCGAAACGAAAGCCTGCGAATGGCATAACAACGGTGCCGCTCAGACGAGCGCTCAGGGTGCGGGACTTCTCGCCGCCCAGCTCGTAGCTGGTACCGGCGCTCAGGTTGTTTTGAGCGGCTACGTCGGTCCCAAGGCCTTCGAAGCTCTTCAGACAGCCGGCATCAATGTCGTTCAGGATATGGACAACCGTACGGTCGGTGAAGCCATTGCCGCTTTTGAAGCCGGCAAAGCCGACGTCCTCGTAGGCTAACGCTCGTCATGCGCATTCTTTTTGCGAGCGGTAAAGGCGGCGCAGGGAAGACGACTGTAACGGCAGGATTGGCCGCTCTCTGGCCGCGCCCCTTCGTCCTGGCTGATGCCGATGTAGAAGCCCCGGATCTCTCGATCTTCGTCGCGCCCGACTTCAAGGACGAACGAACGGTCGCACTTGATGTTCCAGTCTCAGTTGACAGCGAGCGATGCAACCTATGCGGAGAATGTATCGAGCTCTGTCAGTTCAATTCCATCATTCGCTTGGGTGAACGCATTGTTCCTTTTTCCAAAATGTGCCACGCCTGCGGCGGTTGCAAAGAAATCTGCGGCCCCAATGCGATCGTGATGGGGAAACGTGATGTGGGTACCGTCAAAAGCGGGACTGCTTTTACTCAGACCACCTACTTCGAGGGCCGTTCGCGTATCGGCGAAGCCATGACGCCACCTTTGATTCGCGATCTTCTCAAAGAAGCGGATGCAACCGCCAAACGCCTTGATCAGGATCTTCTGATCGATTCACCGCCGGGTGTAAGCTGCCCCGTCACCACGGCCGCACGTTTTGCCGATGCAATCGTGCTGGTAGCCGACCCGACCCCCTTTGGCTTTCACGACTTTAAATTGGCGTTCGAAGGCTTGTCGGAACGTCGACAGGCCTTTGCCGTCATCATCAACCGTGCGGGGCAACCCGACAGTTATGAAGCCGAAAAAGCACTCGTCGCTTTCTGCGAAGAAAAAAGTTTGCCGATCGTTGCCAAACTCCCCTTTGAGCGCGAAGCGGCCGCCGCTTATGCACACGGGAAACACCCGATTGAAGTGTCCCCCGCTTGGCGCGAACGCTTTGAAGAAGCGGCCCGCCGTCTGATTGATACGTTCTCGAAGGAGGCGACCCATGGTTGAAATCGTCGTCCTTTCCGGCAAAGGCGGCAGCGGCAAGACAAGCATCACCGCAGCCCTCGCCCGTGCTTGGTCGAAGACCGAAAGAATCCTTCTTTGCGACTACGACGTCGATGCTCCTGACCTTCACATCATCCTGAAACCTGAAGTACAGGAGACCCACGAATTCGTGAGCGGCACCGTGGCTGAATTTTCCGAAGACGACTGCATCGACTGCGGTCAATGCCTCGAATTCTGCAAATTCGACGCCATCAGCTATGACGAAGACGAAGGTCTCTACCACGTCGACTCAACTGCCTGCGAAGGTTGCACGGTCTGCAGTGCCCTCTGCCCGATGGATGCCTTCAAAAACGTACCGCGTCACTGCGGTCGATACTTTTCATCCGATACCCGTTTCGGTCCCTTCATTCACGCCCAATTGACCCCAGGGAGTGAAAATTCAGGCCGACTTATTACCGTTCTGAAAGAACTCGCCCGTGACAAGGCGCGCGCCGAGAAAATCGACGTGATCCTCTCCGACGGTACCCCGGGGATCGGTTGCCCGGTCATCAGTTCTCTGTCAAACGCAACCCTCGTTTGCGCAGTGGTGGAAGCCACCGCCTCCGGGATTGCCGACTTCGAACGACTGGCCGAACTTTGCAAGCATTTCCGTTTGCCCGTTGCCGCCATCATTAACAAGGCGGACCTCCATCCCGAAGAAGCCGAGCATGCGAGGACGGTTCTCGAAAATGTCGGGGCCACGGTCTTGGGAGACATTCCCTTTACCCCGATCTTCACCGCCGCTATGTCGCGCGGTGAGGCCTTAGGCGAAACTCCCACCGAACTTGATTCAACGTTCGAAGACTTCGCCCGACAACTCAAAACACTGGCAGCAACCTCCACACGAGGCCGCCGCACCATTCCAATTAAGGAGAAATAAAAAAATGACGATCAAGATTGCTGTTCCGTCCGCCCAGCCGGGCGGCCTCGAAGCCGGTATGGGCATGCATTTCGGTCACTGCGAGCTCTACACGCTCGTTGACATCAACGATCAGACGGGTGACATCGAAGCCGTTGACACCTGCCCCTCTTGCGCTCATGAACACGGCGGTTGCTTGGCTCCCGTCAACTACCTCGCCGAAAAGGGCGTCAAGGTTCTTTTGGCTGGCGGCATGGGCATGCGCCCTCTGATGGGCTTCATGCAGGTCGGCATAGACGTTTACTACGCTGGCACGTCCGCCACTGTCGGCGAAGCTGTCGCAGCCCTTCTTCGCGGTGAACTCCAGCCCTTTACGCAGAACAATACCTGCGGTGCTCACCACTAAGCGAAATGAGGTTCGAGCTATGGATATGCTCATTGTCACGTCGACGCCGGCTCTTTGGGCGACCTTTGCCGACACGATGACGGCCGACGGTCACCATGTTCGTTATGCCGCCGATACCGATGCCGCGGTCACGGCCGTCAAGGCACAAAAACCCGATCTCGTCCTCTGGGACGTAATCAAGTCCGATGCCGCCCTACGTGAAGATTGCGTTAAGATCATGATGATTGACGTTCGCATTCATCAGTGCGCTGCAACTGGTCGTGCTCATCAAGCCTTCCATGATGTCACGGAAGGCATGGGCTTTCTGCCAGAAATCTCCGCCGACCTCACGGCCGATGATGCTCGTCGCGTCTTGGCATCCATTGCCGCAATCGAAAAGCACTGAGTGCCGAGACTTTAACTAAAGTCCCAAATGAAAACGCCTCAACCGAATCTAAGCCGGTTGAGGCGTTTCCTTTTGTCAGATCTCAATCGCGTTCATCGAGCCAAACGGTGAGAATCCCTTCGAGGATCTTTTCGTTAGAAGCTTCCGGATCGTCATCGAAATCGTCCAAGGCGCAAATCATTTCGTGCAACTTCACGAAGCTGATCGTCAGCGGATCTACATTGGGATATGCGTCAAAAAGCGCCTCGCCAATTTCTCGTACGTCGCTCCACTTCATCGTATTAATCCTCTTCTCGTGCGTAGTTTCGGGAATACTTCGGCAATTCCACCGTCAGATCGGCATTGCCGATCTTTGTCTGACAAGAAAGGCGGGAGTACATCCCGGCACCCCAGGCCGTATCAAGATGATCAAGTTCATTGTCCTCAGCTTCTTCAAGCGAATCGAAGCCTTCGCGAATGATCACGTGGCACGTCGCACAGGCGCAGGAGAATTCGCAAGCATGTTCGATCTTCACACCGTGAGCGAGCAAAGCACGGGCAAGGTTTTCACCGGGCGCGGCCTGGAAAGTCAGACCTTCAGGGCAAAGCGTTTCGTGCGGAAGTACGGTAATTTGCGGCATAGTTCTTGTCCTTATTTCTTTTCGGAATTGTCTACTTCAGTATCAAAGAGGGCGTCGTCAACGTTCATCCCCGAAAGGGCTTCGCGAATCGAGCGGTCCATACGGCGTTCGGCAAAGACTTCGGTTCCCTTCGTGAGCGCCTCGATACCGGCCTTAAGAGCCTCAATGTCGGTCCCTTCGGCAAGCTTGACAAGCGTCACACAGAGCGTGTCGACTTCACGACGTTCTTCTTCATTCAAAAGATCACCGTCAACTTCTAGTGCAGAAACGGTCGACTGAAGAATGCGACGGGCTTCGACCTGCTGTTCGCGAAGCTCCCGAGCGTGCATGTCTTCTTCAGCTTTGCCGTTACCGTCCTGAAGCATGCGGACGATATCTTCGTCGGAGAGACCGTAAGAAGGTTTCACCTGGACGCTTGCTTCAACTCCCGTCTTCAGTTCGCGAGCGGAAACGGAGAGAAGACCGTCGGCATCAATCTGAAAAGTGACGCGAATGCGAGCGGCACCGGCCGCCATCGGCGGAATGCCGCGAAGCTCGAATCGAGCGAGAGAACGACAAGCATCGACAAGTTCGCGTTCGCCCTGAACCACGTGAATGGCCATGGCTGTCTGACCGTCCTTGAAGGTCGTAAAATCCTGAGCCAAGGCTGTCGGGATGGCGGAATTACGCGGAATTACCTTTTCAACAAGACCGCCCATGGTTTCCAAGCCGAGAGAAAGAGGCGTCACGTCAAGAAGAAGCCAGTCTTCACCTTCGGAGGTATTACCGGCCAACTTGTTAGCCTGCATAGCGGCACCGATAGCGACTACCTTATCCGGGTCAATATTTGCCAAGGGTTCCACGTTAAAGAATTCGCGAACGGCGTTGCGTACGGACGGCATGCGCGTAGCTCCGCCGACGAGCACGACGCCCTTGATGTCTGCAGGCTGAATCTTCGCATCAGCCAAGACACTTGTCACGGTGCCAATCGTCTTCTTCAGAAGATCGGCCGTCATTGAGTCGAATTCTTCACGCGTTAGCGTTACGTGCAAAATCGTATCATCGTCAAACGTCATGTCGAAAGCCGTTTCGGCTTCGGTCGTGAGGCTTTCCTTCGCCGAACGTGAAAGTGCAAGCAAACGACGCTTTTCGGCCGCTGTCAATTCGCGTTCGCCGAGACCTTCGCGAATGAGCGCCATTACCTTATCAACTACTCGACGATCGAAATCGTCACCGCCCAAAGCGGAGTCACCGCCCGTGGCGAGCACTTCAAAAACGCCCTTCGTGAGCTTCAAAAGAGATACGTCAAAAGTCCCGCCGCCCAAGTCGTAAACGATGTAGACACCTTCGGCTTCGTTATCAAGGCCATAAGCAAGAGCTGCAGCGGTGGGTTCGTTCAGAAGGCGAAGAACAGAAATATTGGCCAAACGAGCCGCATCCTTCGTCGCCTGACGCTGTGCGTCATCAAAGTAAGCAGGAACCGTGATGACGGCTCCGGTCAAATCGCCGCCCAGACGAGCTTCAGCACGTTCGCGAAGCGTACGGAGAATTTCAGCGCTCACTTCAACCGGTGACTTGATGCCTGCTGCCGTCGAGATGCGTACCATAGAACTATCGTCGACCAGGTCGTACGGCAGATGGCCTACATCGTCCAAATCTTTCATCGTACGGCCGATGAGGCGCTTCGCGGACGAAATAGTGTTCTTTGCATCGCGCGCTGCGTCTCGAAGAGCCACACGCCCCACCGTCACAGTGCCGTCAGCGGCGTAGTGAACGACAGAAGGGAGAATCGCGGAATTTTCTTCGTCACGAATCACCTCAGTATCGCCGCTGATAACGCTCGCGACAAGAGAGTTCGTCGTACCGAGGTCAATACCGACGGCAAGGCGATGTTCGTGGGGAACGGCCGAAAGACCGGGTTCGGAAATTTGGAATAAAGCCATGAGCGTAGTTCTCTTATTTCTTTTCCACTCGTTCCACTTCTTCAAGGAAACGGTTGACAAACATAAGGCGACGCGTCAGATCGACGGCACCGGCCCAATTCTTTTCTTCATCAATGTTACGGGCAAGACCGGCAATGATGTCTGCCTTTTCGGCTTCGGTCGACTGACGAATGGCTGTGATCGCTTCGGGGTTGCCTTCGGCAGCTTCGAGAGCTTCTCGCCACTGCATCTGCTTCATCAGGAAATCCATCGGCATAGCCGTGTTCGTCTCCGCACCTATCGGAAATCCCGCCGATTCGCAGAGCCAGGAGGCACGTTGGACCGGATTTTTGAGCGTTTCGTGTGCTTCGTTGATGCGAGCGCTCCATTGTTCCGCCACACGGCGTTCCGCAGCCGAACGATCGGCAAAGCGGTCGGGATGCACCTTCATCATGGCAGCCTGGTACGCGGCTTCGAGTCGCGTTTCGTCAATCTCGAAAGCGGGCTTCATACCAAAAAGCTGAAAGGGACTGAATTGAGCAGCCATATTTTTTCTTCTAGTAAAAAGGGACCTTTTCAGGTCCCTCTCGGTAGTGTTCTTTAGACGTGGAAGGACTCACCGCAACCGCAACGACTTGCCTCGTTGGGGTTGTGGAATCGGAACCCTTCCTGGAGACCTTCGCGCGTGTAGTCGAGTTCGGTGCCGTCCAAATAGGGAAGGCTCTTCTCATCGACAATCACTTTCACACCGAAGCTTTCCCAAACCTGGTCATCTTCATTGATCACGTCAGCAAATTCGAGCTTGTAAGCCATGCCCGAACAACCCGAAGTCTTTACCCCGAGACGCAGGCCAACGCCTTTACCTCGACGGGTCAAAAACTTCTGTACGTGAGCAGCTGCTGCTTCAGTCAGAGTAACGGCCATAATCAGTCCTTCTTTTCCTGCTTGCTACGATAGTCGCTGATGGCAGCCTTGATGGCGTCTTCGGCAAGGATCGAGCAGTGAATCTTCACGGGCGGGAGCGCGAGTTCTTCAGCGATAGCAGCATTCGTAAGAGCGCTGGCTTCGTCAAGAGTCTTGCCTTTAACCCATTCCGTCACGAGGGAAGAAGAAGCGATGGCGGAACCGCAACCGTAGGTCTTGAACTTGGCGTCTTCAATCACGCCGTCGTCGTTGACCTGAATCTGTAGACGCATCACATCACCGCAGGCCGGAGCACCGACCATACCGGTACCGACATTGTCATCCTTCACGTCAAGCGTACCGACGTTGCGGGGATGTTCGTAATGATCGATCAACTTTTCGCTGTAACCCATTTTGAGTCTCCGTAACGAGGAAGCCGTCTCTGTTTGCGGCTTCCCTCAGAATGTTTTTACTATTGCCGAGAACGCTTTAGTGAGCGGTCCACTTCACGTCTGAAAGTTCGATACCCTGCTGGTGCATTTCCCAAAGCGGGCTCATTTCGCGAAGACGGTTCACGGCCTTTGTGAGGTGATCGATCACGAAATCGATTTCTTCTTCCGTCGTAAAGCGGCCGAGCGTAAAGCGAATGGAACTGTGAGCCAGTTCGTCGTCACGACCGAGAGCACGAAGCACATAAGAGGGTTCGAGCGAAGCGGAGGTGCAGGCAGAACCGGAAGACACCGCAATATCCTTGATAGCCATCATGAGGCTTTCACCTTCGATGTAAGCGAAGGAGACGTTGAGGTTGTGCGGAGAACGATGTTCCCAGCTACCGTTCAAATAAACGTCCGAGATGTTTTTCTGAATTCCGTCCCAGAGACGGTCGCGAAGCGCACGAAGACGCGGAATTTCGGTTTCCATTTCTTCGCGAGCGATGCGATAGGCTTCGCCCATACCGACAATCTGGTGCGTGGCGAGCGTGCCGGAACGCATACCGCGTTCATGACCACCGCCGTGAATCTGACATTCAATGCGAACGCGGGGCTTACGGCGAACGTAGAGAGCGCCGATGCCTTTCGGGCCGTAAACCTTGTGGCCGGAGAGACTCATCAGATCGATGCCGAGACGGTCAACGTTAAGATCCATCTTGCCGGCGGCCTGCGTGGCGTCACAATGGAAGTAGGTGCCGTTGGCGTGACAGATATCGCTGATGGCCTTCAGATCCTGAATCACACCGATTTCGTTGTTGATTGCCATGACCGAAACAAGCGTCGTATCCGGACGGATGGCGGCACGAAGATCGTCAAGATTGATAAGACCGTCTTCCTGCACATCAAGATAGGTCACCTCAAATCCTTCGCTTTCCAAATGACGCATGGAGTCAAGGACGGCCTTGTGTTCGGTCTTCACCGTAATGAGATGGCGACCCTTTTCTTTATGAAAATGAGCAATACCCTTAATCGCCAGATTGTCACTTTCCGTGGCACCCGACGTCCAAACAATTTCTCGAGGATCTGCCCCGATCAGAGCGGCAACCTGTTCACGGGCTTCCGTGACAGCCTGAGCGGCTTCCCAGCCGTAACTGTGGCTCGTGGAAGCGGCGTTACCGAACTTTTCATAAAGATACGGGACCATCTTGTCAACGACACGGGGATCACAGGGCGTCGTGGCGGAATAGTCGAGATAAACGGGCAACTTCATCATTGATCCTTTATTGAGTAATAAACGTCGTTGCTGGCGATGTCTTTAGGGTTTCAATCCGCAGTCATTGGGGACTATGGCTTGCTTTTAGGTCTGACAGGGATGACCGCGATACGTTGAACGCTCTTCCACTCCTTCCCCTCGATTTCTTTGTGTCGGGGTTGGGAATTCACGATGTCGTCCAAGGTCACGCCTTCAAGAAACTTTTGCGTAATCGCATTCAAATCTTCCCAGAGATGGTGCGTCAGGCAGGAAGCGCCGCCGGAGCACGTTCCGTCACCGTGGCACTGCGTCGCATCGAGGTCTTCCTCGACAGCCGCGATAATGCTGGCCACCGTGACTTCAGCCGGAGCCGCCTTGAGCATATAACCGCCGCCGGGACCGCGTACGCTGTCGACAAGACTGGCACGACGAAGCTTGCAGAAGATCTGCTCGAGGTAGGCCACGGAGATATGCTGGCGTTCCGAAATCTGGACAAGAGAAATGGGCGCATCAGTATCGTGCAGGGCGAGATCCACCATAGCAGTCACGGCAAAGCGACCTTTCGTTGTCAGTTTCAAAATGAGCTCCTCACGTAGGAAAATTCGTCCGATCAAATATATCCGACCGGTGAACTCGGATATTACCGAAGAATACCTGAGTAATCAAGTCGGTTTTGACTCGAAACAAACTATTTGAGAGTCCTTACGATTTTTTTTTGATCTACCTCAGTGTACGGTGAGAATGACTCTCATTTACGAACAAAAAAGGCCGCTTCTTTAAAGGAAGCGACCTTGCAAGAGACATTACTGAAAGGAAAAAAATCAGAGCTCTGCGGGCTCACCGGCCTGATTTTTTTCTTCGGCAAGCATCTTCTGCATATGACGGGCTTTACGCTCGATGGTTTCGAGAAGCCCCGAGCAGGCATCGTTGCAGTAATTCATCACCTGATTAAAGCCTTCGTTCAAACCGTAATATGGATCGGGCACAATGGCAGCGTCATAGTCATTGGCATAACGCATTAAAAGAGCGACTTTGTGGCGATATTGTTGGGGGGCTCGATGCTGAAGATCGGTGAGGTTTTCCCAGTCCATGACCAGAATGTGATCAAACTTGGCGAAATCTTCGGGGGTGATGACTCGAGCGACATGGTTCTTGATATCAAGTCCGCGTTTTCGACAAGCGAGCTGAGCACGCACGTCGGGCGTTTCACCGACATGGTAGTCACTCGTCCCGGCGCTATCGGAACCGATCACGTCGCTAAGACCCGCTTCATTCACTTTCTTTCTGAAAATGGCTTCGGCGGTAGGGCTACGGCAGATATTACCCGTACATACAAAAAGAATGTTAATCACTTTGATTGCATCCGAAATACTGTCGATTTCTCGTTATAAAGGGTCGTTTTGAGAAACCTTCCCAAACGGGAATACGTATATGCTACTGCACTCTGTCGATTCTGACTAGATGGGTATTTTCACCGTTGCACATTTTTAATGTATTTCCAAGCAACGAATTACGACAACGCTGACGCGCCGAAAGCCTCTTCGCGAAGCTTTCTAATTTCGTCGCGCAACTTAGCAGCCTTTTCGAAGTCGAGATTTCGTGCGTGTTTCATCATCTCTGTTTCGAGAGTCTTCAACTGTTTGGATATCGATTTTTCGTCCATCACTGCGTAGTCCGTCTTCGGATCGCGCTTCTTAGGAGCCGTCACATCGGGACCGCGATACACGCCGTCGATGATTTCCTTGATTTCCTTCTTCACGCCGCGCGGCGTAATACCGTTCGCCTTATTGAATTCAATCTGCTTCGTACGGCGACGTTCCGTTTCGTCGATAGCGCGCTTCATCGAGTCGGTCATCTTATCGGCATAGAGAATCGCGCGGCCGTTGAGATTTCGAGCGGCACGCCCGATCGTCTGTATCAGGGAGCGCTCGCTTCTAAGGAAGCCTTCCTTGTCGGCGTCCAAAATGGCGACAAGCGAGACTTCCGGAATATCGAGCCCTTCTCGCAAAAGATTAATCCCGACCAAAACATCAAAGAGACCGGAACGAAGATCACGAATAATCTCGACGCGCTCGACCGTATCGATATCCGAATGAAGATAACGGACACGAACTCCGTGCTCGGAGAGATAGTCGGTCAATTCTTCAGACATTCGCTTCGTGAGCGTAGTCACAAGAACGCGCTCGCCTTTTTTGACCGTTTCGGTAATCTCAGAAAGCAAGTCGTCGACCTGAGATTCGGCAGGACGAACTTCAATTGCGGGATCAACTAGGCCTGTCGGACGAACAACCTGTTCGATCACGTCGTTTCCGCTCTTTTCGAGTTCATAGTTCGCAGGCGTTGCAGAAACAAAAATACTTCGCCGCATCTTTCTCTCAAACTCTTCAAAACGAAGCGGACGGTTGTCGAGTGCGGACGGCAGACGGAACCCGTAATTGACGAGTGTTTCTTTACGCGCACGGTCGCCGCGATACATCCCTCCCAACTGTCCCATCATGACGTGACTTTCATCAAAGAACATGATGGTATCGGTCGGCAAGTAGTCAATTAGACAGGGTGGTGCTTCGCCCGGTCGAAGTCCCGTCAAGTGACGCGAGTAGTTTTCAATCCCTTTGCAAAAACCCACCTGATCTAGCATCTCAAGATCAAAGAGTGTGCGTTGCTGAAGGCGCTGAGCTTCAGTAATGCGGCCGTCAGCCAAAAGTTCAGCGGTACGTTCTTTTAACTCTTCTTTAATGGTTCCCATGGCTCGAAGCACTTCGTCACGAGGCGTCACATAGTGGCTAGCCGGGTAGATCACGAAACGCGGGACGCGCTGTTCAATTTGCCCAGTTAAGGGATCAAAGAGCATAACGGCATCCACTTCGTCGTCGAAAAGTTCAATACGAACAGCGCTTTCAGCATGTTCTGCTGGGAAAACGTCAATCGTGTCACCGCGAACGCGGAAGGTCCCGCGGTTGAATTCGGTATCGGTTCGCTTGTATTGCATGCGTACAAGCTGACTGATCAGATCCCGCTGACGCTTTCGGTCACCTTGACGCAGGATCATTCGCATATCAGTGTAGCTTTCGGGCTTACCGATACCGTATATCGCCGAAACGGTTGCTACGATAATCGTGTCACGACGTTCGAGAATCGACTTCGTCGCCGCCAAACGCATCTGTTCGATGTGTTCATTGACTGCCGCATCTTTTTCAATAAAAAGGTCACGAGCCGGCACATAGGCTTCAGGCTGATAAAAGTCGTAATAAGAGACGAAGTATTCGACTGCGTTTTCCGGAAAAAAATCGCGCATTTCGGAATAGGTCTGTGCGGCCAAGGTCTTATTGGGTGCCATGATGATGGCAGGAACACCTTCGCGGGCGATGACGTTGGCCATCGTATAGGTCTTTCCCGACCCTGTTACACCGAGTAGCGTCTGAGCCATCAAGCCATTTTCAAGACCGTCGCAGAGTGCTTCAATCGCCGTCGGCTGATCGCCCGCCGGCGGAAATGGCTGATGCAGGATAAACGGTGAATTAGGGTACGTAACGATATTGCTCACGACAGATTCCGAGAGAGAGAATAAAACGCAGTTCGAAAAGAATATTTTAGACATCAACTCAGGCGTTCGTCTTAGTCCGTCTGACCAGAAGCGTGGTTTCTTCAATTAGAACGCCTGCAGGATCGACGCTTTGCTATAGTGGAAAAATCGATCATTTAGACAAGAACTACCACCATGTCCACATCAAACTGTTACTCGCACCTCGTCCCCGTTGCCGACGACTCTATTCTCGGACTCAGCACCCTCTATCAAAAGGATCCGCGCGAAGAAAAAGCCAATCTTACGATCGGTATCTTTTTGGACGAAACGGGCAAGCTCCCTCTGATGAAAGCGGTCGAAATCGCGAGAAACCGTTTGATGGCTCGTCGCGCCCCTCACGGCTACAGCCCCATCACAGGGCTCCCGCTTTTCAATCAGCACATTCAAGAACTTGTCTTCGGTGCAACCAGCGAAGCCGTGCAATCAAAACGCATCTATACCGCTCAGGCTCTGGGCGGCACCGGTGCTCTGCACGTCGGTGCGCGCTTTGCTCATCTGAGCCTCGGTGCACAAGTCGGTACAGCAAGCTCTCCCACCTGGGCCAACCACCTGATGATTCTCAATCAAGCAGGCTACAAGGTAAGCCAATACCCATACTTTGACCCGAGTACCAAAGGTGTTGACTTTGAAGCGATGGCAAGCTGCCTGAAGACACTCGAACCGATGACGGTTGTGATTCTTCATGCCTGCTGCCATAATCCGACGGGAGCAGACCTCTCGAAGGAAGAGTGGCAGCAAGTGCTCGAAATTGTCCGCGAACGCAATCTCTATCCGCTCCTTGACATCGCTTATCAAGGTTTCGGTTTCGGTGTTGACGAAGATGCGTATGCACCGCGTCTTTTTGCCGATGCAGGCATCCCTTTCATGGTCGCGTCTTCCTGCTCCAAGAATTTCGGTTTGTACGGAGAACGTGTGGGAGCGATTCATTTCGTGACGGGCAACGCTCAAGAAGCAGATCTCGTTCGCATGAACCTCGCTCCTCAGATCCGAGGCGAATATTCAAACCCGCCAGCTTTTGGCGGTCAAGTCGTAGCGGAAATTCTTTCCGACCCCGAACTTCGTCAAATCTGGCTCGATGAAGTCAACGGCATGCGCAGCCGTATTCGCCGTATGCGCGAACTCTTTGCTCAAAAGGGACAGGAAGCAGGACTTGATCTTAGTTTTGCCATTCGTCAGAACGGAATGTTCTCCTTTACTGGTCTGACCGGTGAGCAGATGGACCTTCTCATGAAAGACTGGGGCGTTTATGGTGTTCGTAACGGCCGATTCTGCATGGCTGGCCTTAACGATCACAACGTGGATCTCGTAGTACGTGCCATCAAGGGAGTTTCTTAACCTCTGAGATACCGCATTTATGGTATTTTTGAGTGATTTTTATTTTTTCTCTTGTCATTCTAAAAAAAGCTACGTATACTTCGTGTTCTTGATTCCCCGATAGCTCAGTCGGTAGAGCGACGGACTGTTAATCCGCAGGTCGCTGGTTCGAACCCAGCTCGGGGAGCCAGAATTCTCGAAAAGAGGACAATCGAAAGATTGTCCTCTTTTTTTTTCGTCTATGCAACGCTAATCAAGACGAGAACCTCAAAGCTCCCAGACCGCATCAAGAAACATCGACAAACAATACGTCACCAGCATTAAGGATAACAATCCTCATATAGCAACAGATTTCCCTCCCCACACACTTTCTGACCTTCCGTTAGGAACGTTATCCGAAAAACCGTTCAAGCTGTCGACTAGAACTTCGTTACTGTGATTAGAACGAAGATAGTTTTATTCTTATCACAAAAACTGCAGAAATGAAGTAGTGTTACGCGACAGATTAATATCCCACTAAACGACAGGATTTGACCCGCCTCTAA